>JAZQNG010000126.1:0-31333 GCA_045627205.1 Lachnospiraceae bacterium
AAGGGGGCACAGAACCAGGAGGCCTGCCGGAAGCTTTTCAGATACGCGCTTCTTCTTCAGTTTTTCCTGAGTATCCTCGCTTTTATCTGCTGTGAATTCTTTACCGGGCCGATTGTCCGCCTCTTCTTCCGTGAAAGCGACATGGCTGTCTGTGAGCTTGCTGAATATGGTCTGAAAATATTTGCCTTCCTGCTGATGGGCTTCAATCTGCTCTGTTCCGGAGAGTCTTCCGGTATTTCCAAATACACATTCTCTATAAAAATACGATTCAGCAGTGCCGAACCGTTTTTCAGAATTCCCCTGTTAAATTTTTACTTTAAATTTTTGCTTTAAATTTTAACTGTTGATTCATTCTGATTCGTCAGTACCCTATTCAGTTCTTTTTCAAACTCCTCGACAGATACCGCCCTTGTTGCAGAAACAAGCAGATTCAGAATTGCATTTTCATCACTTATCATATGCAATTTCTTAGATAATTCGTCCGATATTTCAAAGCGTAAAAAAAGAATACTGATAATACTGTCGATTTTTCCCTCGATTTTTCCTTCGATTTTCCCCTTTTCCAATCCTTCCTTCAGACCGTCTTCATGTCCCGATTTGTATTCATTTTTCATCATTTCCTCGAATAACATATAGCGGCCCTCCATATCGCGACTTATTTTGATTTTCTTAACAGATTTCTGCAGCTGCCTTACATAACTGTCCCCATAATCATCTTCTGAATTCTCCGGTTCTGCAGCTACATACTTTAGAAATTTAACAAGTGCCTCCGGCACAGCTTCATCATTGGTTCCGACCGTACTTAAAAATACCGTATGGCTTCCGTCCCTGTATTCATAGCTTCCGTCCTCCTCGAGAGTATGCCGAACCGTATACTTATACTTCTTCAGTCCGAGAGGATCATAGTCACATATGAACAGCACATAATTATCCGGAAGTGTTTCATAATCGGCTCCGCTCACAAGCATTTCCATGTCTATCTGGTTGTGATAATATCTCGAACGTTTTTCAAGCCGCTGTGATGCTGCCTGCATTTCCACATTGAAATGAGTTCCTGCATCATCCTTCAGAAACACATCCAGACGTACGCCCTTATATTCAGGATTATAAACGATACTCTTCTCATAGGATACTTCCACATGTTCTACCTGTATTCCGAGTGCAAGCTCCAGCAGCCCCTTTGCATTCTCCGGTTCAAGCATCACCGCAGCAAACATGAAGTTATCCTTTATCGTAAGCTCCTGCAAGGTTTTGCGATGTTTTCCCAATAAGATTCCTCCTGTTCTACAGGGGATTTCTGAAGTAATTATAGCATCAGTCGGATTTATGTGTCAAGAAATACCGTCCGGTAATCGTTACTATCCTGCTGACACCAGATATGTTGTCTAACATGACGACAGCAGCGCAGAAATGTTATCACGGATTCGAAATCAGTGCGTACTTTTCTGATAGACAGAGTTCAGCTCCTTTCGGTTATCAGAGCGGACGGAGCAGTTTACTACCTTGCGATGGGAGTAGACTGCTCCGGTTAATGATATGTAAAACAATCCGCTCATAAACAAGTATGGAATACTACCCGGAAGCTGTAAATCCGTACTTTTATTCATCACCTACATTTTTTTCCAAAAAACCATCATACAACAGATCACTAATCAGTTGCATATCATTCATTCCGTATGCACAACACTGTCTGAATCTAAAATGATTAAAATCTTTATCATAACTGCCAACATAAACCTTACCTGATAACTGGTGTTTGTAAGCTTCATAACGATCCATAGCTTCAAATTCGGGAAGATGCAACCAAAGTTCATATTCATAATACTCACCAATACCAAACAGTGCATATTCTGCTGCATCACTTACTATATTAAAATCGAGATTCCTTTCCTCATTCATCGAACTACCAAAGGATGTATGTATAGCATTATTCTTTTTACCAGTACGTATGACATAATCTACCAGTATAAACAGACTTCCGCTAATCAACGAGCCTGCATTACGTTCAATAATGCCGTACAGATTATTTAATTTATCACCTTTTAATATTACATCTGACATATAATACGTACCACACAGTCCTGCATTCTGATTGAAATACTTTTCCCTGTTATATATATCACATCCTATCCACAAATATACCGCAGGAGAACTGTTCTCGCTCCCCTGAAAATAGGTATCGTCTGGTACACAAATTCCGAATATATAATCTGCAGATGAGCCACTATCATCAACATGTACCGTGAGCTTCCCCCTATTGTCTTGTGAGTCGATAATGCACAAATTTGACCTGCATATAGCGATGGCTCCATAATTACATCCTCCGTTAATCTCTGATAGAACCACGTCAATCAAATTTTCACCCTTTAATTCTATGTTTAACGTGTCGGTATTAATTTTAGACAGTATACTTGCCTTTATTTGTTCATATTTATACTTTCTCACACCATCATCCAAATAATAATTTGATATCTGAGCAGATGACAGCGCATCTTCGGACTTAATCACGCTTTCACAATTATCCAGAGTAATCGTAAACGTTGAGATATCAAAGGTAGCCACTCCACCCTCTGCCGCATTGGGTGCATAATTGCGTTTTAATTTATTGCTCTCTATTGAATTTACTCTTTCTCCAAACAACCATAAATAATAATCCCACTGTGGATACAGCGTTATATCTTCATCAACCTTCGTTGATTTATAAGATTCCCAGTTTTGAAGTTTATTATCTGAATCTAATTTGGGATTACCGGCTTTGTCACATACAATCCACCCGGCGAACTCTCCATAAGCATTGTCTTCCAAAACAACCGTTTCAAGTATATAATCCACATTGGCGACTTCTTCGTAAATTTTGCCATACCCAACCTCATAGCTGACTGACTCATCATTCTCAAAAATCACCGTAACCGTACAAATCCTATCCGATGCAGTCCAGTTCGCATAAAAAGTAGTATCTGTGGTGATTAATTCATCAAAACTATCATCCAGTTTCTTTCCCTGACCATCCTTCTTTGTATACCATCCCTCAAAGGTATAGGTCTTCTCAAGATAATCCCACTTATCCGATGACAGCTCGGGAACTGTTATATTGCTTCCTTCATCAAAACGGACGCTTTCAGTCCCTGCAGCGGTAATTGTTACACTGTCATTCACTGCGCATGTATCCCAGCTTATACCGTAAGTATTTGCCACAACAACCGCTGTCAGACTTATACAATCATCAGTTAACGCATCAAAATCAAGATGATTATTTCCTGGAACTATTATTTTTTCTGTGTCTGTTGTATTCTTCCAGCCGGCTCCTACGGGATTCCATCCCTTAAAGGTGCAGCCTGTTATATCAGGTGTCGGAAGCGTGTATTCAGATCCGTAGATATAATCCACATAGTATCCGTTAGCATCTAAACTGACTTCATTATTCCAATCGACCGTCATCTTATCCTGAACAGCTGTAAATTCGTACATATCAATATAAAGATTCCATTGAAAAGATACGGCGTCGGGAGCTTATCGACCAGAGTACCGTCTTCATATTCGGCAGCCTCCGGAAGCTCTGCTCCGATATTCTCCATGCCCTTTGCAGCCTTAAAGCTTACGAGATATTTTGTGTGTTTGTCGTCTTTAGAGGGTGCGGGAGTGGTCGGAACATCCGGGATATTCTGCGCATAAGGAGCGGGTGTCACAAAAACAGTACCTGCATCGGACTGCTTTCCGTCCTCTTCACCATCCTCTGACTCTGTGGGCACTTCGGGCGTTTCGACATTCTCAGTTTTTTCAGGCGTCTTTGGCTTTTTAGCCTTGCTTACCGTAACGTAAATACGGCTGCTAAGTCCCTTGGGATAGCTGGTAAAATCAATATAGTACCTGCCCGCCTTATTTCCGGTAATACGTCCGTTTTCTGAAACCGTAACATATTTATTGTCACCGGCATTTTTGTATGAAGCAAGCTTTTTCCCTGTTTTGGCACTGTATACAGTCGCCCTGACATTATAATTTTCTGTATTGGACTTTGTATAAACCGAAGCAATTTCACCGTTCAGCCTGAGTCCTGTTTTTAAGGTCTTCCCAACCTCAATAGAAGCTGCCTTCTCCCCGGTTGTATTCTTCGCCTTACTTGTGCCGAAGGACAATGAAGCCTTTTTAACCGTACAATCAAAGGAAAGCGTATACTTTTTCCTGTTCTGCTTTACAACAGCAGTAATCGTTGCTTTTCCCTTCTTTAAAGGCGTAACCTTACCTGTGCTGCTTACTGTTGCAACCTTACTGTTCGACGATTTGTAGGTTATTTCTGCATTTGAAGCAGCATTGTCTATCTGCAGCTGACAGGATGTAGCGTATTTGTCCTTCAGATAGAGTACGGCACTGTTTTCCCTTAAAACCGGTCCTGCCTTTTTGGTAGTCTTAGCGCTGACCTCACTGACCGGAAGCATAGAAATAATCATTACCATAAGCATAGCCAATGCAATGATTCTTGTACGTTTCATACCCTTCATTTCCCTTGTCCTCCCATATTCTTTTAATAATACATCCGATGCTCCTTTATTCGTAAAGCAAAAATGCTGATAAATACAGCCACCGGAACATTCACCTGATATCATTCTCATTCTATCACGCCAAGGATAAGATTTGGACAAAAAACAGTTAAGAAATAGTTAACAAATTAATCAATACATCCATATTGATAAAAAATGCCTCCAAACCCAAAATTGAGTCTGGAGGCATTTTGAACTGATATTGTTAATTCAATATTAAATTACTCGTTAACCTTACGTGCAACATACTTTGTATGGAGAAGCTCATGAGCCTTGTGGCTGCCGGGCTCGCCAAGATATTCAGCGTAAAGCTTCTTAACTGATTCATTCTCATGTGAGAAACGCATCTTGTTAGCTTCATCGATTGAATAAAGAGCCTTAGCACGAAGAGCACGGATATCCTCGAAGTTACGTGTATTGCCGTCAACCTGAGGCTGTCCGCCACCGTTTACACAGCCGCCGGGACAAGCCATGATCTCGATGAACTGATAGTTCTTCTCGCCTGACTTAACCATATCAAGAACCTTGCGTGCATTTGCAAGACCTGAAGCGATTGCAACGTTAACCTTAAGACCTGCAACATCGTATGTAGCTTCCTTGATGCCTTCTACGCCACGTACTTCCTTGAACTCTACAGGGCTGTCGTTCTTCTCGCCTGTAAGCTTCCAAACAACGGTACGGAGAGCTGCTTCCATAACACCGCCGGTAGCACCGAAGATAACTGCTGCACCTGAGCCCTCGCCAAGAGGATCGTCAAAGCCCTCATCGGGAAGTGCGTTGAAATCAATGCCGTATCTCTTGATAAGTCTTCCAAGTTCTCTTGTTGTGATAGCGATATCAACATCAGGAACACCTGCTGCAGACTGATCTGCACGGCCGATTTCGAACTTCTTTGCTGTACAGGGCATAACTGATACCATAACGATATTCTTTGCATCAATACCCATCTTCTCTGCGAAGTATGTCTTGGTAACTGCACCAAACATCTGCTGAGGAGACTTGCAGGATGAAAAATTAGGAAGCATCTCCGGATAGTAATGCTCGCAGAACTTGATCCATCCGGGTGAACATGATGTAATCATAGGAAGAACGCCGCCGTTCTTTACTCTGTCGAGGAACTCTGTACCCTCTTCCATGATTGTAAGGTCTGCTGAGAAGTTTGTATCGAATACCTTCTTGAAGCCGATACGACGGAGAGCTGCTGCCATCTTGCCTTCAACATTTGTTCCGATAGGATTGTTGAACATTTCGCCAAGACCTGCACGAACAGCGGGAGCTGTCTCAACAACAACATACTTCTCGGGATCGTTGAGAGCTGCAATAACATCCTCGGTGAAGTCCTTCTCATAAAGAGCACCTGTAGGACAAACAGCGATACACTGACCACAGCATACACAGCTTGTCTCTGCAAGACCAACCTCAAATGCAGAACCGATATTTGTCTTGAAGCCACGCTCGTTAGCTCCGATAACGCCGATACCCTGTGTATTTAAGCAGGCTGCAACACAGCGTCTGCAAAGGATACACTTGGAATTGTCACGGAACATATGAGCAGCTGAACCATCAATTTCTGAGGTGTTCATAACACCTGCATATAAGTTCTCATCCTCAACACCATACTGCTTGCAGAGCTTCTGAAGCTCACAGTTGCCGCTGCGTACACAGCTTAAGCAGCTCTTGTTGTGATCTGAAAGGATGAGCTGTAAGGTCTTCTTTCTTGCCTTGAGAACCTTGGGTGAATTTGTATAAACCTCCATACCTTCGTTGATGGGGTATACACATGAAGCTACGAGTGAACGTGCACCCTTTACTTCAACTACACAGATACGGCAAGCACCGATTTCGTTGATGTCCTTTAAGTAGCAGAGTGTAGGGATCTCAAATCCGTTAAGCTTTGCTGCCTGGAGGATAGTAGAGCCGGCCGGTGCCGTGCAATCTATGCCATTTATCTTTAAATTAATATCTGCCATTATTCTGTCCTCCTGAATCACTTCTTTGAAATAGCGCCAAACTTACAGGTACCCATACAAGCACCACACTTAACACACTTTGCAGGATCGATTGCCATTGCAGCAAGCTTCTTGCCGGGTGCGATGTAGTCTGTTCTTGAAATTGCAGAACCGGGACACTGCTTAGCACACATACCGCAGCCGATACACTTATCCTTGTCAATTGAGAACTGAAGGAGTCCCTTACATACGCCTGCAGGACACTTCTTATCAACAACGTGAGCAATGTACTCATCCTTGAAGTAACGGAGTGTTGAAAGAACAGGGTTGGGAGCTGTCTGGCCTAAGCCGCAGAGTGCATTGTCCTTGATGTAGTAGCAGAGCTCTTCCATCTTATCAAGATCCTCAAGAGTACCCTGACCCTTTGTAATCTTGTCAAGCATTTCATAAAGACGCTTTGTACCGATACGGCAAGGTGTACACTTACCACATGACTCATCAACAGTGAACTCAAGGAAGAACTTAGCGATATCAACCATACAGTTGTCTTCATCCATAACAATAAGTCCGCCCGAACCCATCATTGAACCGATTGCAATGAGGTTATCATAGTCGATCGGAACATCAAGATGTTCAGCAGGAATACAAACGCCTGAAGGGCCACCGGTCTGAGCTGCCTTGAACTTCTTTCCATTGGGGATACCGCCGCCGATTTCCTCAACGATGGTACGAAGTGTTGTTCCCATGGGAACCTCTACGAGACCTGTATTCTTAATCTTTCCGCCAAGAGCGAATACCTTTGTACCCTTTGACTTTTCTGTACCCATAGCCTTGAACCAGTCAGCACCGTTAAGGATGATCTGTGCGATATTTGCATAGGTCTCAACGTTGTTGAGGATGGTAGGTCTCTGGAAAAGACCCTTAACTGCAGGGAACGGAGGACGGGGACGGGGCTCACCACGATTACCCTCGATAGAGGTCATCAGAGCTGTTTCCTCACCACAAACGAATGCACCTGCACCAAGTCTTAATTCGATATCGAAATCGAAGCCTGTATCAAAAATGTTCTTTCCGAGTAAGCCGTACTCTCTTGCCTGTCCGATAGCGATGTTAAGACGCTGAACAGCGATAGGATACTCAGCACGAACATAGATATAACCCTGTGAAGCACCGATAGCATAGCCGGCAATGGCCATAGCCTCGAGAACTGCATGAGGATCGCCTTCAAGAACTGAACGGTCCATGAATGCACCGGGGTCACCCTCATCGGCGTTACAGCAGACATACTTCTGTCCGCCGTCCTGAACAAGGTTCTTTGCGAGCTGCCACTTCTTACCAGTAGGGAAGCCGGCGCCACCACGTCCACGAAGACCTGAATCAAGGATTACGTTGATTACGTCGTCGGGAGTCATGCTTGTAAGTACCTTGCCAAGTGCCTCATATCCACGTGTACCGATGTACTCATCGATATTCTCGGGATTGATGACACCACAGTTACGAAGTGCAATACGATGCTGCTTTCCGTAGAAAGCTGTGTCAGCAAGTGACTTAACGCCCTCGCTGGTAATTGTCTCTTCATAAACGAGACGGGTAACAATTCTACCCTTTAAGAGATGCTCTGAAACGATTTCAGAGATATCATCTTCCTTAACCATTGAATAAAAGGTTGCTTCGGGATAGATAATCATGATGGGACCAAGTGCGCAAAGACCATGGCAGCCTGTCTGAACTACTGATACTTCCTTTTCAAGGCCGGCCTTAGCGATTTCACTGCGCAGTGTGTCCATAATCTTCTGACTTCCTGAGGAAGTACAGCCGGTTCCACCGCATACTAATACATGTGAACGATACATTTTTTACCTCCTCATTGGATTAAAGATTGGTTGATGCGATTGTATATTCTGTAACAACCTGACCGCCTGCGAGATGGCGATTAACTACCTCAAGGGCCTTTTCAGGATTCATCTTTACATATGTAACCTTTTCCTTGCCGGGCTCATAAACCTCTACGATGGGCTCATACTGGCAAAGACCGATGCAGCCTGTCTGTGTAACTGCAACCTTCGAAAGGCCGCGTTCCTGAACTGCATCCGATAATGCGGTAAGCACAGGACGTGCACCGCTGGCGATACCGCAGGTAGCCATACCGACTACAACTCTTACTGAGTCGCTGTCTTCACTTCTGAGTGCAACGCTGCCCTGCATTTTCTCTCTGATAGCTTTTAATTCTTCAAGAGACTTCATGGTATTCCTCCTTATAAAAATAATATGAATTCATTATTACTCACAAATGCCGTTAAAGTACGGCATTCCCTGTCACCTCTTCGGTGTTTTCCCTAAGATATTCCTTTATGTATTCCGAAACCTCAGGCTCCGAAAAAGGGACATCTCCGAGTATTTCCCTAAATTCCTTTGTCGAAAGGACAAATTCTCTTTCATCAATCCTGTACCTGTAAATAAAATCTATGTTTTCATTCAGCGTAACAAGCATATGAACGGTACTGACCATATCCCCTAAGGGCATCCTGTCAATACTCGACAGTATGAATACGCAGGTGACGGTTGTTCCGACGCCCGGCTCCGATTTGATTTCAAAGCTTCCGCCCGTACTTTCTGCCGCCATCTTGAAAAAGGGTACTCCAAGTCCGACCTTGCGGGTTGTTCTCGTAGTGAAAAACGGATCCGTCACCGCCTCGACCTGTTCCTTCGTCATACCGCAGCCATCATCATCAATGACAACCGTCAGCGTATCCTTTTCCGTATCCGCACAGCATTCCAGGGTTATGAGCTTTGCACCGGCCTTGACCGAGTTCTGCGCCACATCCAGAATGTTGAGTGAAATTTCAGGCATCCCCATACTTATCTTCCAATATATCCTTTCTTAACCTCCAGGCAAAAGGCACTGCCTAAAGCTGATGGTCCGGTTAATTAAGTTTTTATCCTCATCCCTCTGCCATAGGGCAGTCAGACGAATCAGTTGTACTTTGCAAGTACTTCGTCAATCTTATCTACTGTCATCTTGCCGTAAACATCATCATTTACAGTCATAACGGGAGCAAGACCGCAGGCACCTACACAACGGCAAGCCTCAAGCGAGAACTTTCCGTCAGCCGTACACTGTCCGCCCTGGATGCCGAGCTTTTCGATAAGCTTGTCGTAAACATCACCTGAACCCTTTACGTAGCAGGCTGTACCAAGACATACAGATACTCTGTACTTTCCCTTCGGATAAAGGGAGAACTGTGCGTAGAATGTAACTACGCCGTAAACCTTTTCAATCGGGATATTCATTTCGTCTGAAATGATCTTCTGCACCTCATAAGGAAGGTGACCGAAAATATCCTGAGCCTTCTGAAGAATAGGCATCAATGCACCCTTCTCATCCTTCATCTCGGCAATGATTGCACGAAGCTGTGCTTCCTGCTCAGGTGTGCCATTATAAGGAATTCCCTTCAATGAACCCATTTTAAAACCTCCTTGAATTGTCTTATAGTGAGTGTTAAACGCCAAAAGGGCGCAAAACCCCACAATTGAATTTAATATACCATGTTTTCTGCACAAAATCAATAGTTACTTTTGTTCGCGAGGCGCGTACATTTGTCTATGTAAGCGGTTACACTATGCTGTGATGCTTGTCAAAAGAAGTTTTCGACAGTATAATTGAGAAAAGGTGTCGGAGACACAGCTCTCAACACCGGCAGTACACGTTAAAACCGTTCACGGTTTCAAAATCATCGGAAGCATACATGGAGAAGCACATGGAATATACTCTTAACCCAAAAGGAAAACAGAATATCCTCGATCTGCTCAAAGAAAGCGGAGTTCCCGTTTCTGCCCTCTGTGGCGGAACCGGCCGCTGCGGAAAATGTGCGGTCCGCATAATTACAGGACATGTCGATATATCCCCGCGTGATGCGGAATTTTTCAGTGAGCAGGAGCTTGAGGCCGGATGGCGTCTGGCCTGCACCTCACAGATTTCAGAAGCAACCGTATTGGAACTTCCCGATAACGGCAGAATGGAAATCCTCGACTCCTTTACGCTTCCCGAAGCACACAAAAAAAGCGGAGCTGCCTTAGATTCCTCTAAAATTTATATTGCAGTAGATCTCGGAACCACCACGATAGCTGTTGTCTTCTACGGAAGCGACGGCCGGCGTCTCGGCTCCCGCAGTTTTATGAATCCGCAATGCACATATGGTGCAGACGTAATCACCAGGCTTAAATACTCCGTCGAGGCAGGCGGCAAAAGGCTTTCCGACGCAGTACGCAAGGGAATTGCAAATTGCATCCGCAGCTTCAACTCTCTTCCTAAGGACTTTGACTCCGTATCGATTGTCCTGGCCGGCAATACAATTATGGTCCACCTTTTTCTCGGACTTGACTGCTCCGGTATGGCACAATATCCCTTCAGACCTCAGACGCTGGAGCTTCGTAAGCAGGATGCCGAAGGCATATTCGGGGAGCTGTGGCCGGGCAGACCGGTTTCGTCCACCCTTACAGTATTTCCCGGGGCTTCTTCCTTTATCGGCGGTGATATCATAGCCGGAATGTATGCTCTCAATTTTGACTGCTATTTTGATAAAACAAATATAAACAAAACTGCCGGTCTTCTTGTCGACCTCGGAACAAACGGTGAAATAGTCCTTGCATGTCCGGGGCGCCTTGTTGCAACCTCTACCGCAGCCGGTCCCGTTTTCGAGGGTGGCAATATCAGCTGCGGCATGGCCTGTATCGATGGTGCCATAGACCACCTGCAGAATACCCCGCCTTCCCGGTCAGAGGCCGAAATGCCCGTCTGCCATGTCATGGGTGAAAACGCGCCCGAGGGCTTATGCGGAAGCGGCGTTCTGGAGCTGACTGACTGGCTTCTGTCCCACAATATAATAGATTCTGAAGGCGCCTTCACAGACCCGGGAATGAAAGCCTTCTGCTTTGCATACGATTGCAATGGCGCACCGCTCTGTCTTACACAGGCAGATATACGCGAGCTTCAGACGGCAAAGGCCGCCATACGTGCCGGTATTGATATACTGTCCGCGGATTCTTCATCCGCCCCGGCATCATATCCGTCTGTCCCCTCCGTCCTTTATCTTGCAGGAGGCATGGGAAGCGGACTATATCCCGAAAAAATACACCGTATCGGCCTGTTCCCCGAAAACCTCCGGATTCTTCCGGTCGGAAACAGCTGTCTGGCAGGACTCGACAAATATATCGCTGAATGTGTTTCAGGCAATATAGAAAATGCAGAAAAAACCCTCCGTTTTCTCGCCCAAAACACCTCCTGCATAGATATGGCTTCCGATGAAGGCTTCGCTTCCGCCTTTATCGGTAACATGAAATTCAGGCAGTAAACAGGGAGAAGCTTAACAGCAGCGAATAGTTACATAAATCTTCGCCGTTGTCTTAATTTGTATTGTAATTTTTATATAATTATGGTAAAATATCTGATAAATCGTTACTATTCGTCAAAACACAATACGAAAGGAATAAAGCCCATGACCATTGCTGATGTTGCTACCATTCTTCATGGCACATATATGTGCGGCGAAGATCAGAAAGAAAGAGAAATCCATTCTGCCTGCGGTTCCGATATGATGAGCGATGTACTCGCCTTTGTCAAGGACCAGGCTGTACTGCTCACCGGTCTGTGCAATCCACAGGTTATCCGTACCGCGGAAATGATTGATATTTACTGTATTGTATTCATCCGCGGCAAAAAGCCTACGGATGAAATGATTGAAATGGCAAAGGAGCGCAACATTGCCCTGCTGTGCACCGACCACCGTATGTTCAATGCATGCGGTATGCTTTACGATAATGGTCTGCGTGGAGGTGTTCCGTATTGAGTGAATCCATAAAATTACAATACAATATCACCACAGAGGACTTCACCCGTGCAGGTGAAGCTTCGGGCGACGTAAAATCAAAGCTTAAAATGATGGGTGTCAATCCCGATGTCATACGTAAGGTTTCCATAGCCATGTATGAGGGCGAAATCAACATGGTCATCCATGCCAACGGTGGCGTAATCGATGTCATCATCACCGCCTCCGACATTACCATGATACTGAAGGATAAGGGACCCGGCATAAAGGATATCGACCTTGCCATGCAGGCCGGCTATTCAACTGCCTCCGAAAATGTCCGTGCACTCGGCTTCGGAGCAGGAATGGGACTCCCGAACATGAAAAAATATTCAGACGAAATGGACATTGATACCAAAATTGGGGTTGGTACCACTGTTACTATGAAGATATATTTCTGAAACCGACCATTAAAATTTAAGGGGATCATTGATTATTATGGAGAAGTTTTATACCTCAGTTCACCTTGCTGAGAGCTTATGCAAAGGGTGTATAAACTGCATTAAACGATGTCCGACCGAGGCAATCCGTGTGCGCAACGGCAAGGCGGTCATCACAAACGATTTCTGTATCGACTGCGGCGAATGTATCCGTATCTGTAAAAATCACGCCAAGCTTGCAACCACCGATACAATGGATAATATCAGCGAATATAAATATGTCGTTGCACTTCCTGCACCATCTCTTTATGCGCAGGCAAACAATCTTGATGATATTAATATCGTGCTTTCGGCCCTGAAAGATATGGGCTTCGATGATGTTTTCGAGGTCAGCTCGGCAGCCGAAATCGTTTCCTCGCTGTCCAGAAAGTATATCGAGGAGCATAAGGATAAATGGCCGCTTATCAGTACTGCCTGTCCTTCAGTCACAAGGCTTATCCGGGTACGTTTCCCGAACCTGATCGAGCACCTTATGCCTATCAAGCCACCCATGGAAATTGCTGCGGAAGCCGCACGCCATATCGCGATGGAAAAAACAGGTCTTCCGTCTGAAGACATCGGAATTTTCTTTATTTCCCCGTGTCCTGCAAAGGTTACCTCTGTCAAACAGCCTTTAGGCTATGAAAAGAGTGATGTGGACCAGGTTGTTGCAATCAAGGATATTTATCCCCGCCTGATTTCTTCAATGACTCGTGTGGTCGAGGAGGACAGGGTTGAGGATTTGTCCAAGTCGGGCAATATCGGAATCAGCTGGGGAAGCTCCGGCGGTGAGGCAGGCGGACTGCTCACGGATTCATACCTGGCCGCAGACGGCATAGAAAATGTAATAAAGGTTCTTGAGGACCTTGAGGACAGAAAATTTTCAAAGACGCTTTCCTTCATCGAGCTCAATGCCTGTCCCGGCGGATGCGTGGGCGGTGTTCTGCAGGTTGAAAACCCCTTCCTTGCAGTCGTAAAATTGAAGAGTCTGAGGAAATATATGCCTGTAGCCAGAACTCATGAGCCTCCGACAGACATTCATCCGCTTTGGACGAAGGATGTTGAATACGTTCCTGTTTTCAAGCTCGGCGACAATATGCTTGAAAGCCTTAACATGGTTTCAAAGGTAAATGAGCTCTGTGACAAGTTCCCCGGGCTGGATTGCGGTTCCTGTGGTGCTCCCACCTGCAAGGCCCTTGCAAAGGATATCGTCCGCGGAATAGCCAACGAAAAGGACTGCATCCATATTCTGCGTGAATATATCCACAAGATATCGGATGAGTTCTCCCATCTGTAAATACAAAATAAAGAGGACATCTTTCATGAACAGCTACATGGCGGATGTCCTCTGTTAAAATAAAGGAATCAGTCATGACAAACAACGATTTATTAACAATTAAGGATTTTACCCTTTTAAGTGAGGGTGATATGACACGCGAAATCACAAAGCCCTTCTGCTGCGACCTTCTCAGTATTTCAATGAGCAAGGCACCTGCCGGTGCAGCCTGGGTCACAATCATGGGAAACATCAACGCTCTTGCGGTAGCCTCCCTTACCGACTGCGCCTGTATCATCATGGCCGAGGGAACAATGCTTGAGCCGACGGTTATCGATAAGGCAAAGGTCCAGAATATCACCGTTTTTAAAACTGAGCTTCCCATTTTTGAGGCCGCCCTTAAGGTTAACAGCCTGATTAATGCACTCGCTTAGCTACGATTTTCATATACACACCTGTCTGTCACCCTGCGGAGACAACGATATGACACCGGCCAATATCGTAGGAATGGCAGCCCTGAAGGGTCTGCAGGCAATAGCCATCACAGACCATGGCAGCTGTCTGAACTGTGGCGCAGCCATGAAATGCGGCGAAGAAATGGGGGTACTTGTCATTCCGGGAATGGAGCTGACAACCGAGGAAGAGGCCCATGTTGTGTGCCTTTTCCACACCCTTCGTGATGCGCTCGGCTTCAGTGAATATGTATATGAGCGCCTTCTTCCCATAAAAAATAACCCCGAGGTTTTTGGCCACCAGTACATCTGTGACGAAAATGACGGGATTAAGGGCGAGCTTGAAAACCTGCTGATAAATGCCACCTCCATCGGCTTTTCGGATGTGCCTAAAGCCCTTCTTCCCTTCAACGGTGTAATGATTCCGGCACATGTGGATAAATCCACAACAAGTGTAATTTCAAACCTTGGCTTCATTCCGCCCGACAGCAGCTTTACAACCTTCGAATGCAAGGATATGGGCAATCTCCACCGTATGAGACGTGAGCACCCCTACTTTGAAGGCTGCAGGGTAATAACCGACTCGGATGCGCACTATCTGTGGGATATCAACGAAGCCGTAAACACAATAAACGTAAACGAAATATCAATTGACGGTATACTTGAATACCTGTCAGCGAAGCCTTAGGGATGACCCTAGGGGGACGGGGTTCTTGGTTCAGAAATTGTAAGCCGAGGGCGAGTATGGCGCCGATGGTGTCGGTTTGAAAAGATGACCCTAAGGGGACGGGGTTGTTGGTTCAAAATTTTTTGATTTTGGACCAACAACCCCGTCCCCCTAGGGTCATCATTCTATATCATTTCCAATTATATCCTTATAAAGATCAAGACCAAAGCTTGTAAGCTCAGGTACACTCTGCTTCATACGATAGGTCCTGCTGCCATCCTGAAGTCTTTCCGCACAGAAGAAAACCACGCCGTTTCTCCAGCCATAATCAGTCGAAGTGCGGGCTGCATTTTCCTGCAGTTCCTCTGTTTCACGGTAAAGCCTCTGTGCAAACGACAGTAGGTGGGTTACAGTCACAATTTTAACACCTGCCTCATGAATCGCGCGTATAATGTCATACGCTATATTCGAGCCCTCAATTTCCGTAGTGGTTGCAAAGGACTCATTTAGCAGAAGCAGGGAATTTTCATCAAGATTGTCTACGATCTGGCTCATCCTGCCGAGCTCCTCGTCCAGTCGTCCACTGTTCATGGCACTGTCCTCACGTCTTGTAAAATGGGTAAACAAGGACGGGAAAAGACCACTTTCAAAACGCTCCGCCGTTACAAAAAGACCGCATTGAAGCATAACCTGTGCTATACCCACACTTCTAAGGAACGTAGATTTACCGCCCTGGTTTGCACCCGTTATTACAAAAAGCATTTTATCCCTGATTTCATTTGTATTTCCGACTGCCGTGACACGCTGCTCAATGCACATCACAAATTCCTTCAGGTCCTCATAAACCATATCCCGCTGATTGCACACACCGGGCATGCAAATAGGCAGCTTGAACCTGTCCACATGCTTTTTCAGATAAATGGCCCCGCAGTAAAAGGCAATCTGGATTCTCAGCTGATAGAAGAACGCCGTGCAATCATCGTAAAAGGGCGTCATAAAATTGATAACGTACCTCATTGTACTGAGTATCAGATCGTTCATCTGCTTCTCATAGGTGATGTCACCGGCAATTGTAATTGCATCCGCAGGCGCATGTGTATTATCCATCATTTCGCGGATTTTTGTCAGCGTACTGTTTGGATTCCTGTATTTCTGATAGGTGGTTTCAATTGATGAAACCTGCGGACGCGCCAGCTTCAGGCCTCCGCCGACGCCCCATTCAAGTACGATTTTAGGCTTGGAAACCATATTTTCACCGGCAATCATTGCCCGGTCACTCACGTAAAAATCTACGGAATCCAGGAATTTGCGGTATCTGCTCTCAGTTTCGGCATCAAAATCATCCAAAAAATTCTTTACGAAGCCTGCAATTCCAACCGATTTAAATGTACCCTCATACCCGTTAAAAAATCTCTTTATTTTCGAAAGTGTCTCAACAAAAAGGCGAACCACGTGAATTCTCGTAACAATCCATGAGGCATCCGTACTGTTCGTATTGTTGCCGTCCACCCTTACAAGTCTGTTCAGCTCGGTTGACAGTTCGGTTGCAATTCTGTACATTTCGAGGAAAAATGCAGGATTCTCCAGGGCATCGCGTACAATATCCTGTCGGAAATAAATATCCTCCTTGTTTTTAAGCGGAACAATCATGACCTTACTCATGACATCGCTGATAAAGTCGTCGCCCTCCAGCACCTTCCGGACCACCCCGTCCTCCACGATAACATCCTTCGAGGCCATCGAAAAGAGCGTCTTTAAGCCAAGGTCGGCAACTATGCTTTTATTATCAAAATATTTTTCGGTTCCGGCCCATTCACGGTCCGGATATAAAAGATTCACCTTCATATCAAATGCCTCTCCATGTAATTCCAACACACAGTCAGATTAATGAATTCTTACTGCCAGTCTCTCCCTAAGCTGCTCATAGCCAAGTCTGTGCTTATTAACCTGGTTCTTCGCACAATCCGCATATTCGATATTTTCACGTGATACCTTGTAATTCTGCCTTCCCTCCGCGTCCAGCATTGCGCAGATTCCGGTAACGGATTCATCCGCGCTGCACAGCTCGTGCAGATGTGTAACATATATTCCATGGCATTTCTGCTTTATAAAGTGCTTCAGCACATTTTTGCCCATAATGCAGGCATCGTAGCTGGCTGCTGTCGTAAATAGCTCGTTGATTATGACAAATGAATTTATATACTTTTCCTCCATCATCGGCGATAGACGGATAAGCTCCTCCTTCAGCTTGCCCCTGCCTGTTTCCACACTCTCTTCCACCGAAAAATGAGTCAGAAGGTCATAATAATAATGGATATTTGCACTCTGTGCCGGTGCTGCAAGCCCCATTTTTGTGAAATACACAAGCTGTCCGAGACTTCTGGCAAAGGTTGTTTTTCCTCCCTGATTAGGACCGGTCAGCACAAAGAAATTCTCGTTTTCAGCAAGATAAAAATCGTTCGGTACAACATAGTCCCCGTCATCACTAAAGGTGCGTTCCATGTTCGCGCAGGCCAGTGCCAGGTCATACAGCCCTACGGCATTTACCTGCTTTGAAGCATCTGAGGTCGGGAAGCAGAAATCAAGTCCCTTCTCCTCCAGCTTCATCTGGAATTTGCAGAAGGAAAGGTAGAACTGTACCTCGTTCTTCACCTTCGAAAGCTCCGGAAGAATATATTCCGGATACTGTTTTTCAAATTTTTCCACCTCAGTGAAAAACTCCGGTTCATTCTTTACAAACCTTGAAAGCACTGAACGTTCAAGCATCGCATGTTCAATGGTATGGTCAAACGGATTGATGAAATCCTTTATCTTCTCTGTATTAAAAAATCTGAGGAACTGCTCATAATCCGGCTGCGCCCCGTCTGATTCAAAGGATTCAACAACAACCCTGTTGTTTTCATAGGTCATCCTCACGCGGTAGGAAGACATTCTGTAAAGCATCTGCCGCGCCTCCATCATCAGATTTGAGAATTCTTCTGTTGAGGTATATTCCGTCAATAAATCCGAGAGCTTTCCGACACCCTCGGAGCACATATCCGCGCGCACCCCTGAAAGAGCATTTTTAAGGTCACAAACGCCCTCTGTATATTCCACCGCACAACAGATATTCCACGCAGCCTTCTGCAGCGGCTGGACACAGTCCACTCTGTTCTGAGCCGCCCTTTCCGCATTGTTCATTCTTTCCACAAAGCTCATAAAAGCAGGGTACAGCCCCAGACCCTTAATGTCCCTGTACACCCTACGCCTATACTCCTCAGACGCCTCGTTCGCAGGGAAATAAAAGTAGGTCTCCAGCTGCTCGCCCCACTCGTAGCTGATTTTATCTATTATCTGTATTAAATTCAGGTCCTCAAAAAAAGCCGGTCTGGCTACATCCTCGCTGGAATTCCGCTCCAGATCCAGAATCCCCGGATAATCGAATTTTGTAAGCATAAATAAAGCCCTCTTGTGGTAGAATATATACGTTAAAGAAACTATGTATATTTTACCACAAGAGGGCGTCCGGCTTCAAGAAATTATATTGGAAAGTTTGGTGGGGGAAAATAGCTTATCCCCTCTTCACATAAATCCCGATTGCCTTCGTCACAAACTCCGCACAGCCCCTTCCGCCTGCCGCATCAATATTCTCTGTCATCTCGCCGCCAGCCGAATACATCTGCCCAAGTCCTGCAAGAATCTGGTCCGTACAGGTATAATAATGCTCCGTGATAAAGTCCTGCAGCTTCCTCACCTGCGCCTGTACGCACATATCCCCGGGATCCTTATCCTTCATGTCACCGAACTCGTAAAAAAGCCCCATCATATCCTCGGCATTTTTTCTCCGTTCAACCTCCGTGTAAGCTACATCCTTCTTTTCAAACTCCTTATAGGCCTCCGTTTTGCCCCAGGTCTCCTTTGCAAGCTTACGGTATGCCTCTATTTTACTCTTATCAAATTCCTCAAAACTCATTTTGCTGTCTCCCTTCGATTTTAAGCTTTTAGCATATTTTATCAGCCCGTTCAGATGGTCCCGCTTCAGCGTCAGGATCTTTATCTGGTCATCCAGTGCCCTGTCGCGGTCAAAGGCCGGGCTGTCAATTATCTGCCTGATGTCCTTCAGCGAGAACTCCAGCTCCCGGAATAGCATGATGCTCTGAAGCCTTCTTAGGGATGTATCGTCATACAGCCTGTAGCCCGCATCCGTCGATGCAGTAGGACTCAGAAGACCGATTTCATCATAATAGTGAAGCGTGCGTATACTCACACCTGTCAGCTCACTTACCTCATGAACTGTTTTCATTCTCTCTTCCATAGCAATCTCCTTTGCAGATATTGTAATGATAAAATGTATTTGGTATATGACGTCGTAACCATTACAATAATAATATAAACTATGACGGTACGTGAGAGTCAAGAGGATAATAAAAAAATTTCCCTTAAGCAGCTTTGGAATTTTACCTTACCTGCTTAAGGGAAATTATACCAATTTTGTTTTAAAATTTTTCAGTCCGTCAGATGAAAAATGCCATTCACTTCAGTTTTCGGAAGTGCCATGAAGAAATCATCCTTCTTTGAAAAACCACATTTATTGTAGAAGCCCTCTGCCTTTGTTGTTCCAAGGAAGCCCCAGAGGTTTTCAAGCTCAGGAACCGACTTTATAAATTCAACAAAGCCCTTACCGAGTCCCTGTCTGTGAAGGCTCTTGTCTATTACGATGTCTGAAAGATAGTACATTGTGGCATAGTCGGTGACAGCCCGTCCAAAGCCTACCTGCTTTCCGTTTCCGTCAAATACTCCGAAGCAGAGCGAATTCGCTATCGCCTTTTCAACTGTTTCCCTGGATCTGTTGCAGGCCCAGTGTGTCTGGCTCAAAAGCTCCATGATATCATCGATTTTCATCTTGTCTGAGCCTTTTTTTATCTGATAATACATAATTTGAAACCTTACCTTCCTAAACCACCTGATATTTCTCAAAAATGTCAAACATGTAACCGCTTTCCATCCGACAAGCAGTGAGATTTTACATCAAATATCCTTTTTTTGCAAGGGAAATTTTGGAAACAATACTATTATTTCACCATTTTTCCGCCATTCAGCTTTTCAAATACACCCACATAAATACCAACAAGGCCGAAGGATAAAAGAACCGCACCGATGATATCACTAATCCAGTGTACACCGCATATCGCCCTGCAGGCAACAACTACGCCGGCAAGCGTGCGGAGAGCAATCGTGAGAACCCTCTTCAAGGTAGGATTGGCAATGCGTTTTCCGACCTGGAATACGGCAGTCATAGCCACACAACATACCAGCATCGTATGTGAGGACGGATATGAGGATTCCAGCTCCTCCATGCCCTCGCAGAAGGGACGGTAATTTATTATCACCTTGTCAAATATTACATAGAGTCCAAGAACAACCACATAAAAAATACCAAGCGCTATTATATCGCCATCAACCTTGAAAAGCGATTTTCTCTTTATCAGCTGGTAAATACCAAGGCAGCCGAAAACCGCAATTATGAGGAAGGTCAGATAACCGAGTATTTCACTGACCTTATAGGCTGTCAGGTTTGAACCGGACCAATTGTTGAATTTCACGTTCAGGGTTGATAAACCGACATCTGTCCCCTGCTGTCCGACAGGTGAAACATCAACCTTGCACACAAGGACTGTAAAAGCAAGAAAAAGTACAAGAAATACCACACCAAAAACAAACGATTTTTTCATCCTTTATCCCCCCATTATTGATTCCCGTTTATCAGGAAATGCGGTGTCAGTGCAAAGAATACGGCACCCGATCCTAAATTCACCAAAGCGGCAATTATTGTAAACAATGAAACATTTCCTGTTATAAGACCTATTATAATAAGAATTCCTGCAGGAGCAATTCCGAAATACATGAACAGAATCTGAATCATCTGCTTTATGGTATTTCCGCCGTTTACAGGTACCGAAACACCGATAAATGTGCCTACGGAGGTACCGAAGAAATCCATGCTGGCAATCACAAGCGCCCAGCCTATGACAGTCAGGGGAGCAGCCCCAACGATGATGGCACTCACCGTCATCGGAATCACCAGATCCATCAGGCAGCAAAGCGAACCGCCGACAAGCGAATACATAAGCTTTGCATACATGTTTTCAGGAATCATTGTAAAAAAGAACCGTGAGGTATCCTCCTGGAGCGGATTTCCAAGTGTCCTGTAAAATACGACAAGCAGAAGTGCCAGTGCCACGGGTATGAAATTATCAAATTCCTCAACATCACGGAATATAAAAGCCATCAGTACAGCAAGGGCTGTATAAAACAGCGTGGTTTTTGTAAGGATACCGCAGAAGCTGAAACGGAACCTGTTGTACATGGTCTTGAAGAAAAATACATTTGCTCCGCTGCCATGCGTGAAGCCGTCCCTTTTAAGCCTGTCGCTCCGGTCCTTTTTACGCACACGCGCCACACCGCCTACATTGCTTGTTTTTGCCTTCTCAATTATCTCGGCCGTTCTTTCGACACTTCCGATAGCATCCTCATAAAAATCCGCATCCATGTTCCAGATGATGAGAATCAGGACTACAGAAAATACAACCGTAAGCCCAAGATATACAAGCGAAGCAACCGTGTTTCCTGCAACAGCGCTCATCGAAAAGCCGCGCAGCCAGCCCCAGAACGGTATCCACCAGGTTTTCTCCCCTGTAAACATATCAACGGCACCGGAAAGATAGTCGCCACCGGTCTGATTTGTATAAACGAGATATGCGGCTGCAATCAGCAGGAATATACCCAGCAGCACCTTTCCCGCATATTTTTTGAAAATCGGATGCTTTGAACCGATAGTATATACAACAACCTGGAGAAGCATACCGCTGATAAGTACAATCGACCAGGTTAATACCATCGCAATCGCACCCCACGCACTCATTCCGACATTTTCAATCAGATTCGGCAGCTGTCCGAGCATATATATGGATACGGCCAGCTGCAGTCCCATTGAAGCAAGGAGCCTGAAAAGCATAACCGACTGTGGCTTTATAGGTGCCGAAAACAGTATGGATACATCACCCGGCTTGAAAATGTTCGAGGCTGTTTTGGAGCTGAATACATAAACCGCAAGCATACCAAAAACCACTGCCGACACAACAAGCTCTATAATGTCCGCTTTAACAAGTCCGCGTTCTGACATAAACTCCGGAAGATCGTCCGATTCTTCAGCCAGCACATCCGACTCTGAATCAGCGTATTCCGTATCCAGTATGATGACATCCTCGTCCTCCCCGGGTGTGTTTTCAGCAATCGTCACCGCAAGAAGACCTAAACCGATTCCCATCACAACGCATACAAGAATAAAAACTGCCACCCAGGTTTTAAAAAGCTTTTTGAAGGTGTTTATAAATGTATGAAATGCATAATATCCAAAAAGTTTCATTCTCAGCCTCTTTTCTTCCCGAACAGCAGGCCCTTGACGGGTTTTACGGTTTTTTCCTCATCCTGCTTTTCATCTTCCGTGCTGCTGTCCGTTTCCGAGTTTCTGACCTCATCAGCTCCAACGCCTTCAGTAACCTCAAAGAAAAGGTCCTCAAGTGTTTTACCGCTTCCATCAAGTTCAGCCTTTGTAACATTGGCCTTAATAACACCGTTCTGCATAATGAGCGTCCTGTCCCAGAGCATATCCACGCTGTCGATGATATGGGTACTTACAAGCAGGGTTTTTCCATTCTGCCGCATTTCCTCTATTACATTTTTCAGCTCCTTGATGGCATGGGGATCGAGTCCTATCATCGGTTCGTCCAGCAGCAGATACTTCGGATCCGGCAGGAGGCCGAGACAGAGATTCAGCTTCTGCTGCATACCCTTTGAGAGCTCATCACCGAATTTTTTACGTTTATCAGCCAGCTCAAACCGCTCCAGGAGCATATCTATTCTACTTTTGTAGTCCCGCATTTTATAAGCTCTTGCAAGGAATTCCATATGCTCTGAAACCGTCAGATTCGGATAAAGGGCAGGTATTTCAGGAACATATCCAAGTATACTTTTAGCCTCAACGGATTTATTCACAAAACCCTCAACCATTATCTCCCCACTGTACTTAAGGAATCCGATCATGGACTTCATAATGGTACTTTTCCCGGCTCCGTTAGGTCCCAAAAGAACTGTCATGCTTCCCGGTTCAAGAGTAAAGGACAGATTATTGCAGGCAACAGTCTTACCATATTTTTTTGTTACATTATTAACTACAAGCATATTTGTCATTCACTTTCCTCAATATTTTCAAGCCAAAAAACAGCCCTCGCAACAATATAACATTTTACAATAAATAACGCAAGTTAAGGATTTATTAATATCCTTTAAAGGTTAAATAAAATGCTTAATTATTCCTTGATAAATAAAATACAAATATGGTATACTGAATGTATAAATGGGGTAGTCTGACCAAATGCTCCGGGCTGTACAAAGCAACAGTATACAGCGGTTATTTGGGAGGATAAGTATTTTTAACGGGGAGGACGCAATGTCAGAAGAATTTACCGGATTGCCGGTTACCGATATAGAAAATAATTTAGAAGAAGCTTCGGCCACGGAATGTGAAAAAATCCCCGACGTAAGCTGCAGCATTGATGCGGACATCACCCCGGTCATCAACTACAGTCTGTTAAGGTCGGGTTTTCCTGTTCTGCGTTCGATAGAAATCACCAATAGCGGCGATACCGCCCTTGAGCACCTTACACTCAGGCTCTCTGCGTCTGATGATATTCTTGTACCCGTATGCAGGGAAATAGATTATATTTCCGCCGGCTCCAAAATCATCATTACAGATATAAAACCGGAGTTCAACATCCCTGTTTTCGCGTCTGTTACAGAAAAGTTAATTTTAAATTTATCATTCGATTTATTAATAAACAACAGGATTGCCACAGGAATTTCCAGGAAAATCTCTATTCTTGCCTTTGATGAATGGAGCGGGACAGGAGTTTCACCTGAGGTTCTTTCAGCCTTCTGTATTCCAAACCATCCCTGCCTCGCGCAGGTTATCTCCAGGGCATCACAGATTCTTGGCGGCTGGACACAGGATCCCTCCTTCAATGCCTATCAGACTCAGGACCCCGACCGTGTCCTGAAGCAGGCTGCAGCAATTTATGAGGCCCTCGTTGAACAGAACATAGTATACTGTGTGGCGCCCGCAAGCTTCGAGGAGGCCGGTCAGCGCATACGTCTTGCCGACTCTGTTTTAGAGCAGAAAATGGGAAATTGTCTCGACCTTTCCCTTTGCTTCTGTTCCTGCCTTGAGGCCGTAGGTCTGAATCCCTTTATCATACTGAAAAGCGACCATGCCTTTGCCGGTGTCTGGCTTGAGGAAATGACATTCCCGGAGTCCATCCGGTACGATTCCTCCGCCATCACAAAAAGGATGGCAAATGGAATAAACGAACTCACCGTTGTTGAATGTACACTGTTCACGGCAGGACACAACGACAGCTTTGAGTCGGCCGCTGCTGCAGCCGCGAAGCATTTCACCGAGCTTGAAAAAATAGAATATATAATAGACATAAAACGGGCAAGAATGAGCGGCATAACGCCTCTTCCCCTTCGTGTCAGGACCGAAAACGGCTATGAAATTGCAAGGGAAACCATAACCTCCACGGTGGAAAAGGCTGCCCCCTCAAGCATTTCGCCTGCAGGCCTTGAGCTAAACGAAACCGGGGCTTCCTTTACAAGAAAAACCCTGTGGGAAAGAAAGCTTCTTGACCTTGGACTCAGAAATCAGCTTATCAACCTGCGTATGTCCAAGAATCTGATTCCGCTCCTTTCAAATTCCATTGCGGCACTCGAGGACACGCTGTTTGACGGCGGAGAATTTACAGTTCTTCCAAGACCGGCGGATTTTCAGATTTCGGAGGCAGACATCACCTTTGATAAAATACATGAAATATTCCCCGGCAGCGAGCTTCTCGAATCAGAATTCAAAAGCAGACGTCTCAGAAGTACCATGAGCGAGACCCAGCTTGCCGGAGCAATCAAGGAGCTGTACCGTACAGCAAAATCCTCAATGGAGGAAAACGGTGCCAATACTCTTTATATAGCACTCGGACTGCTCCGCTGGTACGAAACCGACAAGAGTGTAAAGCCGCGCTATGCCCCGCTTGTCCTTGTTCCGATAGACATGCTCAGAAAATCCGCTGCAGGCGGCTATACCATCAGGCTCCGTGACGACGAGCCGCAGATGAACATCACCATATTAGAAAAGTTAAAGCAGGATTTTAACATTGTCATAAACACCCTGAATACGCTTCCTACAGACGAACACGGCATAGACCTGACCACCGTATTCACAATCATCCGGAAGGCTATAATGAACCAGCCAAGGTGGGATGTCCTTGAGTCTTCATATCTTGGAATCTTCACCTTTTCACAGTTTGTAATGTGGAACGATATACGCAACCGTTCTGCAGATTTAGAGAAAAACAAGGTTGTAAAAAGCCTTGTTGAGCAAAAGCTTGCATGGGATGCCGAGCCTATGGAAATCGGTGAAAGCGTTGATGTTGGCGATGTCCTTCTTCCTCTTTCAGCCGATGCCTCACAGGCATTCGCCATAAAGGAAGCCGCAAGAGGTAACAGCTTTGTACTGCATGGACCTCCCGGAACCGGCAAATCCCAGACAATCACCGCACTTATAGCCAATGCACTTGCAGCAGGAAAGAGGGTTCTTTTTGTAGCCGAAAAAATGGCAGCCCTTTCTGTAGTTGAAAAGCGACTCAATAAGCTTGGAATCGGGGATTTCTGTCTTGAGCTCCATTCAAATAAATCAAGAAAGCGTGATGTACTGGACCAGTTGGAGGCTGCCTGCAGCATCACGAAGGAAACCTCCCCCGAGGAATTTTTGAGGAATGCCGAAAAAATATCAAAGCTTCGTGCAGAGCTTGACAAATACGGGAAGGCACTGCATAAAAAGCAGGCCGGCGGCCTGTCCTGCTACGATCTGATAAATATCTACGAAGAAAACGTCTCTGCGCCTGACAGTGTAACCTTTGACGGAGCAGCTTTATCCGGTCTTGATGCTTCAGCGCTCGACAGCTGCCGGGAGGCCGTAAACAATCTTGTATTTGCGGGAAGGACTCTGGGCCATCCCTCGGGGCATCCGCTTGCACGTATAAAAAAGGCAGAATACAGCCATTCACTGGACACAAGACTTATAGAGCTTGCAGAAGCCTACCGCACTGCTCTGTCCGCTTTCAGAGATAAGGTCACGGCACTCTCCTCCGCCTGCGGCATTGCAGAACCTGTGACATATGCTGACATTCAGAATTTCAGTGATGTTATCGTAATTCTTAAATCCTGGCTTAACTACCCGCGTATCTGGGCACAGCAGGAAAACCCATGCAGCTACTTCAACAGTCTGCTTGCCCTGTGCGACAGTTTTTCAAAGCAGTACGATGAATACAACACCCTTCTCACAAAATGGAATGAAAGCTTTTTTACCTGCGATCCGGGAAGCCTTTTGAATGAATACAGGGAGGCTCAGGGTGCTTTCCTGTTTATGAAGGGCATAAAAATGAACTCACTGGTACGAAAGCTCTCCTCCTGTTCAAAAATCGGAATTAACAGGGAAACACTTTCGGACGAGCTTACTGCTCTTTTAAATTATAAAAAGCTTGAAAACTCCAATAACATGCAGCTGCAGTCCTATCATGAGGCTCTGCTCGAGCTGCCGCACGGAAATGAAGCAGAATGGTCTGCCCTGCGCACAACAGTTAAAAATGCACAGAATGCTGCCCAAAAGCTTGAAGCGCTTCTTCCGTCACCCGAATTCAGAAAAAACTGCTTAGGCAACCGTTCGCTGTCTGTTCAGATAAACGATGCATTCAATAGCTTCGACGCGATGAAAGCTGCACAGACAGCCCTATACAGCGAGGGACGCATTGCCGCACCCGCTTCCGATTCGGCATTTTTTGAGTCCGAAGCTGCTCTTTGTGACAATATCGCAGCTAATACCGACAGTCTGAAGGATGTCTGCCTGTGGAACAGCTTCGCGGAAACTGCGGCAGGCTACGGTATAGGCAACATTGTTGAGGCCTACACCGGCGGACTCGACCACGACACGGTTGTTCCCGTATATTTGAAGGCCTTAAGCAATAGCCTTATTTCATACATTGTTGACAACGATGAATACCTGAAAAGCTTCTCGGATGCTCTGTTCAACGATAAAATCCGTCAGTTTAAGGAGCTTGACGAGAGGGTAATGGAGCTCACCAAAAAGGAAATATACGCAAGGCTGGCCGCAAATGTCCCGAATTTCCAGGTCTCCTCAGCGCAAAGCTCCGAAACCGGAATCCTTCAGCGTGCAATAAAAAGCAATGGGCGCGGAACATCAATCAGGAAGCTCTTTTCCCAGATTCCGAACCTTCTTCCGAGGCTCACTCCCTGTATGCTGATGAGTCCCCTCTCGGCAGCCCAGTATCTGGACCCCGCCTCGGAGCTTTTCGACCTTGTCGTATTTGATGAGGCCTCCCAGCTTCCTACCGCAAAGGCCGTAGGCGCCATCGCAAGGGGCCGTGAGGCAGTCATAGTCGGCGATCCGAACCAGATGCCTCCTACATCATTCTTTATGTCCGATTCCATCGATGAGGAGAATCTGGACACAGAGGATCTTGAAAGCATCCTGGATGACTGTCTTGCGCTCGATCTGCCGCAGACACATCTTCTGTGGCATTACCGAAGCAGGCATGAAAGTCTTATTGCCTTCAGCAACAGCGAATTTTATGAAAACAGACTATACACCTTCCCCTCTGTCAATGACAGGGAATCAAAGGTATCCTTTGTTCATGTTGACGGCTTCTTCGACCGCGGCAAAACACGTCAGAACCATGCCGAGGCCGAAGCAATCGTGGAGGAAATCCGACGAAGATGCTACGATAAAGAAGCAGCCGGTTTAAGTCTTGGCGTTGTCACCTTCAACATTTCCCAGTCAAACCTGATAGACGACCTGATAATGAACGCCTGCAGGGAAGACTCCGTATTGGAGGATTGGCTGTTCAACCAGGAGGAACCGCTGTTCATCAAAAACCTTGAAAATGTGCAGGGTGATGAACGTGATGTAATACTCTTTTCAGTTGGCTACGGTACCGACAGGGACGGTAAAACCTATATGAACTTCGGTCCGCTTAATCGCGACGGCGGATGGCGAAGGCTGAATGTTGCCGTTTCACGTGCCCGATATGAAATGAAGGTATTCTCCTCCCTTACCGCAGAACAGATCAACCTGGCAAGGACATCATCACAGGGTGTATCCGCATTAAAGGCATTTCTTGAATATGCCCAAAACGGCACCCTGCGTAACAGAGCCAACAGCGTCACGGCCCAAAAACCGGATGCACAGGGAACAATTTCCTCCATCTGTAAACTGCTTGAGGAAAACGGATATAAAACAGCAACAAACATTGGACATTCGGCATATCGCATAGATATAGGAATCATAGACCCGAAGGATGAATCAAGATATCTTCTCGGTATCCTGATTGACGGTCGCTCCTACCGGGAGGCACAGACCACCAGGGACAGAGAGCTTTCACAGATAAACGTTCTCGAGGGACTCGGCTGGAACATTACAAGAATCTGGTCCATAGGCTGGTGGGACAATCGGAAGCAGGAGCTGGATATCCTGCTAAAAAGGCTAAAGGAGCTGGAACGCAGCGGCAACGAAACGGTTATTTCCGGTGCAAATACGATAAAAGCCGTTCCGGTCGAAAAGGAAAAACAAATCATAGAGACGGCCTGTGTTACAGAAGAACGTACTGTTGCCGATAATAAAAATGAATATGTAATAAGGAAATTCGTTGCGGCAGCGCTTCCCGTTACACCGCTTTCAGCCGAAGACTTCATGGCAAAGGGCAATGTAAAGGAAATCCAAAAGCGTATTGATGAAATATTGACGGTCGAAGCACCCATCACGCAGGACAACCTTTGCAAACGGCTGTTGGCAAGCTTTGACATTCCGCGTTGTACCGCAAAGCTTCAGGAATATATAAGCTCACTGCTCGACCCCGGTAAATATCTGATTACGCTCGGAAACACAAAATTCGTCTGGAGCAGCAGTGTTACTCCCAGGAACATCGACTTTTTCCGGACCGCCGAACCGAATTCACCCGACAGGCGTGACATAAAGGATATTCCAATCGAGGAAATTCTTCAGGCAGCGTATTATGTCGTGGATTGTCAGATAAGCCTGACGCAGGAGGACCTGATTCGCGAAACCACAAAGCTTTTCGGCTTCACACGAACCGGTGACGCTATTAACAGTTATATTTCATCGGGAATACAGTTCGCCCTGCGAAATGAAAAACTGAAAACCGATGCAAACGGCCATATTACAGGAAACAGGAATTCAAACTAAGCACCCCGCAGCTGTGACGGGTAAAACACAGCAAATGATATGAAAATTAAATGTAGGAAGCTCAGCATAGCAAACATGATTTTCCTTACTACCGCAGCCCTGCTGATCGTAAGCAATCTGAGTATTGGTATATTCGGGTATTTTACCGCAAAAAACGAGCTTGAGGAGCAGCTGCGTGCCAGCGGAATTTCACATGCAACACTTATAGCCGGCTCACTTGACGGTGATGCGGTTGAAGGGCTTGCCCCCGGAGATGAACATACCCCGTCGTGGGAGGCACTTTACAGCACGCTGTCCTTTTTCCAGACCAACAGCACGATGAAAAATTCCTACCTTATCCGTAAAATCGAAGGCAGGGCCGTATATATTTTAAATGCAGATGCTTCCGTAAATACAGCGGTCAATGAGGACTATGTTCCCCTCAACGACACCATGCGTAACGGCTTTGACGGCAAAATCGTTGCAGATGATTCCTTAACGGTAAATTCCACGGGAAGCTTTTTCAGTGCGTATGCACCGATAAAAAACAGTCTCGGCGATGTAGTGGCACTTGCGGCAGTTGATGTGGACTCCTCCGATATTGACAACGGTCTTTATCATATGACCACGCGTTTATGCATGATATGCGTACTCTTTACCCTGCTCACCTTTATAATATTGTTCTTCATAAAGCGAAGGCTTGAAAAATCATTCGTTACCTTTATCGGAAAGATTGACGATCTGACAGACGGTTCAGGCGACCTGACAAAGCGTGTAAACATCCATTCGGGCGATGAATTTGAGCTGGTAGCCCATTCCATAAATGTATTTATCGCACAGATTCGCGGACTTGTCGCCATGGTTTCAGAAACCTCCGATACAATTTCAAAGTCAAGTGAAAATACAAATGCTTCAGTCATGCTGAATTCCGAATCTATCAGAACCATCAACGGAAGCATTTCAAACATCAGTGCAAACCTTGAGGAATGTACAGCCTCCGTAGAGCTTGTAAGCTCAAGCATTTCCGAAACAACCAGCAAGATCAATTCCTTTGTAAAGGCTATCGAAAATGTGACACAGCTTTCCGCCGATGCCCTGAATACGGCTGAAGAGACAAAGAACATGGCCATCTCCCATTCATCCGAATCAAAGGCAGCTATTTTACGGCTTTCAAAGAACATCACGCGAATAAGCGAGGAAGCAAGGAAAATTGAACAGATTAAGGAAATTGCAGAAACCATCAGCACCATCGCCGAGCAGACGCAGATTCTTTCACTCAATGCTCAGATCGAGGCTGCACGTGCCGGAGAACAGGGCCTTGGCTTTGCAGTAGTTGCAACAGATGTTGAAAAGCTCAGCTACGAGATTTCCACTGCCGTTGATGAAATCAAGCGCGTAAATTCAAAGGTTCTCGGAGCCGTAAATGAAATGATTTCCAGTACACAGGATATCACAGCCTTCATGACTCAGAAGGTAATTCCCGATTATGAAGCCTTTGTTGAAATGGGTACAGAATACGGTATTTCCTCACAGAGCATCAGCAATACAATGCGTACACTCCGTGAAGAGAGCCACGAAATGGAGAAAATCATTGATGAAATCGATTCCAGCGTAAAGACCATCACCGCAACCATTTCGGAAAGCAGCTCGGCAACCGAGGAAATAAGCAGCTCAACCGAGGACATTGCTGAAAGCATGAATTCCCTCGCCGTTACCTCCGCCGAGAGCGCCGACAAATCCTTAAAGCTTCAGAATACGGTATCAAGATACAAATATAATTAATCATATTTTCTTGACTTCACAACCAAAAATCGTTATAATGATATT
>JAZQNG010000127.1:0-4391 GCA_045627205.1 Lachnospiraceae bacterium
CTTTCTATTAACAGCGAATTTAAGAGTCAGCGTTGACAGAATGGGATAAAGGGATGCCGTCTGATGGCGGCATAAAGGGGACAAAATGCGTATTTCGGTAGTTATGACTGCCTATAACGGCAGCAGGTATATTAAGCAGCAGCTCGACTCTGTTTTGACGCAGAGCAGAGTCGCGGACGAAGTGATTATCTGTGATGACTGTTCATCGGATGATACTTACGGGCTTGTGAAGAATTATATTGAGGAACATGACCTGACGGGCAGGTGGCATGTGTATGAGAATGAGTCGAATCTTGGCTGGCGCAGGAATTTCTACGAGGCTGTAAAGAGAGCCACGGGAGACATTATTTTCTTTGCCGATCAGGATGACATCTGGGACAGGGACAAGATAAAGCAGATGACATACATTATGCAGAAAAAAGGTGCCGGATGTGTATACGGTGGTGCCGTGGAGATTAACGGCGAAGGCAACAGGCTTATGTCGCGTACCGGAAGTGTGGATTACGATGGTAAGTGCAGACAGATGAAGTTTTCAACTGCATTCAGTTCCATGAAAACAGTCGGATGCAGAATGTGCATCAGTCGTGATGTAGCGGAGCTTTATCTGAAGCTTGGCTGTGCCGATTTCGGTCATGACAGTCAGTGTGGAATCCTGGCTCTTTTGTTTGCCAAGTTTTATGTTCTGGATAAGCCTGTGATTCAGTACAGGGTTCATCAGGGAAATACCAGCGGAATATCGGACGACGGTGTAGAAGGTTATTCGAGCCTGGATTTCCGATGCTATGATACCGGTGAGAGCGTTAAAATGCTTCGGGCGATACTTGCTTCGGAAGAGTGCAAAGGAAGGTTGTCGGCAGAACGTCTGAAAACTGTGAAGAAGGCTCTTGAAATGCAGGAGATGAGACTGGGATATCTGACCGAAGGCCTGTTTCAGGGGGAGAACGTTCGGACACGGGATTGTGGTTCGGATACAGCCTGTGATGATTCATGCGGAATACCACTGAGCCGGGCTGCCAGGCCGGTTCTGTGGGTTTCTCTTTGGAAATACGCCAGGTATTATTCGGGAATTGGAATGCTTGTGGGCGATTTTGCTTATAAACATAAGCTTAATCATTTTTTTGGAAAAGTGCTGCATGCACTTAAAAGATTGAAAAATGGGTAATGTTTCGGGAAGTTTAAGGAAGGTAGGATATTCAGTTGGAGCCAATCTGGTAGGGCTGGCGGTTTCACTGGTTGTGACTCTGGTGGTACCGGGAGTCCTGAAGAATGATGTGGCACAATACGGATATCTGCAAATATTTATATTTTATGTAGGATATGCGGGACTGCTCCATTTTGGCTGGTGTGACGGTATCCTTCTGAAGGAAGCGGGTAAATCTTTTGATTCTCTGGATAAGGCGGAATGCTCCACACAGATAAGGCTTATGGCGGTTATGCAGCTTTTGCTTTCTGCTTTGGTGGGAATAATCGGATTCTGTTTGGCAGAGGATGAAGGTTATCGCTTTATCTGGATTTTTGTCGCTGTGAATATAGCAGTAACCAATCTGAAAAATATATTGGCCTATTACCTTCAGGCTACGGGAAGAGTTAAGGAGTTCTCGCTGGCTACACTGTTTCAGTTTATTATTTATGGCGCTTCGGTTGTTTGTTTTATTTTTGCGGATGCGAAGGATTACAGGAGCATTGTTGTCGGATACACGGCAGGACAGGTGCTTGCTTTGCTGGTAAATACCTTCAGCTGCAGGGAGCTGGTGTTTTCTCGGGGAGTACCTCGAAAACAGGGGCTTAAAGAGGCACTTAATAATATTTCGATAGGGTATAAGCTGCTGTTTGCAAATGTTGCTTCGTTATTGGTGACCGGGATAGTAAGAATCGGAATAGAGCGCAGCTGGGGAGTGGAAACATACGGCAGAATTGCGCTGACTTTCAGCGAATCGAACATGGTGCTGACCTTTATAAGTGCCATTGAGGTGGTGCTTTTTCCTGAACTTAAAAAGGCTCCGCAGGATAAACTTCAGGCACTTTACGGAAGTATTGAGCGCAAGCTTCTGATATTTATGTTCGGGTGTTTCTGTTTCTTTTATCCGGCTCAGCTGTTACTGACGGCATGGCTTCCTGCTTATACGGAAAGCATCTCTTACATGGCGATTCTTTTGCCTATATGCATTTTTACCGCCAAGGTTAATTTGCAGGTTCAGAATTACATGAAAGTTTATCGCCTGGAAAATGATATTTTTTGGGTGAATGCAGTAAGTATTTTTATGTCGGCGGCAGCTACAGTGATTTCGGTTGCTGTTTTTAAGAACTTAAGTCTTGCACTTATTCTTGTGGTTGCTGTTCAGATGCTACGCTGCGTTTTTGCGGAAATGATGCTTGGGCGCAGGACCGGAATTAATGTTTACGGTGGAGCATTCTGGGAAGTGGTTTTGTCGGTATTCTTTATTGTGGGGCAGTGGTTTATCGGCGGGCCGGCAGGAACCTGTGTATATATTGCAGGCTTTATCATATTCCTGGCATGGACGGTGTACACAATGAAGAGGGAGAAGTCATAAAGGTTTTGATATTTCAGACAGGAAATTCGATGAAGGCTTGGGGATAAACTAACGGTGAAGCGGCGAAGGGTTTACAAATATCTGAATTATAAGGGAGGGCACAAGGGTGTCTCTTGTTAAAAAACGTAATATTTTGATTGTAGTTATGGTTCTGACCTATATGGTGGTATGGGGGCAGTCTTGCATAAACGGTGAAAATTCACAGAAGGAAAGCGATGCGGTTATGACAGCGCTGGAGCCTATTCACGGAGTAAATGTGGAAACTGTGGACAGAATCAGTGACGAGTTTGGTCAGCTGAATCAGCTGATAAGAAAATCAGCTCATATTTTGGAGTATTCTGTTATTGGTCTGGAGTTCGGTCTGTTTATTTACTTTTTACTGCTTCAAAAGGGTCTGTTTAGGAAAGGAATTGCTAACGACAAAAGATTTTGGATTTATCAGATTGATGCCCTGATGGTCGGCATGTTTACGGCTGTTATGGATGAGACAATACAGATATTTTCAGGCAGGGGGCCGCTTGTTTCAGACATTTGGGTGGATTTGCTTGGAATCGCTATCGGTATGGTGATAATCGCTGTTTTCATGGTTATAAAGGCGCAAAAAAATGAAAATACTATGACTGACAAAAACTAACTTTTTTAGGAGCTTTTATGAAAACATTTGAACGAAGAGAGAATTTCAGATTGGCAGCTATTACCCTTTTCAGGGCGAGTATTGTCATAATGCTTTTGGTGACGGCCGTTGATGTTTACACGGAAATAAGCAAAGGCGACGGATGGACTGGTTTGTTGAGACCCTTGGTGACGGGAATTGTCGGAATCCTCGACATGATTTTTCTTATTATTGCGTTAAAACGTAAAAAAATCAGGTTGATGATAGTCGGCTTTGTGTTATGTGCTTTGGACCTTGCGCTAAGCTATGGGCTTATGTATATAGTCATGAAGCAGATTGCAGACGTATTGTCAATGAATACATCAGTGATATTGATCGGTCTGGTGATGATTGTTCTGTTTTTGGTTCTGTCACTCATTATTTTGTTGCGACAGGCGGGAACGGGCGATGAAGTAACTGACAGATGCAGGAAATTGTGGATGCTTCCCGGTATATTTTATATGCTTGGGACTATTTCATTTCCGTTTATTTTGTGGAAATGTATTTTTTCCATGGAGGATATGAAGCTGTTGGATGCTTATGAAGGCCTGAGCAAAATGACATTTTGGTTATGCGTATGGATAGCACTTTCTATGTTTTTTTATAAGCTGATTAATTGTGTGGGTATTTTTTGCAGCATGAAATGGGTCGCATCGCCGGCAGAAGTGAGCGGAATATCATCGCCCGGAGAAGCAGGTGGAAATCCGTCGTCCAAAGAAGCAGGAGAGATACAGTCGTCCGGAGAAGCAGGTGGAAATTCGTCGACGGAAGAAGCAGGCGGAAATTTTTCTTGCGAGTTAGTGGATGATAATAGTGCCAAGAGAGATATAGGTAAGATAAAAGCGTTTGCTATATGGATCTCAGTCTCTGTTGCGATTCTGGTTATTGTTTATTTAGCGGCACAATTTATCTGGCAGGCGGCATTGGGAGATATCTCGGATAGCACCGTTCTAGCCAAATTTACTTCAAATGTTGCATATACGGCGTATTACGGTGGAGATGTAACAGAGGAGGTATCTTATGATGTTTGGAAACGTTCTAAATTAAACGAAAGAGTAATTCATACTTCAAATGATAATAGAGAGGACACAAGCCTGATAAACAGACTTTTAAGTTCCGGCAAATCGATGGAATACGCACTTCTTATAGGCGAGGATATGCCAAAAACGCCGCTGTCATCGGGAAAC
>JAZQNG010000128.1:0-2704 GCA_045627205.1 Lachnospiraceae bacterium
ATTCCTTCATAAATCTTTATTCCTGTGCATAATTACTCAACTGTTCAGGTCAAAACAACGAAAAGGCCATGGCTTTTTTCTTTCGGCTGAAATTGGTTCGTCTTTTCCGACGATTATTGGTCAATTTCACCCGACAAAAGAGGGGCCGCTTTTTTGAGCTTACTTAAACAATTCTCTTAGTTCGTTTCGCTTGCTGATACCAAGCTTTTCAAAAATAATGCTTACAACCTTTTTAACATATGCGTAGGAATAGTTGGATTTTTCGGCAATGTCACGGTTGGAGTAGCCCTCGGACACAAGCTTGGCAATAAGGAATTCAGTAGGTGTCAGCCGCTTTTCCATGTCAGCTAGCTTCTTTGAATCAAAGCCGGAATTATCCTCGAAGGAGGCAATGTCATGCCTGAGCTTATCCCAGGTAACGATGTGGCTATGGATTCTTGCCAGCATAATATCTCTCACAAAGGGCTTGGTTATGAAATCTGCGGCACCAAGCTCCATGCAGGTTACTTCCGTCTCCACTGAGGTCTCGGAGGTCATAAAGATGATGGGAATGTATTCACAGCCCTTTAATTTATGTATCTGTACAAAGGTATCGTAGCCGCTGGTGTCCCTCATGTTGATGTCCAGCAATATCATGGAGGGAAGGGTGCTGTCAGGATCCTCTGAGATTTTGCTGAGCATTTCAACGCATTCCTCGCCGGAATATGCATCCAGTACCTCATATTGGGCATCCCGCAGAATTGCGCCTGCAATAACATGGATATCCTTGGAATCATCCACAAGTAAAATTCTTTTGCCGCAGGTCAATGAGTTATAGTCCGCATCTTCGGTAAAGGCATCCTGTGTGATTTTTGCAGCTGAAGCATCAACCTCCTGAATCAGCTCCTTGGGAAGGTATTTGTACAGTACGCCTGTTAATGCGGATTCGCTGAAGGGCTTTGCTATGTACGCATCGAAGCCTGCAGCAAGCAGATGTTCCCTGACATCTCCTACGACGTCGGCAGTCATAACGATTACGGGAGTATGAATGTTTTCGTCATTGTCCAGAAAGCGAATGCGCTCCATGGTTTCAATGCCGTTCAAATCAGCCATTCTGTAATCCATAAGCACCGCATCATAGTGATTTGCCTTGTAGCGGGATAAAGCCTCCAGACCGTTTACTGCCATATCCAGCCTGATTCTGGTTTTCTTTAGGAGTAGGGAAACGATATTTCTGTTGTTTTCACTGTCATCTACAACCAGTACGTGGGCGTTGGGGGCTTCATAGGCAGTGCTGAAGATGATTGAATTCGCGGAATCGGAGGTGTAGTCTGCTTCACTCTTAACCTCCTGTGACAGGCTCAGATCAAATTCGGAGCCCTTCTCGTATTCACTTTTGCAGGAAAGGTTTCCGCCCATCAGGGTTGCCAGCTCCTTGGAAATGGCAAGACCAAGGCCGGTGCCCTTTATTCCCCTGTTCTGACTGGAATCAATGCGCTCGAAGGAATCAAAAATTGTCTCTAAATGCTCTGCACTGATGCCGTGCCCGGTATCCTTCACCGATACAGTCAATGCAATATTCCTGTCATAAAGGGGCTTGGTGGATACGGTCAGCCTGATAATGCCGAAATCCGTGTATTTCACCGCATTGCTTATGAGATTGATTACAATTCTGTTGATTTTGCTTTCGTCTCCGTACATAAATTCCGGAAGGTCTCTGTCAACGTTCATCTTAAAAGCCAGTCCCTTTTTGGTTGCCAGGCTTTCACCGGTGTATTCCCATTTATGGATAAGGCTCTGTGTAGGATAAATGGCTTCATGAACCTTTTCCTTGCCGGCACCCATGCGTGAGAAATCAAGAATATTGTCGATGAGGTCCAGAAGCTCCCTGCCTGAAGAGCGAATATCATTTGTCCACTCATTGACGGAGGCGGAGGTGGAGTGCTGGGCAATGATATCATTCATTCCCAAAATGGTTGTAAGAGGAGTACGAATCTCATGGCTCATATTTGCAAGGAAACGATCCTTTGCTTCGCTGGCCTGAATGGCTTCTTTGGTTGCCTCCTCGGCAATTTTATTGGCCTTTTTGTACTGCTCGATGTATACCCGCAGGGACGCGCAGATAATAATACCGCATCCAAGGCAGCCGATAATCAGCGAGAGAAAGTTTTTTTCGGGAGTGGTTATATATCTGATGTGCTCGGGATGATAATAGGTGTAAGCAAAAACAGCCAGATAGCTGAGCAGCTGTATGGGGGCTACTATGGCCAGAACCCTTCCGTGCAGCAGCATACAGGTAAATACCATGCCCATCATCAGCATGTATCCGCTGTTTGCACCCTGGAAGAAGAACAGAACGATGAACAGGCCGATGAAGATGCCAAAAACAGATATCAGATAGGCCAGCAGGAACTTACCCGATTTCTGAACATAATATATAAGTCCGAGGCTGAAAAATCCCGCTAAAAAACAGAACACGGAAGTGATTATATGGTCGGGAAGAGTTAAATAGAGGATGCCGTTTACGAAGCTGGCAAAAACACCGATAAGTGCCACCAGCTTAAAAAGCTTTTGCTCAATGGGCTCTTCCTTACTTATAAGGGTCAATAATTTTTTTATTTTGGCGTTGGAAGCAGACATATTTTTCTCCGGAAAATACTTAAATATTAAAAAGCAGTGGGTAACTGCATGCGTATCTACGAATCTTATTATATCAAATTTGTAC
>JAZQNG010000129.1:0-47341 GCA_045627205.1 Lachnospiraceae bacterium
GGACGGGGTTGTTGGTTCAAAATCAAAGATTTTTGAACCAACAACCCCGTCCCCCTAGGGTCAAAATTACTTAATGGTAATTAAATCAGATCGTCTGCATCGTGATCAAATCCTGCATCGCAGTCACAATCAGGGTCGTGATGTCCGTCGATGATTTCACGGCCTGTTACACGCTTGCGGTCGCGCTCGTCCTCAACAAGTCTGGAAAGAAGCTCCTTTACCTTTGCGGAACGCTTGATGTTTTTCAGCTCAAGCTTTGCATCTGTCTTGTCGGAGCTGTGGACAGTGATTGTTCCGAGTCCGAGAAGCTTCTGAGCGAAGGTACGCTTGATTGAAAGGTCGGTAACACGATAAAGCTTGATTTCCTCTTCCTTTGTGCTGAAGAAGCCGACGCTTACGATAATCTTTTCTGTTGTTAAGCGGTATCTTGTAAACGAAAGAGGAAGTCCGAGGAACGTTCTCTTTCTGTCATGCCATTGCCACTTACCGCTGTTCTTCTTGTTTGAATCGGCAATGGCTGTTGCAAAACACAGGTCTTTGATAATGTCATAGGCCATGATGATGGTAATGACAATTTTCCAGAAAAGACCGATGCCGCTGAATGCATCCAGAATCCATACAAGTGCGGCAAGACCGCCCTTCAGGATAATGGAAATGAATGTGAATAAAACTGCCTTTCCGGTTGACATAATATTATCTTCTCCTTTTTTGATTTATTGTAATTCATAAATTTCTTTTTATTGAAAGAACATAATAATAATACTTCAATTGCAGGTGAAATGCAAGTTACTATTCATGACCGTTTACTTGACAGAAACAAAGAAAAAACATACGGGTGGGTTGACAACGATTAGATGAAGAGTTATAATCCGTAAGGTGCGTTGGAGAGATGACGATCAATCAGGAGAACTGACTGCAGGCAGTGTTGACTTAAATAACAGAGAAAGCGAGGTAAGGGAAATGTGTATCAGTGGAATGAAGAAATCAAAAAAACAGAATATATTTTCAAATGTAAGAATACCTCGGTATATGGTGAAATATGAGGTCTGAAGTTTGTAGGAAAACAGACAGCTTAATATTCTATATATGTGTGGATTGCCCCGGTGTTTTTACATCGGGTTTTTTTAATGATTAAGGCCGTCTGATTCGGGCCGGAAACAATGATAAATGGGGGAAAGATATGTTTAAGTATTTTTTAAAGTACTGGTACTGCTATCTGATAGCATTGGCAGCACTTGTGGTATATGAGGCACTTGATATGGTGGCGCCTCAGGTGACAAAGAGCATTATTGATGACGTAATAGGAGCCGGGCAGACCGATAAGCTGGTGGGGCTTCTGATTCTGCTGGCGGTTGTAGGCGTAGGAAGGGTGCTGTTCGGATATATCAAGGAGTTCACCTTTGATAAAACGAGCTTCCGTATTGCTTCGGATATGAGAAAGAAGCTTTTTTCACACCTTCAGAGCCTTTCCATAGGCTTTTTTGACAGAACAAATACCGGTGAAATCATGTCTCGTCTGAAGGAGGATATCGACCATATCCAGGCAGCCTTCGGTTTTATCGGAATGCTGATTCTGCAGGTTGTTGTTCACACAACACTTATCCTGATCTGCATGTTCAGGATAAGCTGGAAGCTTTCACTGTTTCCGGTGGTTGCAATGCCGCTTTGTGCAGTGCTTGCAATCATCATGGAGAGAAAGCTTGACAAGGTTTACGGTGAAATAAGCGAGGAGAATGCTGACATGAACACGGTTGCCGAGGAAAATCTCGCAGGTGTCCGTGTTGTAAAGGCCTTTTCGCGTGAAAAATTTGAGATTGGTAAATTCCTTGGTCATAACAGGAAGTATTATGACCTGAATATGAAGCAGTCAAAGCTTTGGATAAAGTATAATCCGATTTTCCAGCTGATCGGACGTCTTCTGACGGTTCTGTCGCTGCTTTTCGGCGGTCTGCTGGTAATAAGGGACGAGCTGACACTGGGCGAGATGGGAGCCTTTGTTGAATATACGACAAATGCAATCTGGCCCATGGAAATGCTGGGCTGGCTTTCAAATGAGCTGGCTTCCGCCTTCGCTTCAAGAAAGAAAATTCAGAAGATTTTTGATGAGAAGCCTGTAATATGCGACCCTGCGGCCGGTGCGGACATGAAAGCAGAAGGAGGGCAGACGGAGGTAAAGGCTGTGCCCGAAAATATAACGGGAGAGGTTTCCTTTGAGCATGTTTCGCTTTCAATCGATGATAAGGAAATTTTAAAGGATGTCTCCTTTAGGATTCCTGCGGGAAAAACCCTTGGTGTAATGGGCGCTACGGGCTCCGGAAAGACAACACTCGTAAATATGCTGCTCCGCTTCTACGATGCGACAAAGGGCTCGGTAAAGCTTGACGGCAGGGATGTAAGGGAGCTGCCGCTTTCGGTTGTAAGAAAAAGCACGGCTGCCGTAATGCAGGATGTATTCCTGTTCTCGGATACAATCAGCGAAAACATCCGTCTGGGCGGTAAAGTCGTTTCAGAGGAAGCAGGAGACGGCAGGGAAAAGACACATAAGGCCGGAAGGCTTACAAAGGAGGATAAGCAGCTGAAGGAATACAATCCGGATGAGGATAATGAAAGGCTGCTGAGCAAGGGCTTCGGAGTAAGCAGCGAGGAGGATATGAGGCTGATTTCAGAAGCGCTTGAAACGGCATGTGCATCCGATTTTATCGGCAGGCTTGATGATTCGGCGGAAACGGTAATAGGTGAGTGCGGTGTCGGTCTTTCGGGCGGACAGAAGCAGCGTATCAGCATGGCAAGAGCCTTTGCAAAGAAGGCACCGATTCTTGTCCTTGACGATTCGACCTCAGCACTTGACATGGAGACGGAAAAGGAGGTCCAGGCCAAGCTTGATGAAATCAGCGGCATGACAAAAATCATCATCGGGCACCGTATTTCCTCAGTTTGCAATGCAGATGAGATAATTGTCCTTGAGGACGGTAGAATCATTGAACGCGGAAATCATGAGGAGCTGCTTGCTAAAAAGGGATATTATTATAAGACCTTTATGCTTCAGAACGAGGCCTGCTGAATTTGTCCCGGACCCATGAAGGACAGTGGTACGGCAGAATCCGGACCGCTGAAGGATGGTGGTATGGAAGGTCCCGGACCGGTGAAGGACAGTGGTACGGCAGGACTCTGGCAGGTAAAGGAATGCAGTGTGGCAGAGTCCGGTACAGAAAGAAAGGGAAAATAAAATGGCTATAAATTCGACAAAACAGGACGAAACAACCCGTGAGGTGAAAAAAAGCGTAACGCTTGTGCGCCTGTTTAAATATCTGCTGGCCTACAGGCTTAAAATTCTGGCAGTAATGCTGATAATGGCCGTAACGACAGCAATTTCAATATACAACCCGCTGCTTATAGAGCGGGCGATAAACGTCCATATTAAGGAGAAGAACTGGCAGGGGCTGCTGAGCCTCTGTATTCTGGGCGTGGTTTTAAATGTGATAATGGTGGTGCTGATAAAGGTCAGAATGTATATCATGGCTACCATATCGAACGAGGTACTGGTTACTATCAGGCAGGAGCTGTACGAGCACATTCAGAAGCTCGGCTTCAAATTCTTTGACAGCAGGCCTACCGGCAAGATATTAGCCAGAATAATGGGTGATGTAAATTCGCTGAAGGATGTGCTTACAAACAGCGTAACGACGCTGCTTCCCGATGCGGTCACAATTATTGCTGTAGTCATCATCATGATGATAAAGAACTGGAAGCTTGGCCTTGCCTCGCTCTGGAGCCTTCCGATAATGTTTGCGGGAGTCTGGTGGGACCAGAGGAAGGCACACCACAGCTGGCAGCTTTTCAGAAAGAAAAATTCAAACCTTAATGCCTTCATTCACGAGGATATTGCGGGAATCCGCGTCATCCAGAGCTTTAATGCGGAGAAGGAGACGCAGGAAACCTTTGATGAACTGGTTGAGGAGCACAATTCCTCCTTCGTGCGTGCCTGCATGTTTTCCGATCTGTTCGGACCCATTATCGATATTTGCTGGGCAGCAGGACTGATTGTGATGTATTACATAGGAGTGAGGATTGTCGGGGCGCAGGCAGTTCCTGTAGGAACACTGGTTGCCTTCGGCTCGTACATTGCAATGTTCTGGCAGCCTGTCATGAATCTGAGCAATTATTACAATCAGATGGTAACGAACGTGGCGGGAGCAGAGCGTATTTTCGAGATACTTGATACTGCACCCGAGATTGTTGATGAAAGGGACGCTGAGGCTCTTCCGGAAATAAAGGGAGACGTGGTTTTTGAGAACGTAAGCTTTGACTATGATGACGGGCCCTTGGAAATGAACGGACAGTCTTCCGCAAATCGGGCGGAGAATATGGACAGCGTTCGGGGGAACGGTGAGCAGAATAACAGCTCAAAGAATAACACTGTGAGGAGTAAGGCTACACCGGACAACGGAAGGACTGCAGATACGGTAACAAGTGCCTATGGTACTAACCAGACAATGTGTAAGGTATTAAATAATGTGTCCTTTAATGTGAAGGCGGGTGAGACAATTGCCCTTGTGGGACCCACAGGCGCCGGAAAAACCACCGTTGTCAACCTTATTGCGCGCTTTTATGATATACGGAGCGGAAGGATACTTATCGATGGAAAGGATATCAGAAGGGTAACGGTAGAATCCTTAAGAAGCAGGATGGGTATCATGACACAGGACAATTTCCTGTTTACGGGTACCATACGTGACAATATCCGTTACGGCCGTCTCGATGCTACGGATAAGGAGATTGAGGCAGCGGCAAGGGCCGTAAATGCACATGATTTCATAATGAAGCAGGAGAAGGGCTATGACACGGAGATAAAGGAGCGTGGAGCCGGTCTGTCGGCCGGACAGCGTCAGCTTATAGCCTTTGCCAGGACTATGGTTTCAAATCCCGCCATCCTTATACTGGACGAGGCAACCTCCAGTATAGATACCCACACAGAGCAGCTTGTCCAGAAGGGAATCGAGACGATGCTGAAGGGCAGGACCTCTTTTGTCATAGCACACCGTCTGTCGACAATCCGGAATGCGGACAGGATATTTGTAATAGATAAGGGCGGAATTGTAGAGTCCGGTTCACCTGAAGAGCTGATGCAGAAAAAGGGTGAGTATTATAAGCTTTATATGGCACAGCGGAGTAGTAAACAGGCGGTATAACAGGAATACAGGGCATTTCCTCCGATAAAAAGGTTGATTTACTGCTTAAAAAACTATATCATGAGAATATCAGGTCAGGGCGGCAGGATAAAAAGATTTCTACTTTGGCTTGACATGTAACTGTTAATGTGATATATATACAGCAACAACAGTTGGCAATTATTTTATGAAAGGAATGGATTTTGGTATGGAATATATACTTGAAACAAAACAGCTGACCAAGGTTTATAATGAACGTGCAGTTGTAGACAGAGTTGATCTTCACATCGAAAAGGGCGATATTTACGGTCTGATAGGAAGAAACGGAGCCGGAAAGACAACTATCATGAGAATGGTTCTTTCACTGGCCTTTCCTACCGAAGGAGAGATTTATCTTTTCGGAAACAGGACAAACGGTATTTCGGATAAGCGTCTTGGATCTCTGATTGAGGCACCGGGCCTTTATAAAAACTATACCGCTGTGCAGAATATGCAGACCTTCTGTACACTTTACGGAGAGGATTTTTCGAAAATCAATCCGATTCTTGAATATGTGGGACTTGCGGAGACAGGTGATTTAAAGGCCGGAAAGTTCTCACTTGGTATGAAGCAGCGTCTCGGTATTGCGATTGCGATGCTTGGGGATCCGGAGCTGATTATACTGGATGAGCCGGTAAATGGCCTTGACCCTGCGGGCATAAAGGACGTGCGAGACCTTATCCTTAAACTGAACAGGGAAAAGGGTGTGACCTTTATGATTTCAAGCCACCTTTTGGATGAGCTTTCAAAAATGGTAAACAAATATGGAATTCTGAATGAGGGCTGTCTTGTAGAGGAGATTACAAGTGATGAGCTTGCCCGGAAATTCCACCACAGGCTTATCATCACCGTGGACCAGGTTCAGAAGGCCATGGAGCTGATTTCTGCAATTGTTCCGGCAGAAAATATTTCTTATTACGAGAATCAGGTATTTGTTGTTTTCGATAATATAGATTCGGTTTCTCCCGAAGAAATGGGCGGCCGGATAAACAAGCTTTTGATTGAAAACGGGATAATGGTCAATAATATTCAGAACCAGTCTGACGGTATTGAACAATATTTCCTGGAAAGAATAGGAGGCTGACCATGCAGAACAGTTTAAAATTTGAGCTGCGGAAGCTTTTCCGCCAGAAAACCTTTTATGTCTGTGCATTTGCAGTACTTGTTATTGAAATAATAAATGTATTTTCGTTGTTTCTTATTGAGAAGGTTTCACAATCTTCCCTGATGGCATCCCTTACAGGGGAGGTTACGGGAATTATTCCGGGATACCAGGGCTGGCATTTCTTTACATACGGAGCTTCCTTCCTGCAGATGAATATTGTGTTCCCGATATTCATTACCCTGTTTGTATGTAATGATTTTAGCGAGGGAACGATAAAGAATGTTCTTTCAAAGGGCTTCACGAGAACGGATGTGTTTTTTTCAAAGCTTTTTGCGGTAGATATAGCAGCAGTGATTTTCTGGGCCTTCGGAGTTCTGGTTGCCGTTGTGACCGGAACCTGCATCTGGGGAATGGGTTCGGGCTTCGGCGCTGAACATCTTGCAGCAATGGGAGCTCAGTTGCTTCTGGTTCTGGCATATGCCTCAATGGATGTTTTTATTGCCTTCCTTTTCAGGAAGAAGGCAGCTTCCCTTGCTATCGGAATAGCATTTTCAACGGTTCTTCAGCTGCTTGCACTGCTTATTGATGCCATTCTTTCATCAAAGACAGCCTTTGAGCTCAGTCCTTATCTTATTACGACGCGTGTACAGAATCTTGCGGGCGCGGGTCCGGAAACAGGATTTGTTCTGTGGTCACTTTTACTGGCAGCCGGATATCTTGCGGTATTTGTAATCGGTGGCTGGCTTGTGTTCAGGAAGAAAGAGGTTTAAAATGGGTTGACAGATATTGTCCCGGTATTGGAAAATAATACCGGGATTTTTGAGTTTATACGGCACGCCGATGAAACGGAAGGGCTGTGAAAAACTCCGGGGGTATGGAAAAAGACGGATTAATTTCTTTACAAAGTTTTTTTTCGGTTTATAATTTTTATGTTGAGTAGTATGTGTTCAAATGCATATATTATTGTGTGTTGTATTACTTGTAATGTTTATATTTTGGAGGGTTTATGAGAGAAGAGAAAAAAATATGGCGTTTTATAGTTTGCCTGTCTGCTGTGGTTTTGTGTTTTATTGCATTAAGTGTAACGGAGGTAGAAGCTGCCTGTAGCCATCCTTCAGTGGGTTGGGTTACTGCGGTACAGCCAACATGTGCATCCAAGGGCCGCAGGGATTATATCTGTCAGCGTTGCGGAACAGTTTTTAATTCAGCAGACCTGGATAAAGTACCAAGCCATTCGTTTAACAGGTCTTCAGCAAGCTGTACAGAGGACAAAGTATGTTCTGTTTGTGGTTATGTTGCACAAAGCAGGACCGGTCATTCAATGACATGGGTGACAGTATCGAATCCTACATGTACTTCAGAGGGATATAGGGATTACAAATGTTCAAAATGTGGAGTAGTTACAAATTCTGCGTCGATCGGTCGTGTGTCACACTCGCCGAATATGAGTTCGGCAAGCTGCACAGAAGATAAGAGATGTACTATGTGCGGATGTGTACTGCAAAGTAAAACCGGACATCATTATTCGGACCAGTATTACACAAAAGCTCCAACCTGTAATGCCGGTGGGGCTATGCTGCAGAAGTGTTCAGGTTGTGGTGAAACCAAAATAGTTCAGGTTGGGCCTACAGGAAAGCATAATTATAAAGCCGAATCAACTAATGCTACATGTACGCAGCCGGGATCCTCATACGAGATATGTACTGTATGTAAGTTAAAACGTAATGTGACAAATACGAACCCATTAGGCCATCTCTTTGACGAATCGAATTATACTGTGACAAAAGCACCTTCGGCTACAGAGACAGGTGCTGGTGTCTGCAGATGTAAGCGTTCCGGGTGTGATGCGACCAGGACAATTACAATCCCGGCTACCGGTAAAGTTGAGCCCGAGGATCCCTGCAAAAACGGACATACAAATAGCGGTCAGTTGAAAAAACAGGCTGCAACGTGTGAGAATGACGGTTGGCAGATTTCGATATGTTCCCGTTGTGGTGCCGAATTAGGTCAGAAAGCTGTACTTAAGGCTCTTGGACATAGGTGGGATAGTGGGAAATTAGTGAAATCGGATTCAGTATATAATTATTATGAATATCATTGCCTTAATTCCGGATGTAGTGAGATTAAATCAATAAAAGAAACTATAACTGCAGAAAATTCCACTGCGGGTGCTGTTGCCGGTGCAGAAACAGGAGTGAAGAATAATCCATGTGCAAATGGTCACATAAGTAATGGTGCTCCGACAACCATTGTTAATCCGACCTGTAAGACGACAGGCATAAAGGTGCTTCTGTGTAGCCGTTGTGGCGTTCAGCTCGGAGAGCAGATAGTCATTCCTAAAAGAGAACATAACTGGAGTGAGGGTGTATTTATTTCATCTGATAATAAGGTAAATCGATACCAGTATCATTGCCTGTATTCTGACTGCGATGCAACAAAAACTGAGGAAATTGCGGTTAATGAAGATTCATCAGGATCTATTTCAAAGGATAAGCCTACGATCGCAGAGCAGAAGGATCCTTCGGGATGTAAAGCCGGTAATCATCAGTGGACGGATTATGTCGAGCGTTCGGTTGCAACATGTAAAACCGGCGCTGTATTTACACGTAACTGTACGGTTCCCGGATGTAATGCCGTAGAGTCATATATAGGGCCTGTTGGAACGCATGTTTTACGGAAGGTTGATGTTCCGTCAACCTGTCAAACAAAGGGATATACTGCAAATGAATGTGTTTTTTGTAACAGGCTTTTTAGTGTAAAAGAGAAAAAAATAGGTAAACATAAATATACAGGATGGACTTGTATCCAGAAGGAGACCTGCTATCTGAACGGTAGATATTCCAGATATTGTACTGTATGTAACCATTATGATTATAAAATCAAGAATAAACTGGAGCATGAAGCGAAGTCAAAACTTAAGGTCCAGAAGTCGACATGCGTAACGGCAGGTTACAAGGTTGAAATCTGTAAAAATTGTGGAAAAGAAATGGGCGACAGAATTACGCTAAAGCTTGCATCGCATAAGGTAAATTGGATAACACATACAGATTCATCAACCGGGAAGGTTACACTCACGGGCACCTGTTCGGTATGTCAAAAGCAATTCATTAAGGATGGTAAAAAGGGAAGTAAGGCTCAGGAGGTAACATCCCAAACACCTGCTCCCCTGAACGTACATCAATGCAGTTTCGTATACGAGCGCATTGATGACGATCATATTCGTATATATTGCTCAGATCCCACTTGCTTATATAGTAAACCCAAACAAGTAGATTATAATACATACCATAAAAAATAATCAAAAAAAGATCCAAATGTTAAAAACTCAGATCCGTCAATACAGGCAATATTAGAATTAAAAACTTTTTATTCTGCTTCATTGGGTACTGATGATGATTATGTGGTTTCGAGGTATATTTTCGAGCAGAATTGGGCAGCAGATACAGAAGCCGGGCGTACAATTAAAAATGGAGTTGAATTATATCAGAATTATAGCAAAATCGTAGATAATATGAAAAACTCCACGGTTGTTGACTGTAGCTATAAGATAACAGATCAGTTAAATAATTTTTTCAAAAATGAAGCAGTAAATAATGCATTGGATTCGTTGTCAAAATTAGATGGCATTAAGAATGAATTGGATGGTGTCAGTGAAGTATTTACAGTACGTACAGAAGGACAACGGGCACAGGCGATTCTAAATGTTGGCGGTGATCTCATAGGTGTACTTCCGGTAGTTGGTGACGGGTATAGCGAAGTATATAAAGAGCTTGGTGTATGTACCGGCGACATTTTGGATAAAATAAATGAATGGGACCATGATATGGGCGGCTGGCTGATGGCGGTAGAAAAAACTTCGGATAATATTATTTTCACGAGTAGTTTGGAAGATATTGCGGACGCATTTTCTGAAGATGGCTCAAACAATGAAATATTGACGCAGATTTATAAGGAATGTGGTAATGATTTAATTTATTCTATAATTCTTGAAGAGAGATTTGCGTATGAAATGCAGAATATAGACATACCAAAATCACAAAGACAAAGCTTCTACGATTACTTTTTTGACAGATATAAAGATAAAGCACGTTATTGATGAATTATAAGCATGTATAACTATCTGAATATCCGTTCGATTCTATTACGAAGAAAATATGCTCTGTGAATATGCTCTGTGCAGAGCTGACAGGAGGCAGAACGTGAGGATAATTAAAGGCTTTTCAACGGAAATATACTGCGTTTGTGTTTCGGATGAGGATTTTGCCGCTGAACGGGACAGGGTTGTTTCACTGATACGGTGTGGCTGCAACGCGGCCATGTCAGGTATTTCAGAGCAGAGGTTTGAGCAGCTTAAAAAATATAAAAATATGAGAGCACTGGAACTGAGCCTGGCGGCGACAATGGCACTAAGGGAAGGATTGAAGCGTATAGGTCTTAAGGAGGCTGATATGGGGTATGAATATAATAACCACGGAAAGCCTTTTATAAAGGGTGTGCCGGGGGTTTCCTTCAGTCTTTCACATGCAGGTAATATGGCCGTAGCTGTTGTGACGGAGGCTGCTTTACAGGCGGAGACAGGCAATTCGTTTCTGGGCATAGACATTGAGCAGACTGCAAGAGCGGATGAAAGGATTGCAGCCAGATTTTTCAGTGAGGGTGAGCAGAGGCTGTATGCACTGGCCAAGGACCGGGCAGAAATGTTTACAAAAATATGGACTGCTCATGAGGCCTTTGGGAAAGCAGTCGGCTGCGGGCTTGCCCTGGAGGCGGGAAGCATGGAGTATGTCCTGCCGGAGAGGGCAGAGCCGGATTGTAATATCACGGAAAACAAGGTCGGTTCAGAGAATATGGAGGCAGCAGCCATCCTGTATCTGGGCACGGAGTTCCCCATAGAGCACGGAGTTTTTTCTGAAGGAGGGGAAAAAACGGTATGTACGCTGGTAAATTCCGTCTGATTGCAGGATAAACCATTTTATATTATGAAAATACGGGTATAATAGATTTGGCATTCCGAGGCACAATGTGCGGGGGAATGCGTATATCAGAGGGTGTAAGCATTTTGCGACCTGAAAGAATAGAGCGGGAGAATTGTATATGGGAATTACTTTTAATGAAAAAGACAGGATTTTTAAGCTTGATACACCTAAAAGCACATATATGATAAAGATAGCTGATGAGGAGAAGTTTGTGCTTCATCTGTACTACGGGAAACGGCTTTCGGATGACTGCGTGGGGGATTTGTGCCGACTTGAGGAGATGCCGCAGGTGCCTTCGGTAAACAACAGGGACAGATGCTCATTTTATGACTGTGCGCCGTTTGAATATCCTACCCACGGAATCGGGGATTTCAGGGGAGATGCCTTTTCGGTTAAGTCTCCCGGTGGCTATAGTGCCACAACACTGGCTTACGATTCCTATAGGATTTACGCGGGAAAGCCTGCCCTGAAGGGACTTCCGGCAACCTTTGGAACGGATGACGAGTGTACTACCCTGGAGCTTGTATGCCGGGATGATTACAACGGACTTCAGATTGTTCTGGTTTATTCGGTTTTTGAGGGGCTTGATGCCATTACAAGAAGTGTACGAATTAAAAATACCGGCGGTGGAGCCGGACAGAGGGCGCTTGCGGAGAGCGGAAGCAGGCCGGACGGTGCGCTGTATATTAACAGGATAATGTCTGCCTGCGTCGAGTTTGACGGGGGAGATTATGATACTATTTTCCTGCATGGAAGCTGGGGCAGGGAGAGGATAATCGACAAAAAGCCGCTGGGGTATGGAAAGCACTATGTTTCGTCCTTAAGAGGCGAGTCGTCGCATCAGGAAAATCCCTTCCTTGGCCTTGCGGCCTGTGACGCAACCGAGGACATGGGCGAGATTTACGGCTTCAGCTTTGTGTATTCGGGTAATTTCATCGCACAGGCGGAGAAATCGCAGTTCGATACGGTGCGTGTCCTGATGGGAATTAATCCTGAGGATTTCTGCTGGAGACTTGGTGCGGACGAGGAGTTTCAGGCACCTGAGGTTGTGATGGTATATTCTGACTCCGGAATCGGCGGTATGACAAGGACCTTCCATGACCTTTACAGGAACCATCTCATCAGAAGTCCGTATAAGGACAGGATGAGACCGGTTCTCATCAACAACTGGGAAGCAACCTATTTCGATTTTGATACGGAAAAGCTTCTGTCCATAGCGCGTGAGGCGAAGAAGCTCGGCATTGAAATGCTGGTAATGGATGACGGCTGGTTCGGAAAACGTAATGATGATAATAATTCGCTGGGTGACTGGTTTGTAAATGAGAGCAAGCTTCAGGGCGGTCTGAAGTACCTTGTTGACGAGGTAAATAAGCTTGGTCTGAAGTTCGGCATCTGGATGGAGCCGGAAATGATAAGTCCCGACTCGGATTTATACAGGGCGCATCCCGACTGGGCAATACAGCTTCCCGGAAGGGTGGGAACCCTTTCCAGAAACCAGTATGTTCTTGATATGAGCAGGCCGGAGGTGGTTGATTATACCTACGGTCAGGTGAGCCGTGTTTTAAGGAGTGCAAATATAGAATATCTGAAGTGGGATATGAACAGGCAGCTGACGGATATCGGAAGCTTCGGACTTGAGCCTGACAGGCAGGGAGAGCTTTTCCACCGCTACTGTCTTGGCGTTTATGAGCTTCAGGAGCGTCTTGTTACGGAATTCCCCAACATGCTTTTGGAAAACTGCTCCGGCGGCGGGGCGCGTTTTGATGCCGGCATGCTTTATTACAGCCCTCAGATATGGTGTTCTGATGATACGGATGCCATAGAGAGGCTGGCCATCCAGCAGGGAACTGCGATGGTTTACCCGCTTTCCACCATGGGGGCGCATGTCAGCGACTGTCCGAACCATGCAGTCGGGAGAAGTACTCCCTTTGAAACCCGTGGCTATGTAGCTTTGGCCGGAACCTTCGGGTACGAGCTTGATGTTACAAGGATACCTGAGGCCGACAGAAATATGATACCTGCCCAGGTGGCAATGTACCACAAATTCAGCGGCCTTGTACGAAATGGCGACTATTACCGTATTGAATCGTCTCTCTGGAGCAGGAACTGGGACTGCTGGTCCGTTGTATCAAAGGATAAGTCGGAGGCGATTGTGACAGTTGTTGAAACCTATCACCATCCCAATTTCAAGTCGCGCCGGATCAGGCTTAAGGGTCTGGACCCCGCAAAAACCTACAGCATAAAGAAATTCAACATAGAAAAGGCCGAGGACAGCTCCGAAAGCGAGCTTATCCTAAAGGGAGACGCCCTAATGTACGCCGGAATCAACATCCGTGAATTCCACGGCGATTTCCATGCCGCCCTCTACCACCTTTCTACATTGGGGACGGACCTAAATTAATAATATTCTACATTGGGGACAGACCTTGGATAAGATCTTGGATAAGATCTTGGATATTGAAAACACCGGATGCTTCCTGTACGTGAAGACGGACCCGGATATAAAAACGGGATGGATTTAAATAGAGATTTTCCGAATCTGGATATTAAAAACAGGATGAGTTTAAACAGGAAATTTTCCGAATTTGAATATTATAAACAGGATGAGTTTAAATAGAAATTTTCCGGACCCGATTAAAAAACGGAATGAGTTTAATCAGGAAATTTTCCGAATCTGGATATTGAAAACAGGATATGATTAAACGGGATTTTTCAAGACCGGGAAAAATTACGATATTGAGTCTGTCGGATCAGCTGTCATTTCCTGCCGGACATTAATCGTCTGAAAGAATGGAAAGCAGCCTGTATAATTGATGAAATGAATTATTTGAAAACTGGAGCCTGGATTAAATGGACATTAGCTATAAGAAATTGACGGAAAGTGAACTGGATACATTTATTAAAATGAGAATTAATCAGCTGAGGGAAGAAGGCGCTACAGAGGATATTGACCTGTTCCCTGCCCTGAAGGACTACTATATGAGGCACATGGCGGACGGGACATTTGTTTCCTGGCTCGCGATGGACGGCGACAGGGTGATAGGTACAAGCGGGATGTCATTCGTGGAAAGACCGCCCATTTTTAGCTGTCCCAGTGGTAGGCTGGGGATTTTGTCAAGCATGTACACAGACCCTGATTACAGAAGGCTGGGGATAGCGAAGGAATTGCTTGACAGGGTTGTCGGTGAGGCAAGGGAATATGGGTGCGGAGCGGTTCATATTACTGCGTCCGATATGGGCGTGAAATTGTATACCGCTTACGGGTTCACGCATAATGGGAATTTTATGCAGTACAGGCTTTAAGGAAAGAAGAGACTCTGTGTGAAAAAATCATATACGCTAATTTTTCACATATTAGTTTGAATCGCGAGCTTCTCAAATTGTATTCATTGGCCACCCGTAAAGCTCGCGGTAGGAGAATTAAAATAAGCTATGGAGAATTTGGAAGCGAATAGTAAAAAGCCGGCTTTGTGCGGGGATAGGTATTTTGACAGTTGTAATTGTTGTGATATCGGTTATTACCCTGATTAATGCCGTTAAGAAGAAAAACGGCAATGCGGCTTTTAATATTTCTGTGATGATACTTGCCATCGTTATGGGAGTTTTGGATGTATGTGATGCATTTCCCTACTTCAGGGATTGTGTGGAGGGTAGTAGGAAGACAACAACAGAGGTTTATTATGTGACGGACAGTGAACTGGAATTTTTCGATGAAAATGGCAGTGCGAGGTCACTAAAAATATCGGCGGAATCAGCTGACTTACTTTTGCCGGAAGGTTGTACAGAAACAAACAGCACGATGAGCAAATGGAAGGTCAATGGAAGATTGTCGATAACATATTATCCGTATAGTGGCGTTATAGCTGAATATGAAATTACTGATAAATAGCGCATTAATAAAATAAAAAACATAATAAAAAACAGAAAACCGGCAGTAATAAATCAGTAGCAGTAAAAATCAGTAGCATAAAAATCAGTAGCATAAAAATCAGTAGCATAATAAATCAGTAGCACAAAAATCAGTAGCACAAAAATCAGTAGCATAAAAATCAGTAGCATAAAAAATCAGTAGGACAAAAATCAGAAGCAGTAAAAATCAGTAGCAGTAAAAAACAGTAGCAGTAAAAATCAGTAGCACAAAAAATAGTAGCATAAAAAAACAGTGGCATAAAAAATCAGTAGCACAATAAATCAATAGCATAAATAATAATAATATATAATAGCTCGGGGTCTGTCCCTTTTGTTGAATTTTGTTAAAAAAGGTCCGTCCCCAATGAAGAAAAGGTGTCGGTATGATAGAGAATAGGTGTTTTGATGAGGAGCGTGCGCTATACGGGTCGGATGGCGTGAAGGTGGCAGGATGCAGGTTTGACGGGCCGGCGGATGGCGAGAGCGCTTTTAAGGAGAGCAGGAACGTGGAGGCAGTTGACTGCTTCTACAACCTGAGATATCCCTTCTGGCACAATACAAACCTGAAGATTGTCGGAGGAGAGATGACGGATAAGTGCCGTGCTGCGCTCTGGTATGATGACGGAGTGATAATTGAGGGCCTGAAGATGCATGGAATCAAGGCGCTGCGGGAGTGCAGAAATGTACAGATTGCGTCCTGCGACATCATTTCACCGGAATTCGGCTGGTCCGTGGATAAGATGACCATGAAGGACAGCACGGTCCAAAGTGAATATTTCATGATGCGCTCCACAGACCTGAATTTTTCAAGGGTTGAACTGAAGGGTAAATATTCGTTCCAGTATATTGAAAATTCTGTTTTTGAGAATTGTATTTTTGATACAAAGGATGCATTCTGGCATGCAAAGAATGTGACCGTGAAAAATTCAGTGATAAAGGGAGAATATCTGGCATGGTACAGTGAGAATCTGACACTGGACCACTGCATCATCACCGGAACCCAGCCGTTTTGCTACTGCAAGGGTCTGAAGCTGATTGACTGCGAAATGTACGGATGCGACCTGGCCTTTGAAAAGTCAGAGGTTGAAGCAGCTATCACAACGCCTGTCCTCAGTATAAAAAACCCTTATTCAGGCAGCATTCGTGTTCCGGCCTGTCAGGAGCTTATCGTTGATGATGACAGGGCCAGGGCAGAAATTGTAATTGGTTAAGCGCATACAGTTACATTATAAAGCTTAATATAGCGTGAAGTTATAGGATGAAGGGAGAATATTAAATATTATGCAACGTATATTAAAAATTGTTATATGTACAATACTGATTTTTTCAATGGCGGGCTGTAGCACTGCACAGCCTGAGGTGAATAGCCCGACTCCAACTGTCGGTGCTACCGAAGCATTGACCAAAGCACCGACAATGCCGCCGGAAACAACGGATATCCCTGATGACACGGAAATCAGACCGGCTCTTGAATCCAGGCTTGATGTAGAGGCTGAGATTGACAGTCTTACCGGGGGTGAGGGAAATATATACTACAATCCGGACGAGAAGTATGCGCAGATGGTAAACAATCTTTTATATCAGGCGAAAGAAACAGCTCTTAAGGGCTCGATAATAGTTGCAACGGATGATGAGGTTATTTTTACATCGGGAACGCGCCTTCAGGATATAGACGGAAATGAGGTTACACCATACTCAATCTATGAAATAGGTTCCATGACAAAGTCCTTCACGGCCGTCTGCACGATGAAGCTGATAGAAGAGGGAAAGCTTTCCATGGAGGATACTCTGGCCAAGCTGTTTCCCGAGTACAGCTATTGCCCGAATTTTGAAAAGGCCGGAAGCGTCAGCGTTTATGATATGCTTCATATGCGCTCCGGAATTTACGATTTCATAAATGAATCAGATAAATTTTTCACCCCGGAATTAATCGCTGAAATCTGTGATGAAAATTACCTTTTGCTTTCTCCGGGTGAAAGAATGGAGTTATTTTTCTCTGCTGTGGATGAAAAAAAGATTTTGGAATGCCTGTTTACAATTGAAATGAAAAATGAACCGGATACCGTGTATGCGTACTGTAATACAAATTATTATCTGCTTTCGCTGATTATCGAGAAGCTGACGGGAAAAGCATATGAGGAAATATTAAAGGAACAGATTTTTGAACCCTGCGGTATGAACAGTACCTCTTCAATGACTGAAGGCGATGTAACCGCCTCGATTATGGCCGATGCATGGTATTTCCTTCCAAGCTATACGAAGGGAGCAGGTGACATTCATTCAAATGTGGTTGATATGCTGAAATATCACCGCGCACTGTTTGGCGGGTATCTCCTTAGAGAGGAATCCATGAAGGAGCTGCTCACACCTGTTGACGGCTATGCCTGCGGATGGTTTGCTGACGGTGATGTTTATTCGCATGGCGGTAATACAACTGCCTTCTGCACCAGAAATTATGTGCTTGAGCGTGACGGAAGGCGCCTGTACATTATGATGTTTTCAAATCCGAAGGACAACCGCGGTGAGACAATACTGAAATATTTTGAGGATATGTTCTAATGTATTGACAAATTTCTTTTTTGGGTATAATATAGCAGATAGTTCCAAATGGGATTGTTCCAAAAAGAACAGTCCCATTTGGCTACTTTGTTACAGAACATATATGGCAAGGCTTTTTTGCCGGGAGAAAGGAGGCATTCGGTGGAGCACAGGGAAGCATTGGGATTTGAATTTAAGCGTGTCAGCAATATGATTATGGGCTTTATCGGCTCTGAAATGACGAAGGCGGGCTTCGATGAAATAACGGTAACGCACGGCTGGATACTGGGCTGGCTCTGCCGCCATTCGGAGGAATGCATATATCAGAAGGATATTGAGAACCGCTTTGGAATGCCGCGCTCAACAGTAGCCAACATCATGAAGCTGATGGAGCAGAAGGGCTACATCACCCGTCAGGCCGATGAGAAGGACACGAGGCTTAAAAGGGTGGTACCTACGGAAAAGGGCTTCAAGACTCACGAGGAAACCCTGAATTTTATAAACGGACTTCATTCGGAGATGGAGGTCGGGATTACTGAGGAGGAAAAGAAGGTATTCCATATCATATCCGAAAAGATGGCTGCAAATATGCAGGCAAGGCTTGAAAAACCGTAGTCCGAAGGCGCTTTATGTGATAAAAGGGTAAATTTGGGGAGCAGATTTTAAATAAACAGGTTTACAATTGTAATAAAGTCAAAATACAGTATACAGGAGGAAAAATAAGTGATCAAACGATTGATGTCCTACATCCGGGAATATAAAAAGGCTGCGATTCTTACGCCCTGCTTTATGATTCTCGAGGTTATAATGGAAATGATCGTGCCGAAGCTTTTAGCAGCCCTTGTTGATGACGGAATAGGCGGAAACAACGGGGAAGGCGATGTCAGCTTCATTATACTGATGGGTCTGGCAATGGTTGTGGCAGCGCTCATAGGTCTTTTTGCCGGTATTATGGGCGGCGTGTTCGGAGCAAAGGCATCTACAGGCTTTGCCAAAAACTTAAGAAAGGGAATGTTTGACAAGATTCAGACGTATTCCTTTAAAAACATTGATAAATTCAGTACTGCCGGACTGGTAACACGTCTTACCACGGATGTTACAAACGTACAGAATGCCTTCCAGATGGTACTGCGTATGTGCATGAGGTCACCTGCGACCTTCATCATAGCAATGGTCATGGCCTTTATCACAAATGCGAAGATAGCGCTTATCTTCCTTGGCGCAGTAGTCGTTCTCGGATGCATTCTTGCCCTTATCCTTTCGAAGGCAATGAAGGCCTTTGAGCAGGCATTCCCCAGATATGACGATCTGAATGCAAGTGTACAGGAGAATGTAAATGCCATAAGAGTAGTAAAGGCATATGTACGTGAGGACCATGAAAACAAAAAATTCAAGAAGGCCAGCCAAAATATCTACAAGATTTTCAGCCATGCCGAGAAGCTGACAACCTTCAACGGTCCCGCAATGAGCATTACGATTTATGCCTGCATCATGCTTTTGAGTTATATCGGAACGCATATGATAGTTGAGTCGAATGCAACAACAATGAGTACCGGCGATCTGATGAGTCTTTTCACCTACTGTCTGAGCATTCTGACAAGCCTTATGATGTTCTCCATGATTTTCATTATGCTTTCAATGAGTGCGGCAAGCGTACGCCGTATTAACGAGGTACTTGTGGAGGAGCCCGACATCACGAATCCTGAAAATCCCGTAATGAATGTTAAGGACGGCTCTGTAGAATTCAGGAACGTATATTTCCGTTACAATGCGGATGCAAAGGAAAATGTTCTTTCAAATATCAATATTAAAATAAATTCAGGCGAGACAATCGGTATCCTGGGCGGAACGGGAAGCGCGAAGTCCACGCTCGTCAACCTTATCAGCCGTCTGTATGACGCGAATGAGGGACAGGTTCTTGTCGGCGGAAGGGATGTACGTGAGTACGATATCGAGACTCTGCGTGACGAGGTAAGCGTTGTTCTTCAGAAGAATGTGCTTTTCTCCGGAACCATCATGGAAAACCTGCGCTGGGGCGTTCGAAAAAGAGCAGGTGATGCGCCTATGACTTTGGAGGAAGAAAAAAAGATAGACGAGGAGTGCATCCGTGCCTGCAGGCTTGCCTGTGCCGATGAATTTATCGAGAAGATGCCCGATAAGTATGAAACACATATCGAGCAGGGCGGAACGAACGTATCCGGTGGTCAGAAGCAGCGTCTCTGTATTGCCAGGGCTCTTGTAAAGAAGCCTAAGGTCCTGATCCTTGACGACAGTACAAGCGCCGTAGATACGGCAACCGATGCCAAAATAAGGCGTGCCTTTGCACAGGAAATCCCGGGAACCACGAAGCTTATCATTGCACAGCGTATTTCAAGTGTAATGAATGCCGACAGGATTATCGTGATGGAGGACGGAAAAATCAACGGCTTCGGTACTCACGAGGAGCTGCTTGAGGGCAATGAAATTTACCGTGATGTCTATGAGTCGCAGACAGGCGGAAGCGGTGATTTTGACGAAGGAGGTGAGCAGTAATGCCGGGACCGGGTCGCGGGCCGATGCCCAGGGGAATGAAACCCACAGTACAGAATCCGGGAAAGATTCTGAAAAGACTTTTGAAATACATGGTCATGGACAGACTTTATCTCTGGATCATTGTTGCTCTCTGTATTGTTACAAATACATATTGCATGATGGTAAAGGGAACACTGTTTACAGGTCATATAATTGATACCTACATTACTCCCTTCATTGGCGCGGGCTTTCAGGAGGGCGTGAATAATCTCAGTGACCTGCCTGCAGATATTCTTGAGGTATCAATCTATGTATTAATAGGTATTGCAGCAAGCTTTATTCAGTCAAGAATAATGGTAGTTATCACTCAGGGCTTCCAGAGAAAGCTCAGGGACGATATGTTTGAGCATATGGAATCGCTTCCCATCAGCTACTTTGACAGGAATTCCCACGGAGATATAATGTCTCTGTACACGAACGATGTTGATACGATGCGCCAGATGATTTCACAGAGCGTACCTCAGTTTTTGAGCAGTATCATTACCATCGTCAGCGTTGTCAGCAGTATGATTTATCTCAGCTGGTTACTTACCCTTGTTGCCTTCGGCATGGTTGCAATTATGCTTTTCGTAACAAAGAAGGTTTCGGGAAAGAGCGGAAAGTATTTCATGAAGCAGCAGAAGAACCTTGGTGCGATGAACGGCTTTATCGAGGAAATGATGTCCGGTCAGAAGGTAGTAAAGGTATTCTGTCACGAGGATGAAAATATCGAGGCCTTTGACAGGCTCAATGAGGAGCTTTGCGACAGTGCCTACAACGCCAACCGCTTTGCCAACATTATCATGCCTATCAATGCACAGCTTGGTAATGTAGGCTATGTCGTAATCGCCCTTATCGGCGGCGTCATGGTCATCAACGGTGTCGGCGGCTTTATGCTCGGAAACCTGAATTCCTTCCTTACCTTCAACAGGCAGCTGAACATGCCCATCAACCAGATAAGCATGCAGATAAATGCAATTATCATGGCACTTGCCGGCGGCGACAGAATTTTCAGGCTTCTGGATGAAAAGCCCGAAACGGATGAGGGGTATGTAACCTTAGTCAATGCAAACAAGAAATACACAGGCAATGAGAAAAAAGCCGGAGTACAGTATTTTGAGGATGAAAAGGGACGCTACAGCCTTGAGGAAAGCGAGACACGAACCGGCGTATGGGCCTGGAAGCATTTCCACAAGGCGGAAAATACAACGACCTATGTTGAGCTGAAGGGTGATGTTGTATTCGACAATGTTGATTTCGGTTATGTGCCCGAAAAGATGGTACTTCACGATATCAAGCTTTTTGCGACACCCGGACAGAAGATTGCCTTTGTAGGCTCGACGGGTGCGGGAAAGACAACCATCACAAATCTTATCAACCGTTTCTACGATATTCAGGACGGTAAAATCCGTTACGACGGAATTAATGTAAACAAGATAAAGAAGGACGACCTGAGACGGTCTCTCGGTGTGGTTCTTCAGGAAACCCATCTTTTTACGGGTACGGTTAAGGATAATATCCGTTACGGAAAGCTTGATGCTACCGACGAGGAGGTAATTGCAGCAGCACGTCTTGCAAATGCGGACAGCTTTATCAGGCGTCTGCCTCAGGGCTATGACACGATGCTGACAGGTGACGGCGGAAACCTTTCACAGGGCCAGCGCCAGCTTCTGGCAATTGCCCGTGCGGCAATCGCCGATCCGCCCGTACTTATTCTCGACGAGGCAACCTCCTCCATTGATACACGTACCGAAAAGCTGGTACAGGAGGGTATGGACAAGCTGATGAAGGGCAGAACAACCTTTGTTATTGCCCACAGACTTTCAACCGTAAAGAACAGCGACTGTATCATGGTACTTGAGCAGGGCCGCATCATTGAACGCGGAACACATGACGAGCTTATCGAGCAGCGCGGAAAGTATTATCAGCTTTATACCGGCAATCAGATTGCCTGAGTGTATCGGATAAAATCAGGAGATATAAAAATTTGAAACAGAAAAAGCAGAATCAGGAAAGACCTAAAATCGGAAAGCTTTCCTACGGTTTACGTCTTGTAATCGTAGGTGTACTTATTATGTTCGGTCTGGCCTTCCTGATGACTGCTTTTTCTGTTTTTTCAAGGTCCAAAAGAGACTATGAGATACGTGAATCGGAAACCCTTCTTACGGGCGTTGCGGGAAGCATAACGGCTACAATAGACAGCTATAAGGCGCTTACAAGGCTTATCCTGATGGATGACGATGTGCTTCTTTATCTGAGAAAGAAGGAGCCCGGGCACAACGACAGCAACAATGCCGTTATCGGTATTCAGAAAATCCTGAATGTAACCACTGATGTGGATTCGGTTTTCATATTCAGGAATGACGGTGACCACCTTACAACCGGTAAGGGCACATATGCGGTGGATATCAATAAAATCCAGGACTGGTCCTGGAAACATACCTTTACGGATGCCAACGGAAAAGCCTTTGTATTTATTGACGGTAATGATACAATAAGAAAGTCAAACGAGCCCCCCTTTATGTCGGTTATAAGGTCTACCTACGATTTGTACAATCTGAAGCAGACCGGACTTCTGATAATGAATATTTCTTCAAAGCCTGTACTTGAAAGGATTGTGGGCGCACAGGCCGGTTCTGAGCTTTGCATTATGTCGACGGATGGAACGTTCTTTGCGGGAGAAGAGAGCCTGACCGGATATTTTTCGGCGGAAATACTCAGCAATAAAATTGTTCATTTATCAGAGCCTGAAGGCCACGGAACGATATCCGGACAGCTGATAAAGGATATACCGCTTGTAGTAATCTGCAAAACCAGGGCGGGCCTGGAATCAATTCCTACCGAAACGGTTGTGTCCATGGTTATACTTCTTGCGGCCTTCCTGCTTTCGGTTTATGTTTCCGGGCGCTTTGTACACAGGAATATTACAAAGCCCATATACAATATGACGAGGGCAATGGAAAAGACGAAAAGCTCGGGCTGGGTGGAGAATCTTGACGCGGAGGTACCCACAAATGAGCTTGGAATGCTCAAGGACAGCTTCAACATAGTCATTACACAGCAGAATGAACTGTTCAACAGTCTTATCGAAAAGGAAAAATATATCCGGAAAGCGGAGGTACGTGTGCTTCAGGAGCAGATAAAGCCGCACTTCCTGTACAATTCGCTGGAGACCATTAACTATATGGCAATGGATGCCGGAGCGGAAAACGTCAGCAATGCACTGGAAACTCTCGGAAGCTTTTACAGGAATTTCCTTAATAAGGGCAACAGGGAAATCCCGCTGAAGAAGGAAATCAACATCATACAGGATTACCTTTCGCTTCAGAAGCTGCGGTACGGCGATATTATAAATGATGAATATGACATAAGTCCTGAGGCCATGGATTTCATGATTCCGAAGCTTACCCTTCAGCCGCTGGTTGAAAACAGCATTTATCACGGGATCCGGCTTACCGGAGAGCCCGGAACAATCAGTATAAGGGGCTATGTTGAGGAGGAAAAGCTTCATCTGATTGTCCGCGATACCGGAGTCGGTATGTCGGAGGAGCAGATTGCGGAGGAACTGTCCGTATTGAGGACACCGCATACCGCAGAGGAGCTGAAACAGGGCTTCGGGCTTCGCGGTACAATTGAAAGGATACGGTATTACTGCAGGGATGACAATGTGATTCAGATCCGCAGCACCGAAGGAGAATTCACGGAAATAGAGCTTATAATTTCCCCGATTATTTATGACGAGGAGGAAACGTGATGTACAGAGTAATGTTAATAGACGACGAACAGTCGGCAAGAAATCTGTTGCGTGCTTCGATTAACTGGGAGCAGCTTGATATGGAGGTGGCCGGCGAGGCTGCCAGCGGCATAGAGGCCATTAATATAATTGATGAAATAAAGCCTGATATTGCTTTTGTAGACATTTCAATGCCCTTCATGAATGGAATTGAATTTACGGAGGTGACAACAAAGCGCTATCCGAATCTTATTATTATCATCCTGACGGCCTTCGATGATTTTGAATATGCCAGGAAATGCGTCAGTCTTCCGGTGTTTGAGTATATTCTGAAGCCGATTGTGAGAGCGGAGGTGACGGAGGTTCTTGTGAGGGCAAGGGAACGTCTTGACCTTTCAAAGCCGGATGCGGAGGAAGGCGTCCAGGAGATCGGAGCATCAACAATTGACCAAATAACAAAATATATTCAGCAGAATTATACCGATTCGAAGCTTAATCTTACCTCCGTTGCCCAGACCTTCGGTTTCAGTTCGAGCTATCTTTCGAGGAAATTTAAGCAGGAAACGGGAAGGAATTTTGTGGAATATCTTACGGAATGCCGTATGGAAAAGGCCCAGGAGCTGGCTCTTTCCAATACAAAGATGTTCAGCGCGTCAACGGCGGTGGGGATTCCGGATCCCAACTATTTCGGCCGCTGCTTCAAGAAATATGCGGGTATGAGCTATTCTGACTATGTTGTTCATAAGGCATCAAAATAAACGCAATATCTGGCAGATTGCCTATGCGCAATTATTGCTTTTTGATTGTCAAAAAAATGTGAAAATGTAAAAAAAATGCTTTCTTTTGTAAATAATTTACCTTTACAATTCGTTGATTTGGTAATAATATATAAAGCAGATTGGAATAAGTCTGCGTTTTTTGTGCGAAAAGCAAAAAAGCAGGAGGAAATAAGGCATATTATGAAAAAGATCAGATTTGCGGCAGCTTTTCTTTTGACTATGGCACTGACGCTGCTTGCCGGATGTGGGAAGAAGGATACCATTAGCGGTTCCTTTGTCGGAGAATGGGGCTACATACATGAACCCGAAGTGAGTGCGCTCGTCTTAGAAGCGGACGGGGATGCGGTGCTCGACAATGTGAAGTACACCTACAGGTCCGAGGACGGAAAGCTTGTCCTTACGGCAAAGGACGGGGGAGCCGTTACGAATATGAAATATGTGGCCGACGGCGACGATGGGATGTACATTTACAAGACTGCGAGGTACAATTACTCGGGCGATGGAAATGCCGAGGGAATCATCGGAGTCTGGAATAACGACAGCTCGTCCATGAGCTTTGAGTTTACCGGAGAGGGTACCTTTAAGGAGGACGGATATTTCCCCGGATATTATTTCGAGGATACCGCGAATCATACAATCAAGCTCGTTTATAACGATCATTTTGAGGATACCGTGATTTATTACAGCGTTGACAACAATGTACTGACGGTTGAATATCCCTGGAAGATGGTCAGAATTAAATAAATCGTATTTTGAAAACCGAATATTGATAAACTAAAGCGATGATTTACGGCAAAGCCGTTTATCATAAATAACCTATTTTATATTTCTTACAAGGAGGAGAATTATGAAAAAGATTCTTGCAATGCTTTTAGTAGTTGTTATGGTATTCTCACTTGCAGCTTGTTCAGAGGATAAGCCCGCTACAGATACCAACAACGACACCAAGACAACAGATGCACCTGCTACAACAGACGCACCTGCTACAACAGAGAAGACAAAGCTCACTATGTGGTGTATCGCTACTGAAAGTGATTCAAACCGTAACTCTTACGAAGTAGCTATCAAGAAGATGGCTGAGCTCTATCCCAACATCGAATTAGAGTGGGAAGCAACAGAGAACCAGGCATACAAGACCAAGATTAAGGCTGCTGTTCAGGCTGATACAATGCCCGATATCTTCTTTACATGGTCATGTGCATTCCTTGGTGATTTCGTAAACGCTGGCCGTGTTTACTGCCTTGACGATGTTTATCAGCAGTTCAAAGCTGAGCTTCCTGAGGTTATGCTCGGAAACTCAACATACAACGGAAAGCATTACGGTGTTCCGCTTACAATGAACATTGTTGGTCTTTTTGCTAACATGGACATTCTTAAGTCAGTTGGTTACGACGAGATCCCCGGATCATACGAGGAGTTCATCGCTTGCTGCGATAAGTTAAAGGCTGCTAACATCATTCCTTTCGGTTGTGCCGGCAAGGAGACATGGTGTGTAACCGAGTACCTTGAGTCAGTAATCGAGAAGAGCTGTGGTGCTGCTGCACTCAACGACATCTTCCTTGGCAGAGCAACATGGAATAACGCAGATGTTGCTGCAGCTGTTGATACATTCCAGGGCTTAGTTAACAACGGTTACTTCGATCCCGAAGGAATCGCTCTTACAAACGATGAAGTTAAGGCTAACTTCATGGCTGGTAAGTATGCATTCTATATGAATGGTACATGGAACTGTGCAGACTTCGCAGGCAATGCTGAGTTTGGACCTAAGGTTAAGGTTGCTGAATTCCCCGTTATCAATGCTGACAAGGCTTCTCTTGGCCAGCTCATCGGTGGACCTTCAGATACACTTGCTGTAGCTGCTTCTTCAAAGAATGCAGAGTTAGCTGCTAAGTATTGTATGGAACTTGGTAAGTACATCTGCCAGCAGGGTTACCTTGATGGTTGTGGTCTTCCCGCTTGGGATTGCTCATCACTTGATCTTTCAAAGATCAATCCTCTTACCCAGTCTGTAGCTCAGATCTGTGCTAACGCTAAGGATTACGTTCTTTTCGGCGACACAGCTATGGCTGCTGATTCAGCTAACACATATCTTTCATACGTAGACCTTGTTTACGGATGTCAGACAGACGGTGCTGGTTTCGTTGCCGGACTTACAAAGGATATCGGCTGATAAACCACATCTATTGTTAGAGTAAACTAATTTTACGGCGACCTTCTCGTTACCTAAACGGTAGCCGGAAGGTCGCTATTTCTATGTGGAAGGTAAATGAGAGATGAAGAGATCATTTGGAAACAAAGTTAGTATATTTTTATTCCTGTTGCCTGCGCTGCTTCTTTTCTTCGGAATCCTGATTGCACCTGTTGCTCTTTCCGGCTATTACAGCTTCTTTGACTGGAATGGTTTTGGAGCAAAAACATTTATTGGTTTTTCAAACTATAAGGAGCTCTTTACGAGTGATGCAATCGGATTTTTAAAGGCATTGCGCAATTCGCTGTTGCTGGCAGGGTTATCGGTATTTATTCAGCTGCCGTTGTCACTGGGATTAGCGCTCATGCTTGGTCGTGGTATTAAGGGCGAGCGCGCCTTCCTTTCTATCTATTTCATGCCGGTACTTATCTCAACGGTTGTTATCGGTCAGCTCTGGCTGAAGATTTACAACCCTTCGTACGGCGTTCTTAACGTTGTGCTTCGTGGTGTCGGACTTGACAGTCTTGCAAAGATCTGGCTCGGAAAAACCGAGACTGCGCTCGGTGCCTGCTTTGTACCTATTTTGTGGCAGTATGTAGGTTATCATATGCTGCTGATGTATGCGGGCGTAAAGAGCGTTCCTCCGGAACTCCGTGAAGCAGCAATGCTTGATGGTGCTACAGACGGACAGATTAACCGTTACATCGTTATTCCCTATATCAAGCCTATTTTAAAGGTAAGTGTAATCTTTGCTATTACAGGTTCACTTAAATCCTTCGACTTGATTTACGTATTAACGAACGGCGGACCTTTACATGCTACCGAAGTACCCAGTACACTGATGATTAATATGTTGTTCTTACGTAACAGATACGGTATGGGTAGTACCATTGCCGTAATGCTGATTGCGGTATGTTTTGCATTTGCATTGCTTGTAAGTGCAGTATTTAAGGAGGAGGATTGACATGGCAAAAGATAATTTTTCAGACAAGCCTCTGTCCGGTGGAAAAAGCATTAGTGAGGTACGCAGAACAAGTACCTTTGGAAAGGTTTTAATCTATTTCGGCCTCATTTTCTGGGCATTGGTAAATCTTTTCCCTGTGTATTGGATGTTCACCTTCTCGCTCAAGGACAACAAGGAAATTTTCGGTGAAAACGTTGCCGGTTTACCGCGGAACTGGTTATGGTCAAACTATTCCAGCGCTATGAATACCGGATCGATGGGACGCTATTTCATAAACAGTATCATCATTGCTGTTGCTACAATTCTCATTACACTTATTGCAGCAGTAATGGCTACCTATGCATTAACACGTTTTAAATGGAAGGGAAGAAAGACACTCAACAAGATATTCATGCTTGGTCTTACCATTCCGATTCATGCTTCAATCGTTCCGATTTATGTAACTCTTTCAAAGATCGGTATGCTGAATACCTACTGGGCACTTATCATTCCCTATTCGGCATTCTCACTGGCAATGGCAATCCTTATTTCAACAGGATTCATGGATGAGATTCCTCACGATCTTGATGAAGCTGCATACATTGACGGATGCGGTATCTGGGGCACCTTCTTCCGTGTTATTGTACCCCTTGTAAGACCTGCACTTGCTACCGTTGGTATTTATACCTTCCTGCAGTGCTGGAACGAGCTGATGTTTGCAAACATCTTTATCAGCAAGGATGAATTGAAGACTCTCCCTGTTGGTATCCAGGCTCTTTCAGGTCAGTATACAACCGATTGGGGTCCTATAGGTGCAGCACTTGTACTGGCTACATTCCCCACACTTTTTGTATATGTATTCCTGAGCGGAAAGATTCAGGAAAGCTTTATTGCCGGTGCTATCAAGGGTTGATGCTCCCGGTATTGGATTGAAAAATGAAAACCATTTTTCACAGCTTATTATAAGGTGTGGAAAATGGTTTTTTTTATCGGAAAAATAAACTGAATTAATTCTGTTAAAAAAGGCATTTCCAAAGCGCCATTTCTTCAAGTATTCCTTTACAAATCGTGAGTTTTGTTATATAATTTACACAAATGAGCAGGAAAGCGGATGAAGCGTACCGGTCTCATAAAATACAATTTTTAAGGAGGAACAATATGGATTCCAATAAGTTATTTGCTATTACAGACCGTACAGCAGAATTTGATCCTGCTGACATTCAGGAAAACAAGGCCATGGGTATTCTTGCATACATTGGTCCCCTCGTTTTCATTCCTATGTTTGCCGCTAAGAACTCAAAGTTTGCACAGTTCAATTCAGAAGCAGGAATCATGCTTTTTATCGCTGAAGGCATTCTTTCTGTTTTAAGATTTGTTTTTGCATTTATTCCTGTTTTAGGCACAATCATGGGTATTCTTCTCGGATTACTCATTACCGGTATCGGTGTTCTTCAGATTTTGGGTATTGTCTTCTGTGCACAGAGCAAGGCAAAGGAGCTTCCTGTTGTTAACCAGTTCAAGTTCATTAAGCTTCTTAAATGATAGATTGGATTATACGGAACGAAGCATTATTTGAAGATGTATTTTCAAGATTACGTCCTCTTGAGAAAGAGGACGTTTTTTTAGCTGAGCGCTTCGCTGTTAGGATGTAGGTTATATATGAGGATACGGAATATAAGGACAATATCAAAGGCAGCATTTATCCTGACATTATTTTTAATGGCAGGCTTCTTGGGTTTACCTGAAGCCCATGCAGAGGATGAATGGCCTCAGGGACCGGCTATTCAGGGCGACGCCGGAATAGTTATCGATGCCGAAACAGGCAATATTCTTTATGAAAAGGATATTTACGGCAAATACTATCCGGCAAGTACCACGAAAATTCTTACCACCCTGGTGGCCCTTGAAAACAGCAGTCTGAATGAAATAGTAACAATGTCTTATGCGGCAGATAATTATGTATCCAAAACCAGCAGCCGTATGGGTCTTGTTGAAGGTGAGCAGCTTACGATGGAGCAGTCGCTTTACGGAATCATGCTGGAGTCGGCGAACGAGGCAACCTATGCAGTGGGCGAGCATGTCGGCGGGTCAATCGCGGGCTTTATTAAGATGATGAACAGGAAGGCAAGGGAGCTTGGCTGTGAGAATTCACATTTTGCCAATTCACACGGTCTTCATGATGATGACCATTATACCTGTCCTTACGATATGTCGCTGATTGCGAGAGCGGCATATAAAAACGAAACCTTTATGAAGATAACCGGCACGTCCTTTTATAATATGCCGGAAACAAATAAAAATCAGGCAAAGCTGCTTACAAACCATCACTGGTTTTTGAATGGAACTCAGCCGTATGACGCCTGTATAGGAGGAAAAACAGGAGCAACGACTCAGGCGGGCTATGCACTTGTCACCTATGCACGAAGGGACGGAAAGACACTTATTAGTGTTGTAATGCATGCACCGACATGGGAGGCTGTGTATTCCGATTCAAGGCTTCTTCTGGAATACTGCTTTAACAATTATTCCGTTTTCAGTATGACGGATTACGGAGAGGATGAGGTTTCCGATTTCCCGGACTGCTTTGACAGTATTGAGAAATTTGAAAGAGACCGTGAGCCACTGATTTCGATTTCCGGAACAGGAAAGATACTTGTTCCTGCCGGCTTCGATACATCGAGGACCGAGAAAAGGATTGAATATGTGCCTATGGAGCTGGAGCATGGGGTGAACACCATAGGGACACTGGAATATGTCTATGGTACAAGGACAATCGGCTCGGCAGATATAAAGCTGTACAATCCGGAATATCCGGTTACGGCAAAGGTATTTGAAAAGACCTGGCCCGGCTATATGATTCCTGTTGAAGTGGCCTTTGAGGGTGTTTCGGAGGATATGCTTAATCTCGAGAGCACAAGGGATATGGTCAAGGCTAAAAGCGAGTCGGAGGAAAGAAACGCAATTGCAATCGGTATCGGCATCGGTGTAATGATATTTGTTGTCGGAGGTTTGTTCATTGTTATCAGAAGGGCAGGCAGACATGGAAGGATATAAGATATTTGATTCACATGCACATTTTGATTCTGTTCAGTTTGACGGGGACCGGGATGCGCTTTTAACGGAAATCAACACCAGAACGGATATGCCCAATGTTGACAAGCTTGTGAATGTCGGTGCCAACGTGAAGGGCTCACTTCGGAGTGTAGAGCTGGCCGAAAGGTATGATTTTATTTATGCGGCGGTAGGCGTGCATCCGGATGATGCGGGAGAAATCTGCTATTATCAAATAGACGGAAACGAAGGGCAGGACAATGAGACGGAGGACACGGATGTTCTTAAACGTGCCTGCCTCACGCCTAATGAATGTGCGGACAATTTCAGACTTATCAGGAGGCTTGCAAAGAATCCCGAAACAGTCGCAATCGGCGAAATAGGTCTGGACTATCATTGGAATATCTGGCCGAAGCATATACAGCAGGAGGCCTTTACAAAGCAGTGGGAGCTTGCCCTTAAGCTGGAAAAGCCTGTAATTATCCATAGCAGGGATGCTGCGGAGGATACAATGAAAATTGTTAAAAAAATATACTCCGGGACCGAACCGAAAAAATTCCGTGCCGTAATGCACTGTTATTCCTACGGCGCCACACAGGCAAGGGAGTATCTTGATATGGGAATGTGGTTTGGAATCGGGGGTGTGGTAACCTTTTCGAATGCGAAAAAGCTGAAGGAGGTAGTACAGCTGCTTCCGCTTGAAAGAATCATGCTTGAAACCGATTGCCCGTATATGTCGCCCGAGCCCTTCAGGGGAAAACGGAACGATTCCGGAAGGCTGACATATGTAGCTGAAAAAATCGCGGAAATAAAGGGTATAACGGCTGAGGAGGTATACACCGTTACCTATAGGAATGCAAGGGAATTTTTTGAATGCTGAACGGAGAGATATTATTTTATGGCAACACTTGGAGATCCGAAAAATACTATTGCGATATTAAATAAATACAATTTTATGTTTCAGAAAAAATTCGGCCAGAATTTCCTTATTGATACGCATGTACTTGAGAAAATAATCAAATCTGCCGATATAACGAAAGAAGACCTTGTGCTTGAAATCGGTCCGGGAATCGGAACGCTCACACAGTATCTGTGTGAAAATGCACGTGAGGTTATAGCAGTAGAGATTGACAGGGCGCTGATTCCCATTCTTAAGGAGGATACGCTGAAGGAATATTCGAATGTTGAGATAATCAACGAGGATATTCTGAAGGTTGATATTGGGAAGCTTGTCGCGGAAAAAAACGGCGGAAGACCGATTAAGGTTGTAGCGAACCTGCCATATTATATTACTACACCGATTGTGATGGGACTGCTTGAAAAAAATCTGCCGATTGACAGTATAACGGTAATGGTCCAGAAGGAGGTGGCCGAGAGAATGCAGGCTGCTCCGGGAACAAAGGACTACGGCGCGTTGTCCATGGCAGTGCAGTTTTATTCGGAGGCCTATATAGCGGCAAATGTTCCGCCCAATTGCTTTATGCCGAGACCGAATGTCGGTTCCTGTGTCATCCGTCTGACAAAAAGGAACGAGGCACCGGTGCGGGTAAAGTCTCCGGAACTGATGTTTAAGCTTATCCGCGCTGCTTTTAATCAGCGGAGGAAAACACTTCAGAACGGGCTGGCAAATTCTTCGGAGCTCAGTTTTTCAAAGGAACTGATTGGAAGGGGCATCGAAGAAACAGGTCTCTCGCCGAATGTACGCGGTGAAGCACTTGGACTTAAGGAGTTTGCTGCTTTAGCAGACTGGTTTACGGAAAACTGAACAGCAGTGTAAATCTTTTTTTGTCTGTTGCAATTTGACATGGAGGTTAATGCAATATGAGAACACGAACCGGATACAGTACGGACAAAACAGCTTCTGTTGCGGTAGAACAGGCGTTGAGCGGAATTATCAATCCAAAATGTCTTTTATTCTTTTCTCCATACGGAATGTTTGATGAGGTAAGTGAAATCCTTTCAAAACGTTTTCCGGGCTGCACTGTGTGTGGGGTAAGTGCGGCTTCCTCCTTCAGTCCCGAAATAGCATGGGCATCAAATCCGTATGCCTGCGGGCTCAGCATTACCGAGTTCGGAGACGATTTTGAGTGCGTGGCCGGACTGATCGATTATAATGATACCAGAAATACTGTTGATAGAATTAAACATGACCTTGAAGCCTTTGAATCAAAGGATAATATGATATGCCTTGAATTTGTAACAGCACATCCGATGGATGAAGAGATAGTTCTGGATGTGCTTTACGAATCGCTGTATGGGACCGGTATACCCGTAGTAGGCTCCAGCTGCGGAAATGAAATGATGCGTATTGAGACCAAGATTTGTCTGAACGGAAGGGTTTTACGCAGAAGCGGTATGTATCTTCTTTTGAGGAACAGGCTTGGTCCCGTAAAAATATATCAGGCAAACATATACCGGACGACAAGACATGAGCTGACAGCAACGGATGTCGATCTTTCAGACAGGCTTGTATACGATTTTGATGATATACCTGCGGCAGAGGCGCTTTCCAGAGAGCTTTCCATTTCCATAGCGAAGTTTAAGGAGGAAATCGGGAAGCACCCGCTTGGACGCTATAACTGCAATGAGCTGAAGGTAATAGATATAGCAGAGATAAATCCGGACAACAGCATCCGTGTCTGCTCCTGCGTATATGGCGGAACGAAGGTTCAGCTTCTCGAGCTGGATGATTACCGGTTACAGATACAGAAATTTATCGAAAAAATAAGAAAAGAATCTCCCACCTGCTATTTCGGGGTTACCATACTGGGGGTTTCACTTACAAGATTCTGGAAAAATGAGGAGTATCTTGAGGAGTATTTCAGGGATTTGAACAGCCTTGGCTGTGATTATATCGGTATTGCCGGTATGGGCGAGCAGATGGGAAGGTTCAATTTTAATAAAACTGCATTGTTTGTTGCTTTTGAGGATGACGGAAAGGGACACATGTAATGGGGAAAAAACAAACAGGAATTATTTATACAAATGACAATTGCATAGGCTGCAATAAATGTATCATAACCTGTCCGATTCCCGGTGCGAACAGGTCTGTCATTGAAAAGGGAAGAATAAGGCGTATACTTGTTGACGGAACGAAATGCATTCATTGCGGAGAGTGTCTGAAAAGCTGCCAGCATAATGCAAGGGAGTATATTGACGATACCGAGCAGTTTTTACGGGATATTGAAAGGGAGAACATTACTGCTGTCATTGCGCCGTCGTTTTACCTTATTTACAGGGAACGTGCGGGACAGATTATAAATTATCTGCTCGCAAAGGGCGTAAGGGCTGTATATGATGTCAGTATAGGTGCGGACATAGCCGTATGGGCATATCTGAAAAAGCTGGATGAACATCCGGAGGGTGGCTTTGTGCTGCAGAGCTGTCCGGCCATAGTGAATTATGCCGAGCAGTATTCCTACGATTTATTTTCACATCTTATGCCGGTTCATTCGCCTGCCGTATGTACGGCGATATATCTTCATAAATATCTTAAAATCACGGACAAAATAGCATTTATCGGTCCGTGTATCGCAAAGAAGGACGAATTCAATCTTCCGGAAACAAATGGTGAAATAACCTATAATGTTACCTTCGGCCATCTTATGGATGAGCTTGCGGAAGAGGATTTGAGCGGCTTTTCAAAGGAAATACCCAACAGAGGAACGGGACTTGGAACGATGTTTCCCCTGCGCGGAGGAGCAAAGGCCAATCTTAGGAATTATCTGGACCGGGATGAGTTTGTTCTTGCCATGGACAGTATGGTATACCAGCTTCCGTACATGGAGCATTATGAGCAGGTCTTTTTTAAGAGGGAAAAGTCGCCGGATTTAATCGATCTTGTATCCTGTGAGTACGGCTGCTTTATGTCTGCCGGTACACAGCGCGGAAGCGTCGAATATATCGATGTTGCCAATGACCAGGTAAAGCTGAGCTATGATGCGGCAAAGGCAAATCCCGAGCTTTATTCCAAGGTGATTCCCGGAGACGAGAAAAAAAAGCTGTTGTATGAACGTTATGCGGAGCTGGATATAAACGATTTTACCAGAAAGCATGTAGGAAGATTCATTTATAAACGATCTATCCCGAATGATGTAATAAATGAGATATTCGATTCCATGCTGAAAACGGAAGACACGGAGCGTCATATTGACTGCAGCTCCTGCGGCTATAAATCCTGCCGTGAGATGGTTGAAGCCATAGCGCTCGGTTATAACCGAAAGGAAAACTGTGTTCATTATGAACAGGCGGAGAACCGCAGGCTTTATGTGACGGATGTTGTGACGGGAATTCCCAGTGTCAGTACCTTTAACAGCCGTCTGAATGATATTATCCACGAGGGATTGTCGGGAGGGTATGCTACGGTAGCCTTTTCGCTGCTTGAATGGGAGCTTGTCAATGAACGCTTCAGCTATTCGGAGGGTGATAAAGGTCTGAATGAATTTGCCGCGAAGGCAGCCGGAATGGCAGCAGGGCGTGAGCTTGTGACACGTCTCGGCGGTGTTGATTTTATGGCCATTATCGAGAAGCAGAATGTGAATGAATTTACAGCGTGTCTGGAGGCAATAAAAATCCATCCGAGCAACGGTATAAGGGAGATAGAGTATTCCGTATCGCTTGCAATCGGTATTTATATGATGCAGGAGCAGGAGGGTGTTGCCGGAGATATCATCAGCCGTACGAATATTGCGGTCGGAACCGCAAAGAGCGGCGGCAACAGAATCGTGTATTACAGCCAGTCCATGAGGACAAAGCTTCTTGAATCAATGGAGATCGTGAAGGCCTTTCCCGAGGCTATCCGCCGTCATGAGTTTGTGGTTTATTATCAGCCTAAAATTGATATCAAAACCAATGAACTTAACGGCGCTGAGGCACTCATCCGCTGGAGGACGCAGGACGGAATGGTATCTCCGGGCAAATTCATACCTCTTTTTGAGAAAAACGGACTGGTATGTCAGCTGGACTACTATGTCCTTCGCATGGTATGCCGCGATATCAGGCGCTGGATTGATGAGGGTAACAGACCGGTGTGCATCAGCTCGAACTTTTCAAAGCTTCATTTTAACAATACGGATGTGGTTGACCAGATCATCAGAATCGTTGATGAATATCAGGTGCCGCACGAACTGATAGAAATTGAGGTTACCGAGACAGCCTATGAGGATTGCAAGGGTGTACTGACAGATGTACTTAAACAGCTGAAGGAAAACGGTTTCTCGACGGCAATCGATGATTTCGGCTCCGGCTATTCCTCACTGAATATCCTTTCAAACCTGGATTTCCAGGTTCTGAAGCTGGACAAGGCCTTCCTGGATTCCGGTATTGACAATGCCAAGGTCCGCAGTGTAGTTGAAAGTGTCATTACGATGGCGAAGAAGCTTGACATGCGTGTGGTTGCCGAGGGCGTGGAAAAGCGTGAGGAGCTGGATCTTTTGGGAGAGCTGTCCTGTGACCTCATACAGGGCTTCTATTTTGACAGACCGATGCCCGTAAAGGATTTTGAAAAACGTCTCCGTATACCGGACTATTACGCATAAACCGGACTATTACGCATAAACCGGCCTGTTACGCATAAACCTGACTGTTAATCTTAGGTAAGTGAAGTTTCAGGCAGTGAAGAGGGCAGTAAATATGCCTGACAATTTAAAACATTGCGCTTATTTGCCTGACAATAGTGGTATAAATAGTTGTAATTTGCCAAGAAAGCACTATACATAAAGGATTATATTGTGTATAATCAAATCATAGAAAATCTCAGAAAGAGATTTCACAGTGCACAGGCACAGAAAGAGAGGCCTTTATGGATACAGTTGAGATTGTTTTGATCGCTGTAGCGGCAATTATTGTACTGATTTTCTTATTCTCAGGTTATGTTAAGTCACCCCCCGATGTGGCTTACATCATTTCCGGTATGAAGAAGAATCCGAAGATTCTTATCGGTCGTGCGGGAATTAAGGTTCCGTTCTTTGAAAGAAAGGATAACCTGATTGTAAAGCAGATAAGTGTAGACATTAAGACAAACGGTTATGTACCGACCTTAGACTTCATCGGTGTTGATATCGATGCAGTTGCAAAAATCAGGGTTAATACAGATCCCGAAGGTATCAAGCATGCAATGAAGAACTTCCTTAATATGAAGGAGGAGCAGATTATTACAGCCCTTACCGATTCATTACAGGGTAACATGCGTGAAATCATCGGTACCGTTAAGCTGAAGGAGCTTTGTACAGACCGTAAGAAATTCGGTGATGAGGTTCAGGAAAAGGCCCAGAAGGATATGAACGCTCTGGGTATTGAAATCATCTCATGTAACATCCAGAGAATCGATGACGAAAAGGGTCTTATTGTTGCCCTTGGTCAGGACAATATGTCACAGATTCAGAAGGACGCATCAATTGCCAAGGCACAGGCTGAGCGTGACGTTGCCATTGCAGAGGCAGAGGCAAGCAAGGCTGCAAACGAGGCAAGAGTTTTAGCAAACACAGATATTGCCATCAAGCAGAATGAACTGAAGATTAAGCAGGCTGAATTAAAGAAGGAATCAGACTTAAAGCAGGCTGAAGCCGATGCAGCTTACAAGATTCAGGAAGAGTCACAGCGTAAGATTATTGAAACAACTGCTGTTGAGGCTGATATTGCCCGTCAGCAGAAATCGGTCGAACTGCGTAAGCAGGAGGCTGAGGTTAAGGAGCAGGAGCTTTCGGCTTCAATTAAGAAGCAGGCAGATGCTGAGAAGTATAAGCAGCAGCAGATGGCTGATGTAGAGCTCTACCGCCGTCAGAAGGATGCAGAAGCTAAGAAGTTCGAGATGGAACGTGAAGCTGAGGCCATGAGAATTAAGGCTGATGCCATCAAGTATCAGGCTGAGCAGGATGCAGAAGCCATCCGTGCAAAGGGTATTGCAGAGGCAGAGGCTATTAAGGCAAAGGGTATCGCAGAAGCAGAAGCAACAGAGAAGAAGGCAGAAGCTATGTCAAAGATGAAGGAAGCAGCTGTTTTGGAGATGTTCTTCAAGGTTCTTCCCGAAATCGCAGCAAGTGTTGCAAAGCCTTTGGAAAATATCGACAAGATTACAATGTATGGCGAAGGCAATACAGCTAAGCTTGTTGAGGATATTACAAAGTCTACTACCCAGATTACAACCGGACTTACAGAGGGTCTTGGTTTCGATCTGAAGAGCGTTTTGGCAGGAGCTCTCGGTGGAAAGCTTCTTGCAGGGGCAGGAAATGCAGCTGAAGCAAAGGCTGGAGAGCCTGCAAAAGAGACAGCAGAAGTAGCAGAATAAGCTTTTTAGTGGAATTATATTCCCTCGGGGGTTTATTCCTCCGGGGGGATTTTTTTGCAAAGTGCGGGAAGGCACATGGCAGCCTGCTGTAAGGGAAATGATAATAAACAGGTAGCCGGAGAAAATGATAAAAAGACCACTGCTGCACCTGAAAATATAGATACGGATGATGCCGGAGAGGTTGAGGATGATATTCCGGAGCTTTTCGTGTTTGACAGTCCCGATACAGGAGTGCGTCTCTGTGCCTATGATGAGGCCTCGGACAAGGTAGTGGAAATCGGAAGCTATGGGAGTGATATGCCTTCGTATTTCAGCTATTACCATTGCTGTAACTGCTACCTGTTCACGAGATGAGCAGACTGCAACTACAGGAATTTATGCGTCAGAATACATATTAATCTTTACTAAATAAGTGAATTGCTGTGCTTTGAAATATTAACGGCAGGACGGAAAGAGGTTTGTTTTGAAGGCAAAATTGGGTTTGTATCTGATTCTTATAGCAGGAGTCCTGGTCCTGTCCGCATGCGGAGGGAAAAAGCCGGATACGGTGCAGCTACCGGATACGGTGATTGTGACAATACTTCCTGAAGATCTTGAATTTAAAAAAGCAACACCCGCGCCCACGGAGGGCAGTGAGAAGACGGCAACACCCGCGCCTACAAAGGGCGAAGAGAAGGTAGCGACACCTGCACCTACAAAGGGCGAAGAGAAGGCAGCAGAGTCCGCCGATATTTTTGCGGATGAGGTTGCCGGGAAGCTGAAGCCCTATGACGGAGAGTGGCATGCAACAGATATTTCCCTGGTTGATGCGGAAAACAGTCAGTTTGCTGTTTATGACACGTCTGATTGTGAAGCGGAGCTTTCCGTGAAGGATGGTAAAATCCGGTTTGTTTTTTCGTGTGATGGGGACAGATATTCTTCAGAGGATATAGAGGACTATGTTGTGGTTGAGGGAAGCCTGACCGATCCGGAGGCAAAGGATGCCTGGTTTGTCCTGGGATACAGCTGGAGCTCGAAGGAAAAAGCATACTCGGTATTTTTCCAGCCGGAGGGACCGGATGAAATATGCATGTTGATTTACGAAGTAGCAGATTCAGATGTGTTTACGTATTACAGTATTACGTTAAAAAATAATGATGAATGATAAAATCAGCGTAATGCTTATAATTAAAAAAATCTTTATTGAATAAAAACAGAAGCGGTGAAAAGCTTATGAAAGGAGGCCACGGGGTTAATCCCTTGTGGCCTCAAACATTTTCTCATTATAGGATGAAACGGTTGTAACGCAGTAGTTCAGGCTTTCAAATACCAGCTCCTCTGATAAAAGACTGTATCGGTAGGGGAGTGCCATTCTGAATACAACCTTGCCGCGTTCCGGATGATAGTCAAAATTGCCTGCATAAAAATCGTTGTAGTTTGTAAGACAGATAAGCCTTGAGAATTCAAGGGCTTTATCCCTGGGTACATCAAAGGGCAGCACGGAGAAGATGGTTAATAGTCCGTTTTCACTGTATACGGTTACCTTCAGATGAACATTGAAGGGTGAAGCATCTACATTTCCCTCTATCAGATATTTTTCATCATTCAGTGTGATACTGTCCTGCGAGCAGATACGGTTCATTGCATTTGTAGCGATGGAATACAGTCTGTCAGCTGCGCTTTTTGCTTCAGTTTCGGTCATTGTGAAACTCCTTCCTTGTATTATATGAGCTGCTTAAAAACACCTGATTAATAAATTGAAAGCTTAGTGTGAAAAATATCAGAATCCGATGATTCCCTTGTGGGCCAGCTTTTCGGAAAATTCCTTTTCGCTGGAGGCGGCGGTAAAATCCTCCTTTTCCAGAATCAGCTTGGAATCCCCGGAAAGAGAGGTACGCATCGCAGCCTTGGACCAGCAGCGTTCATACAGGTTACGTACGAAACGTGCATTGGCAAATTCGGAGGATTTCATATATTCCTCTGACAGTGAATCAAAGTATTCCTTTGCTGCGGCAACAAAATCCTCACTGTAGCTGAAATGCTTCCTGACGAAGGACATGAAAATCTCCAGCAGCTGTTCCTTGGAGTAGCTTTCAAATTCCAGAAGATAGGGCATACGGCTTCTGAGACCGGCATTTCCCTCCATCAGCTTGTCCATATCCTCCTTATATCCGGCCATAACGACAACCATGTCATCACGGTGGTTCTCCATTTCGGAAACCAGCGTGGTGAGTGCTTCGCGGCCGTAGTCGCTGTTTCTGTCGTCACCCTGGTAAAGGGCGTAGGCCTCGTCTATAAAAAGAACCGAGCCATAGGCATCGCGGCATATTGCAGAGGTTTTAGGGGCTGTCTGACCGACATATTCGCCACACAGGTCCCTTGCGGAAAATTCGAAGAAGTAGCCGTTACGGAGGATTCCGTTTTCGCGGAATATCTGTCCCAGGATTCTGGCTACGGTGGTTTTACCTGTTCCGGGAGCACCTGCAAAGCGCATATGCAGGCAGGGGCGTTCCATTGTTTTATTCTCTATGGCCAGCTTGACCTGGGCCACAATTTCGTGTATTCTTTCGGATATTTTTTCCATGCCGACCATTTCTGCCAGTGCATCAAACCCGTTTTTGGATTTTTTCCTGTAGGTGGGAGAGAGCTCCATTATTTCATCACGCAGAATCAGCTTTTCATCACGGTCTTCCTCCTGATAAACGGCAGATTTTGCTTTCAGCCACAGCATTTCATATATTACCTTACGGACAGACTGGATTCCGTAAAAACGACCGTCGCTTTTCTCCTCGCTCAGACGGGAGAAAAAGATGTCCCATACGGAGTCGTCTGCGGTATAGCCGAATTCCTTCAGGGCGCGTATTGCACATTCCTTCAGCTGTTCGTTGTTGAAGGGCTGGACGGTAATAACTCTGGTGTAGAGGACATCGGCCAAAAGCCTCTGGATTGTATTTAGGGCATCCGGTTCAAGGAACGGAACACGGAACACGAACAGATAAAGCTCCTGAATGTCCACAAGCTTCATAAGGAACTGCTTGAATTCCGTATGCTTGGATTTTTCGATGTATTCACTTATATCAAAGCAAATGAGCTTATTATAGGAGTCCTGGTTGTAGAGGGCATCCAGAGCCTCGGAGGGCGTCATTGTGTCGCCGCCTGTGGATTTGGAGGTCAGACGGACCTCTAAAACAAAGTGCTCCGATGAAAATGTGAAAAGCTCAAGCTTTCCCACAAGGTCGGCAAATTCATCCAATGCGGTTGAAAGTCCGTAGCCGTCATTTACCGATAACAGATAGTTCTGAAAAACGAAGCTTTTGTAGGTTCCGTTGCGTTTAATCTGTGGTGCAACAGTCAGAATCTCTGTGCAGAGGTCCTTAAAGCCGTCCCAGCCGACCTTGTCCATCACCGTGTCCAGTGCCTGGTGTGCCTCGGGAGTGTTTGAGGCCATTTCAACAAGCGTGATGGTCAGGAAATCCCTGCATTTCAGCCTTATGAAATTGCCGTTGTCCTCGGTTGTGAATTCATTTGTATCTATGCCCATGGAGCTGCAGCCGATAGGTACTATCAGGGGGAGCAGCTCGCGGCAGCTTTTATAATCGGCACGGTAGGTGGCTTTTGTGAGACCTTCCTCTACGATTTCAAACTGCGGCGCCTTCAGTGCCTTCATGGCATTGGTGAATATTTCAACAGGCAGCTGCTTATCAAACTGGTGCTGAAGAATAAAATCGGAATCAAAACTGCAATCAATCTGTATTATCATGGTGAATCCTTTCAATGGAATAGTAACGACTGATGTGTGTAATCACATATTTTATTATACTATAAAATGTGTGATATGGTAAAATATTATTTGAATATCCTTAAAAATTAATATATTATAATTACTGTTTGTGGCAGTTTATCTGCTTTTTAATGTGGTCCGGAGGCTTGTGGGATTGATATGGCAAAAAGGGAAGAGAAAGAAAAGCAAAGACTTTTAAAGGAACAGGAGCAGGCAAGGCTTGATGTTGTGTTTATGAAAAAGGCGCTGGCACAGGCCAAATGCGCGGCCAGGCTTGGCGAGGTTCCGATAGGCTGTGTGATAGTCTGTGACGGGAAGGTCGTAGGCAGGGGATACAATAGGCGGAACACACGCAAGACCACCCTTGCCCATGCTGAAATTACAGCCATTGACAGGGCGAGCAGAAGGCTCGGGGACTGGCGTCTTGAGGGCTGTACAATGTATGTAACGCTTGAGCCGTGCCAGATGTGTTCGGGAGCCATTGTCCAGTCGAGGATTGACAGGGTTGTGATTGGTGCGATGAATCCCAAGGCCGGCTGTGCCGGGTCTATTTTCAATCTTCTGAACAGGCCGGAGTTTAATCATCAGGTGGAAATCACCTATGATGTATGTTCTGAAATGAGTACGGAAATACTGCAGCTTTTTTTTAAGGACCTCCGCCGCCGCAATAAGGAGGAGAAGGCCGCTAAAGCGGAGCAGCCTGTATAAAGGGAAATAGTGTGAAAAGGGTATAAACCGGGCAGGACCTTATCCGAGGAAGGAATAGCGAAGATGGTCACGGTCACAGCCTGCTATTTCGTGGGACGCCCTGGCAACACCCTCGTACCGGAAGCCGAGCTTTTCTATAAGTGCAAGGGATGCCCTGTTCTCGGGCAGAATATCGGCTTCTATGCGTTTCAGCCTGTATTCCTTTATTACAACAGGCATTAGGAAGGAAATTGCTTCGTATGCGATTCCCTGCCGGCGGTACATTGAATCCACCTTGTATCCAAGGGAGCAGCGGTGTCCGTTTTCCTCCTTCAGATAGGCAAAGCTGACATTGCCTATTATGAGGTCCGGAAACTCCTTTGGGGAAATATAATACCGGACGCCCTCACCCTTCATGAAGAGCTTCTGCTCCGCAGTGAGTGCATTTGTCTGATATTCAGGGGTATAGCAGCTGTCTGTCAGGGTGGTTTCCCATTTCGAAAAATCCTCGCGGTTGCGTATCAGATAGGCAGCGACCGCTTCTGCCATGGACTCATTTCCGACTGTAAGTATGAGTCTTTTTGTTTCATATCTGAAATTCATAGCATGCTTCCTTTCCTGGTAATCCTCGATGAATCGACAGAACCTCCGGTGTTTAATAACAGGACGCCTTATGTAACTCCGCGCAGCCTTGTATTTGGTATTGACGGCAGCAGAAGCTGACGGTAATGCTCCATAATATCGGGCTTTACAGTTGAGAGCCCTTCGCCGGCAATCAGGTCACCGGAGTTTTTAAAGCCCTGCAGATAGTAGGCCTTTGCTCCCCTGAGCCATTTGCCGATCTGTATGAAATCATTGTCTGTGTGAATCCCGCCGACCACAGTGGTACGGAATTCATAGTCTATTTTACCCTCCTCGCCTGCCTTCATTATCATATCGGTACTCTCAAAAATTTTATCCATTTCAAGGCTCGGAAGACCGACGGCACGTGCATATCCGGAGGGCGCAGACTTTATGTCCATTGCGGTGCAGTCAACCAGCTTTTCGTCGATTAAGCGTCTTAAAAGCTGCGGATTTGTTCCGTTTGTGTCCAGCTTTATCAAAAGGCCCTTCTCACGGATTTTCCTGCAGAAATCGGCCAGGTCTGCATTCAGTGTGGGCTCACCGCCGGTGATGGCTACACCCTCCAGCTGCCCTTTACGCTTGTCCAGAAATGAAAAGAAGTCTTCTTCACTGATGAGGGGCTGTGTGTCCGGGTCAAAAACCAGTGTGGCGTTGTGACAGAACGGACATCTGAAATTGCAGTGCCCGGTAAACAAAGTACATGCTATCCTGCCGGGGTAGTCAAGCAGGGTGAGTCCGTTTAAGCCGTGTATTTTCATTTTCATCCTCATTTCTTATTGTATATGCTGATATTATCCTGCCTGCTCATGTTTTTTTGTATCATAATGGTTATCAGGAATCCTGCAGGCAAGCCTGACGGGTCTTATCAATTTTTTAATCCTTATATCATTATAACTCAATATAAAATTGTATTAAAGGAAAAAAATAGAATTTTTTGAATTGAGTATACATTTAGACACTATATATAGTAAACAGAAATGTATAATTGACTATATCTTGTAAGAAAAAAGTGAATTTTCGTGAAAGTCTGTGAATGTTTCACAAAAAAAAGCACTACTAATTGTGCAATATTTACAGAAATACCACTATATTTCGTGGTCATTGAAATATAACGGATGGTAAATCTGCACAAGAGAAGGAATTGGAATTGTGCAGTATTTTCAAAAATCATGTGAAATTCATACAGTTTATGCCTTGATAATTTTGACTTTATATGGGCATTGTGATAAAATAACCAACAGATTGTGGTTCAGTAGTTTTTCCTATACAATTTGTAGTTTATGGATTGAAGAACCTTCACTGTCAGGTTCACAATCTGAAATGGTCGCAGACCAAATACTAAGACAGTGGGAAAGAGGAAGACGAGATGAGACAGCCGGCTAATATGTGTACAGTTTACAACATGATACAGCACAACATGGGTAAGAGGGTGCTCGTAAGAACCAATCAGGGACGCAACAGATTCGATGAGGCAGAAGGTGTGATTGAAGAGATGCATCCCTATGTATTCTGCGTCCGACTCGATTCAGAAGAGGATTCGGTAAAGACAGTTTCTTACAGCTACACGGATGTGCTTATTCGTGATGTAGAGCTTGTATTCTGATCGGAAGGATTATTTCATTAGGATTATTACCATTTTTAAGTAAACAGCAGAAGAGGCAGCCTGAAAGGGCTGCTTTTTTCTTTCTTTATTTCTGCAGAACGAATTTATCATTTTTTTTATTTTGCGGTTAAGAAACAATTGTGATATGACGATAAAGACTATGGAGACTAATATCTTCATTAGTTTTCATGTACCTGTGTCTGTATTTCATGGATGAGATATGGACAAAAACTCATATTTTGAAGGCCGGATGAATCCGGGCGGATTCGATTTTGAAAAAAACCGGATGGCAGTGTGAAAATGGCGGTAGGTATTTCCACACTATGGCCTTGGGACACGGATGTTTTTTTAGAAAGGGATAGGTGATGGTATGGCAGTTAATGCGGTAAATTCAGTAAACGCAGCATATGAGTCGGTTTCCTTTACTGCAGAGATTACAAAAACCGAGACCAGTGCAGTGGCAATAAGTGCAAAAAAGGGCACGGGCGATTCAAAGAAGCTTGAGGATACTGCTGCTGCAGTATACGAAAAGAGCGCAGATGCCGGCGAGGCTTCCAAGACAAAGGGAAAGGTGGACCTGGCTACCATTGAAAAGCTGAAGGCAGATGCAGAGCAGAGAACGGCTCAGCTTCGCGGTATTGTTGAGAAGCTTCTGCTGAAGCAGGGTGGAACGGTTATGCTTGCGAACGGAGAGCTTCCTACAGAGAAGCTGGCAGAGTTCTATCGTGGGCTTGAGGTGGATGAGGAAACACAGCTTCAGGCACAGAAGGATATCGCGGAGGACGGATATTGGGGCGTAGAGCAGACCTCTGACCGTTTGGTTGATTTTGCAAAGGCGCTTGCGGGAGAGGATCCGGAGGCAGCAAAGAATATGCTGGAGGCTATCAAGGAGGGCTACAAACAGGCATCAGATGCCTGGGGCGAGGATCTTCCTCAGATTTCAAAGGATACCCTTGAGGCCACCGAAAAGAAGATGAATGAATGGATTAAGTCCCTTGGCGGAGATACAGAGTCTTCACAGGGTACTTCGCTTGAATATGCAGCAGTAAAGCAGACCACTACTACAGTGAAGGTTTCGGCTTCCTACACAAGGGCTGCGGCAAGCTATAAGCAGTCACAGTCTGACGAGGCTGTTACCGGAGCTTAAGCAGGCTATTATCAGGACTTTAAAGGTCAATCAGCTTTTTGAAATACGGGAACACTCTTTGTGTGATGTCCCTGTTGTTTTTCAAAATCTGTACAATTTGGAACAGTTCAGGATTTTCGGAGGCGGATACTGTGATGGTATCCGCTTTTTCTTTGTCCGACAGACCGTAAAGATAGTCTGTTGTGGTATTAAAGGTATCAGCGATAAAGCTTACGGTCTGAAAGGAGGGCTCGCGCTCTCCCTTTTCATATCTTCCATATCCCATGGCGGACATATTGAGCATTCTTGCGGCTTCGGCCTTGTTAAGTCCAAGGCTCTCCCTGATACCGGTCAGGCGTTCATTACAGAATTTCATACTTCCTCCTAATGCAACGAATGTAATGAGTTGCTCATGGTGTAGTTAATTAATGTTTCCAATCCCCTCACAAAAAAATAACCAATGGTTATATATAATTATTAACCATTGGTTATAGAATAACATATTATTATATTCAGGTCAATGGAAATCTGAGCCTGATAAATGCGGTTTGAACAGACTGTGAATAGTAACGATAAAGGTGTTTGATTCACTGAATAATATCAACCTGGCACATTCCCATGGTCTTTATTGCTGCAGCGTGTGTTTCAGGGGTTACGCCGGCGCACAGGGCGGGGTATACCCTGACAGGAATTTCAGGGAATGCCGTCTTCAGGGCAAGGGCATTGCTTATTACGCAGATGTCAGTACAAAGGCCCATCAGCTCGATTTCGGTTACATCAGCATTTTTCAGGTATTCCCTCCAGGTATCGGCGGCTATGCCGAAATTCGGCTTGTTGATAATTGTAGCATCGCCCATTGCAGCTGTTATTTCGTCATTGATTTCCCAGCCCTTCGTACCCTCGATGCAGTGGGGAACGGGAAGGTGCTTTCCCTCGTTCGTGTCCATATATTCCCCATGGTGGGTGTCCCTCGTGGCGAATACCAGGGTGTTTTCCCTGTCGAGGCTCCTTAAAAAGTCGGCCATGGGGGCAACAATTGCCTGTGCCTCCGCCGTTCCGAGCGCCATATCTATAAAATCATTCTGCATATCGATAACACATAATATTTTCATACTAATCCTCATGCCGCGAGTTTTCGAGTGGCTAATGGATACAATTTGAGGAGCTCGCGACTCAAATTGCTGTGTGAAAAATTTGCGTATATGATTTTTCACACTAATCCTCATGCCGCGAGTTTTACGAGTGGCTAATGGATACAATTTGAGGAGCTCGCGACT
>JAZQNG010000130.1:0-15626 GCA_045627205.1 Lachnospiraceae bacterium
TAATGTCATCTATGAAACTCTCAGGAATACTTGCTCCCGTTCCGTCATTATTTGTAACGGTTGTAACATTCTCATCAGACTTCTCCGGCGTTGTAACCGTTCCGGTAGGATTAGGTGCCTGCGTAGGTGTGCTTGTAGGTGCTTGCGTAGGTGTGCTTGTCGGTGTTGATGTAGGTGTTCCCGTAGGCTCGGGTGTTCCCGTAGGCTCGGGTGTTCCCGTAGGCTCAGGTGTTCCTGTAGGCACAGGTGTTCCCGTAGGCTCAGGTGTTCCTGTAGGCACAGGTGTTCCCGTGGGCTCAGGTGTTCCTGTAGGCTCGGGTGTTCCTGTAGGCTCAGGTGTTCCCGTAGGCACAGGTTTTCCCGTAGGCTCAGGTGTTCCCGTGGGCTCAGGTGTTCCCGTAGGCTCAGGTGTTCCTGTAGGCTCGGGTGTTCCTGTAGGCTCAGGTGTTCCTGTTGGTTCGGGTGTTCCTGTAGGATCGGATTTTGTTATCGTTACACTTCCGCTGCCTGTGAAATCATTGTATCCGTACATCGTAACCTTAACATAAACCTTCTTCGCACCATCAGTGAAGTCTGTATATGTTACACTGTCCTGATTGTATGTTCCTTCAACTGTACCATACTTGACGGTTGCACCTTGAGGAACGCCGTTCAGGGTGATTCCGTGGGCTTCTCCGTCATATTCAGCACAATAATCAATAACTGTTATTTCAAAATCTTTCTTATCGCCCTCAGGTATTGTCACTTTTGCTGATGTGCCTGCATTGGTATTGTTTGTTTCCTTCAGACGTACATAGTAGGTGCCTGCCGCAAGTCCGGTTATTACATCTCCGTCGCAGGATGTCCACACTTCAGAATCGGCAGCAGTGCTATACTCCATCGCCACAGTGCAACCGGTAATTTTACCGTCGCTCAATCCGTATCCTGTGGGCTTTTCGCCTACAAGACCGTTAGGCGCATCAGGTGTACTCTTTTCAATAGTGAAACTGCCAAGATAAATTCCGCCGCTCACATAAGTAATTCCATCTGAATCAAAAACTACCTCATTAGCTTCACAATGATCCTCATCTCTAACAGAAGCATAAATATCATATGTTCCCACATTGACGGGAGATGTCACTGCTGTCTTCCCTGTCGAGTCAAGAATAACATATGTTACCGGTGCTTCTGTTTCATTGCATCTTATCACAGGCTTCTGTACATTTCCATTGTACGTGAGAACATCACTGTCTACAGAAAAATCATTAGAAGTAAGAACAGATATAACTTCTATTTTCCCAATCTTTGCCGTAAGTGATAATTCTTTATAGGTGATATTAAGTCCTACATACAGAATGCCTCTGTCAGCAGTCCCGTCAATAGACACATAGACATTATCAGTATTCTCGTCCCTGCGTACATTGATTCCTGAATTTGTAACTCGCTCTGTACATGCCTCATCCGAATAAAGTCCAAAAGAACTAAAGCTTACATCAGAAGAATCAACCCAAGCACCAAGCATTATCTCATCATTTATTCTGCCTTTGATAAAACGTACTTCATCAATTTTTATATTGTAATAGTTTAAGACTTCTACATATTCTATACCTGAAAGTTCATTCTCAGTAATCTTCCGAACAAATACTCCGGTGGTCCCTAAATCGACAATACAATTATTAATTAAAATATCGCTGCTTGCAGTAACGCTGCCTGCAGTTCCAGCTGCGCCTGCTCCGATTCCGTCACTATAAACACCCTCATTATTATATTCACTTCCGATTGCTGTCACTTTTCCGCCGGTTATTGTGATATTTCTGCCGTTGCTATTAAGGCCGCCACCGATACCGGCTCCTCCGTTTTGTCCGGTTGCCGTAACCGTTCCTCCAGTTATTGTGATATTGCTTCCGTCAATACCGACAAGACTAGTGTTCGCCAAATCACCGCTGCCGATTCCTGCACCATAATCACCGCCGGTTGCGGTCACTGTTCCTCCCGATATAGAGATATTCGTACCTGATGCGTTTATTCCGCCACCGATACCGGCACCATATGTGCCTCCGTTTGCAGTGACTGTTCCGCCATTTATAGCAATGAAACTGCCTGTTCCATTATTTCCGCCACCGATACCTGCTCCTTTATATCCACCGGTTGCAGTGACCATTCCTCCTGATATAAAGATATTCGTACCGGATGCGTTTACTCCGCCTCCGATTCCGGCTCCATTTGCTGTGCTTGTTGCTGCAATCGTTCCGCCGTTTATCGTGATATTACTGCCGGCTCCATTATTTCCGCCACCGATTCCCGCTCCTCCGTTTTGTCCGGTTGCTGTAACTCTTCCGCCGTTTATCGTGATATTACTGCCGGCTCCATTATTTCCGCCGCCGATTCCCGCTCCTCCGTCTCCGGTTGCTGTAACTGTTCCGCCGTTTATCGTTATATTACTGCCGGATTCTTTTAATCCGCCGCCGATTCCCGCTCCATTCTGACCTCCGGTTGCTGAAACTGTTCCGCCGTTTATCGTTATATTACTGCCGGATTCTTCATTTTCACCGCCGATTCCGGCATTTCCCAATGCTACAGAATCAATCGTCAATGAACCATTTCCTTCGTTCTGACCATAAATAGTGAGGGAATTATCATCTCCTGTAACAGTTATTCCTGCCGGAGCCCTGAACTTACATCCGTCAGTCAGAATCAGTCTGACATCACCCTTTACAATAACTCGGCTGCCAATTTCAGCATCGGACAATGCCACATACCAGGTAGTTGAGCCTTCCTCTCCCCATTCTGCTGATTTTTCAGCTAACCGGATATCAGACTCCGAAACAATTGTTGAAAGTAATAAATCCTTATACTCAGGTGTACCTGTCTCTGAATTAATGACAATATTTCCATCCGTATCATACACAGGACTTCTATAATATTTTGGCAATACATCAATTCTGCAAATATTAGCTGTTATATCGTCATTTATGTATTTGACACTAACCCCGACATAATAAATTCCGGGGTGCACATCCATATCTGAATATGCATAAATCTTGCCGTTATCTTCTGAAATTACTATACCCGAATCTTCCGCCTCTTTTGTACATGCCACATCCAAATAAACCTTTATATTATAGGATAAACCCGAAGCATTGGTAAACAAACCTATATTCACCGATTCGTTTTGTGTTTGTTCTCCAAATGTTAAATACTCTGATGAAGGAGTATATGAACCGCAAAATGCCACCACATACCTACATCTATTAAGTTCAATTTCAGTAACCTCAGTATTCAATCTTTGAGTTTTTTCTTGAGTTTTGCTCTCACCGTTTTTAACAAAGCAGTTTTTGATTGAAATGTCAGAACCGCTTCCTTTCCAGCCGCCGCCAATTCCGGCTCCATCTTCTCCGCCTGTTGCTATAACACATCCGCCAAGTACAGAAATTTTGCTGCCGTTTCCTCCATTTCCGCCGCCGATACCTGCTCCATAATCTCCACCGGTTGCAGTGACTGTTCCACCGTTTATCGTGATATTACTTCCGTCTCCATATATTCCTCCGCCGATTCCCGCTCCACATCCACCACCGGTTGCTGAAACAGTTCCTCCGTTTATTGTAATGTTGCTACCCGCATTTTCTCTTCCTCCACCGATTCCGGCTCCAAAATTTCCACCATTTACTGTAACTTTTCCACCATTTATCGTTATATTACTACCATCTTCATAAGCCCCACCGCCGATTCCGGCATTATCGTTATAAACATTATCAATTGTCAATTTTCCTGAACCTGCTGTCTGACCATAGATTGTGAGAGAATTGCCCTCTCCGCTAACTGTGATTCCTTCAGGAGCCTTAAGCTCACACCCGTCACACAGAACCAATCTGACATCACCATTTACTGTAATACGTCTATTAATTACAATATCATTTATTGCAATATACCATGTGGTTGCCCCTGGTGTTCCCCAATCTTCTGAACTTTCAACAAAGCGAACATCCGCTCCTGTTGATATCTCTGATAAAAGAACATCCGTATACTCAGGTATACCTGTCTCCGAATTAATGACAACTTTTCCGTCCGTGCCATATACAGGGCTTCTAAATGATTTCGGCAATACATTGATTCTGCAAATATTAGTTGTTATATCGTCATTTAAGCATTTGACACTAACCCCGACATAATAGCACCCACTGCGGACATTCATATCTGAACAGGCTAAAATCGCGCCGTTATCTTCTGTAATTTTTATGTCTGAATCTTCAGCCTTTTTTGTACATGCCTCATCCAAATATACATCAAATTCATACGGTAAACCCGTAGCTTTAATTAATTCACCGATTTTTACATTTTCATTTTGTGTTTCACTGCCAAACTCTACATGCTCATATGAAGGTTGATATGAAAAGACAAATACTCCCACATACATACTTCCTGTAAGTTCGTTTTCAGTCACTTTAGTATTCCATGATATAGTAGCACTTTCATTTTTGTTATTACCGGTTTTTACAACGCAACCTTCAATAGAAATATTCGAACTTGATGCATGACCTACGCCGCCAATTCCTACTCCATATTCACCACCACTGGTTGCTGAAACTATTCCGCCGTTTATTGTGATATTACTGCCGGCTCCGTCACATCCGCCGCCAATTCCTGCTCCATATTCACCACCGGTTGCTGAAACTGTTCCTCCGTTTACCGTGATATAACTTCCGTAGTTATTATATCCGTTGCCGTCATATCCGCCGCCAATTCCTGCTCCATATTCACCACCGGCTGCTGTGACTAAACCACCGTTTATTGTGATATTACTTCCGTAGGACCCCTTTCCACCGCCGATTCCTGCTCCACTCTGACCTCCGGTTGCTGAAACTGTTCCTCCGTTTATTTTGATAATACTGCCGTTTCCTCCATTTCCGCCGCCGATACCTGCTCCATAATCTCCACCGGTTGCAGTGACTGTTCCACCGTTTATCGTGATATTACTTCCGGCTCCGTCATTTCCGCCGCCGATTCCCGCTCCATTTTTACCACCGGTCGCTGAAACTGTTCCGCCGTTTATTGTAATGTTGCTACCCGCATTTCCTCTTTCTCCACCAATCCCGGCAAAATCGGAAACACCACCATCAATTGTCAATTTTCCTGAACCTGCTGTCTGACCATAGATTGTGAGAGAATTGCCCTCTCCGCTAACTGTGATTCCTTCAGGAGCCTTAAGCTCACACCCATCACACAGAATCAGTCTGACATCGCCATAAACGAGGATACGGTTTTGGATATTAACTGTAGTACTGTTAACTACATACCAGGTTGTTTCTCCTGATTCACCAAATTCGTTCTTCCATAAGCCATAATTAAATCCTGTCTGCTCAGTAACAGCTGTATACGTTTGAACTGATGCGTTCGTATCGATAGTTAATTTACCATTCTCATCCGCTGTTACGTCAACATAACTGACACCTGTTCCCGCACTCGCCATTGAAGCAGGAATTAACACCAGTGCCAGTGCAAACAACAGTCCAAATACTGCACCTGCGATTTTTCTTTTTTGCATGATTTACTCTCCTCCTACGACCGGTACACTTTTATCAGTGATATTCGTAACCCACTGCGCATACCCTATTTTTCACAAAAATAAAAGCGCACCCTACAGGATACTGCTATCCCGCAAGGTACGCTTCGTTATTATATTGAATATTAAAAAGAGTATAGTTATGCCTTGCTGCTTGCTGCTTGCTGCTTGCTGCTTGCTGCTTGCTGCTTGCTGCTTGCTGCTTGCTGCTTGCTGCTTGCTAAAAGCGTAGCATTCTGTCATAACCGTGTCAACCCCTTTCAATATAAATCCTTTAAGAAGGTATCATATATTCCACTCAAAGTCAACAATTTTGACCGTGAATTTTTGAAGAATTTTGACCGTGAATTTTTGAAGAAATTTGAAACTGCTTAAATACCCGATTGTCAATGATATTCGCAATCCGCTTCGCTATTTGCTCATATTATTCTAACCGTTATTTCTCCGCTTCTTAAAGTTTTTTCCTTTCCGTTTTCACATCTAACAACAAGTCCTCCGTCAGAATCTATGTCCATAACTTTTGCATTAGTCTTTTCGCCGTTTTCAACAAAATAAATACTTTCATTCAATATTATGGAATACTTCCTGTAATATGACAAAAAATTATCAAAAGAATCCTGATAACCGTTGTATATATTCTTAACAATACACTCTACCAAATTCCTAAAACGATAAGTGTTATAAAAATCGCCTTCAGGATTATTTTCCACGCTATTCCCAAAAGAATCCTGATTTATCATTAATGAACCGGCCGAATTTTTAATATCTTCAGGAAAATCAATAGTAGTCATATTTATTCCGATTCCGACAAATACATGCTTAAGAAGCATATTTTTGTAATCATTGTCCGCCTCGCACAATATACCGCAAACCTTCCTGTTGTTAAGATACAGATCGTTTACCCATTTAATCCCGACCTGTATACCATAGATTTCAAAAATTGATTTTGCAACTATACATGCAATCTTTGCAGTAAGCGTTACAACGGTGGAAATTTTGCTGTTCGGATTTAAAACCACCGTCATATAAATTCCACTGTCCGAGGGCGAATAAAAGCTTTTGCCCTGTCTCCCCCGCCCGGCTGTCTGTGTTCTTGCAACAATAATCGCTTCATCGTATTTTTCTTCTTCTATCAGTTTTTTTGCAAAATTGTTTGTGGAATCAATCTCATCAAAGAAATAAAGCTTATGCTCCCTATTACCAATAACAACTGTTTTTGCACTCTTTAATATTTCCATTTTAACAATAACCTCATTAAAAAACAAATCTTAATGAAATTACTTTATTTCCGGTAAGTTCAATAGTTCTTTCATCGGGCTGTCCGTCAGAAATATATACCTCATACTTACCTTTGTTAAGTTCAAGCTCACCGTTTTCGTTATACAATGAAAAATCTTTTGATGAAAGCTCAATTTTTACAGACTGTTCAGCCGACTTTTCCAGAAAAACTTTTTTAAGCCCCTTAAGCTGATAATTGGGAACATTTTCACCATCACCCAAATATTTGACATAAACCTGAACAGTTGCCGCACCCGCAACACTTCCGCTGTTGCGTACATTCACAAACAACCCTACCTCAGAATCTGCATTTATCTCGATTTCTCTGTCTGATGAAGAAGCTGTTCCGTTAACCTCAATACCTGCAAGAGTTTCTGTAAAGGATGAATATGAAAGTCCGTATCCGAAAGGATATACAGGAGTCTCTTTCATGTATCTGTAGGTTCTGTTCTTCATTGAATAATCGGTAAATTCAGGTAAAGAATTATTCTCTGAATAGAAAGTTACAGGAAGCTTTCCGCAGGGATTGGCTTTTCCGAAAATAATTTCTGCGATTGCCTTTCCTCCCATAGCACCGGGATACCATCCCTGAATAACCGCATTTACATTTTTGTCTGCATAATCAAGAGCCATGGCACTTCCTGCAAGCATTACAAGTATGACAGGCTTTCCTGATTCAACCATTGTCTCAAGTACATTCTGCTGAAGTCCCGGAAGCTTCAGGTCAGTCTTGTCACCGCTTGCATAAGAATTTCCTGTATCGCCCTCTTCGCCTTCAAGTCCTGCATCAAGACCAAGGCAGGCAATAAGTATATCGCTCTGCTCGCATACCGCCTTAACTTCAGCAATTCTGTCATTATACTCTCCAAGACCTTCGGTCTTGTCCTTAAAGAGGTGACATCCCTCGGAATAAAAGATTCTGCAGTCTGAATCCTCAAGTTCTCTTCTGATTCCGTCCAGAACAGTAATGTAGTTGGATGAAGTTCCCTCGTAATTTCCAACCAGGGCACGTCTGTTGTTTGCGTTTGGTCCGATAATTCCTATGGTCTTCTTTGATTTATTCAGAGGAAGAATACTGTCCTTATTTTTGAGAAGAACTATTGATTCTTTTGAAGCCTTAAGATTAAGGGCGCGGTTTTCATCGCTGTCAACAAATGAATAATCAATGGAAGCATATTTATTAGCTTCAGGAGCATCAAAAAGTCCCAGTTTCATTCTGGTTGTCAGTGCTCTTGTAAGCGCAGTGTCAATTGCTTCTTCCGTTGTAAGTCCGTCTTCAACAGCTTTTAGGAGATATGCATATATGTCACCGCAGTTTAGGTCACATCCGCTGTTCATTGCAAGGGCAACCGACTCCTCGGGACTGTTCGTTATTTTATGATTCTCATTAATATCCTTTATAGCCCAGCAGTCTGAGGTTACATGACCGTCAAAGCCCCACTCGTCACGAAGAATATCCTTAAGAAGAGTCTTGCTTCCGCAGCATGCTTCACCGTTGGTTCTGTTATAGGCGCCCATAACTGCTTCAACCTTTGCTTCCTTAACCAGAGCTTCAAAGGCGGGCAGATAAGTCTCTCTCATATCCTGTTTGCCGACTTCTGCATTAAAGCTGTGCCTTATGGACTCAGGTCCCGAATGAACAGCAAAATGCTTTGCGCACGCAGCAGCCTTAAGATAATTTTCATCATCGCCCTGAATTCCTTTTACAAAGCTTACTCCAAGGCGTGAAGTAAGATAAGGGTCTTCTCCGTAAGTCTCATGACCCCTTCCCCATCTGGGATCTCTGAAAATATTAATATTGGGTGCCCAAAAAGTAAGTCCCTTGTAAATTCCGTGATCTCCGTATTTATCCTGGGCGTTGAATTTACCGCGTCCTTCTGTTGAAATTGCTTCAGCTATTTTGCCTACAAGTTCTTCATCAAAGGAAGCCGCCAGTCCTATAGCCTGAGGGAAAACGGTGGCAACACCTGCACGGGCAACACCGTGAAGTGCCTCATTCCAATAGTTATACGCCTTAATTCCCAGACGCTCGATAGCCGGTGCGTAATGCCTCAGCTGAAAAACCTTCTCCTCAAGAGTCATCTGTGCTACCAGTGCTTTTGCTCTTGCTTTATATTCATCAATTTTTTCCTGCTTTATCATAAACAAGTCCCCCAATAAAAATGTGTAATCTCCTAAAACATAACCCCAAAATCACTTTAAGCAATTCCGAAACCAAGAATGGTAAATTTCTTGTTTTCGTCACCCTCATGCATCTTTACTTCAATTGTATGTGATGCTTTTTCTTTTCCCCTGAAGGCAACCTGTGAATTACAGTGAACCCATCCTATTTCTCTGGGATTTACGGTTTTAACGAACTGCCCGTCCACATAAACATCCGCCTGACCTGCTTCGGGTGATGCGTCATCCTTTGTTACAATCATAAGAATGCCGCAGTCAACAGTCATCTTAAAAGCATTGTTTCCTTCAAGATGCTGCCAGTTATAAGGAAACTGAGGAGTCGTAAAAGGATCCGTGTTCATTTCACAGCCCTGAAGAGCCTTATCAGTTTCAAAGAAATCTCCGCATTCGATAACGGCACCAAAGTCATTATCTTTTCTGTCAATAAGGCTGATATTTTCAAAATCCGAAGAAAGAAAAGGCTTCTCAGGAATTTTGTAGTCCTCACAGTATTCTGCTTTATCAACCTTTTCAAAAAGATTAATAAGTGAATCTGCCATTATTGTATGTCCAAGGTTTGTAGGATGATACTGGTCATAGAAGAAAAGATTCTTGGCTATAACCCTGCCGTTTTCCTTTGAAAGATAGAACTGCTTTGTAACAGCGCTCTTAATTGAAACCATCGGCACATTATAATGCTGTCCGATCGGAACAAGTCTCTCCTCAAGATTGTAATCATCAACAAACACGGAGAAAAGAAGAATAACGGCAGCTTCATTATTCTGCTCAAGAACCGTTCTCATAAGTCCTTCGTAACACTCACCGTTTGTTTCATCGCCTGCATCGTTTACAGCAAATTCTATAATAACAATATCCGGTTTATTTTCACCGTTTCTCAATACATCTCTGTTGTATCTTACAATACCAAGCTCGGAAGGCGTACCGCCCACCCCTGCTTTACAGTATACTGAATTATTTCCCTTATCGAAGCGCTCCTTAAAGCCCATGTATGACTTGTATGCATAGCTGTTATTGTAAATAGGAACCGCACCGGCTCCCTGAGTAATCGAGCCTCCTATAAGTGCATATGAAACCGGCTCTCCTGCTTTCGCTTTATCAATAATCTTTTTAAGTCTTGAATAATTGCCCATTGACATTAAGGACTGTTCTATTAATGCTTTATATTCGGGAGATGATGTATCAACCTTGTCAAAAGGCTCAAATACAGGTGCCTTAAATCCGTCATTGAGATAAAATCTTACACTTACGGATGCTGTAATGCCTGACTTGGGAAATTCAAAACGAATCTGACCGGGTACGTTATCGTCATCACTCCACTTTACCTCCGAAAGAGGTATAAGATATTCAATACCGTCTCCGGACAAAGTCTGTCTCATTGTGGTTCCGCTGTTATACGGATCTGTTTTTCCGTACATCTGAAGTACAAAATCAGCGGATGAATTATCCTCGGTCATCATTGTAATGCCGACGCCATAGACAAGTTTTCTGAAATTCTCGGTATTTGAAAGCATTTTAAGCATTTCATCATCCTGAACATTTCCTATCATTCTGGCAAGATTTATCATTCTTCCGCAGTCCATATACAAAAAGCATACACCTTTGCCTTCCGCAGCCGGAGCTGCAGATATCTGCTTTTCATACATAATATAGAAAAATTCTCTTTGTTTTACCGGATCTTTGGGTGCTATCGGGCCCATATAATACCTCCTTAAAAATAAGCAACAGACGATAAGTCATCATTTTCATTGCTCAAATAATTTGCAGAATTTGCATATTTATTATATCAGCGACAATATAATATGATAAATTCAAGCACATTTATTATATCCCAATTCATTAGAAATATCTTGTCAAAATTAGCCGAAGGCTAGTAACATTTTGCTTTATTTTTATATATTCTGCTGTTTTCCAAATTTTTATAAAATTATTTAATTAACATGCATATTTTGACCCAAAATCGCTTATATAGGCAAACGCAGGAACTGTTTATGTAAATTTCGCCAAGTGCGAATTTTAAACAAATTGTTAACAAATTTCTCATTTTTGTTCATATATTGTTTACTTTACATTAACGGGTTCAAATGATAAAATAGCAATAAATGATAATAGCAATATTTGATAAGAATTTTCAAAGAAACGGATTTCGATTTTTCTATTTTGGATGTAACTTATAGATGTATTTTAACAGACTGTAAACAGTAATGAACAGTCTCTGTTTGTTTGGGGGTAATTTATGTCTACTATCAAACCTATGTTGGATAAGTCGTTTGCCGATAAGCCTTATGCTGACCATTACACTCGTGAAATTGACGGTGATCATGAAAAAGTTGAATATGCCAGAGGTTCCAGTATCAGAATCTGGCGTAACAACATTTCCGTTAAATTTCCCGCTCACTGGCATTCAGCAGTAGAAATTATAATGCCTATCAAAGAGGATTTTGTGGTTACCATTCATAACTATGATTACGTTCTTCATCCCGGAGACGTTATTGTTATTCCTCCCGGAGAGCTTCACGAGCTTCCCGCCGCTCCGTCCGGTGAAAGAATGATTTACCTCTTTGATATCGATGTTATTTCAAAAATCAAGGGATTCTCCAGTGTTCTTCCTTTCTTTACATCGGCTCTGCTGATATCAAAAGATAATGCACCGGATATAATTGATGAAGTAACTACACTGCTTAAGGACATGGCTGTAACTTATATTGAATCCGCACCTTTATGGGAGCTTTCTATTTATTCGAAGATTATCAGTCTTTTTGTTTCGATAGGCCAGAACAACATGGGCTCGATAATGACTATTCCCAGCGGAACGGCCGCAAAGCAGAAGGAATATATGGAGAAGTTCAATGCGGTGTTCACTTATATGGACAAGCATTACATGGAGGATCTTACTTTGGAGGAGGTAGCTGCAATTGCAGGTTATTCAAAGTATCATTTCACCAGACTTTTTAAGCAGTATTCCGACACGACATTTTATGATTATCTCTGCATTAAGAGAATTAAGATTGCGGAGGACCTATTAATCAATCCTTCATTAAGCATCACAGAGGTTGCATTAAGATCCGGATTCCCCAGCATTTCAACATTTAACCGTATGTTCAAGAAGATTAAGAAATGCACTCCCACCGAATACAGGAACATGAGGGATGCTTCATAAATAATCCTGCCTTAGCAATTAGTCAATTTCAGATATCTTTTATTCATTTTTTCAAAAAAGGTATGTTCAGACCGAACATACCTTTTCTTCTTGTTCCTTTTCAGTTGTTTCAAAATAATAGCTTTTTACTTCTTCTATGTTGATTTAAATTTATTCTTACTCTTTTTCAACTTTGTTTTCTTCTTTCACGTATTCTTTATCGCTCTTCTTTCTGATAAAAACAAAGAGTTTACTGAATACATAATTCAGAATAATAACCGCAACAGAAATAATAATTTTTACGGGCCAGAAGGGGAATTCCAGTAAATCAACCAGAATCCATGGACCTCCTATTTCAATAACTCCTGTAGCCCCTCTCGAAATAAAGAACTTTATTATCTTGACAATTTCCGACTTAAGGTCAAGGAATTTCTCCTTAAATACCCATACATTATTTATCCAATAAGCAAAAATTACAGCTACTATCCATGCAACAGCATTTGTCACCGTAGCATATTCTATTTTTGCAATATCATTCAAAAGATAAGAAACAAGCCAGTTTACCAGTGTTGTAAGTATTCCTGCAATTATATATGTGGCAAATTCAAGATTAACTATTTTGGCAATCTTTTCTCTGGTTTTTTCGTTTTTAAAGAAATGCAGTATCCATTTACATACTGCGTCTATCATTTTATCTATAAAATTCATTTTCTATCCTTTTTAAGACTATTATAATCGTTATCCGCTTTGCTTCCTGCTCATACCAAAGAAGCTGCTTTTATATAAAAGGGCTGCCGTACCATGTGCCGCAGCCCTTTCAAAATATAAAAATATTTATTAATTACATAATCTGATGAATCCATCCCTCGGGTGCGGGAATCTTGCCCATCTGGATACCTGTAAGTGTCTCATACAGCTTCTTGGTAACAGGTCCCATCTCATTCATTCCTGAAGGGAATGCGATCTCCTTACCATGATCAAAGATTCTGCCTACAGGAGAAATAACTGCTGCTGTTCCGCAAAGACCACACTCTGCAAAATCCTTAACTTCCTCAAAGTATACATCTCTCTCTTCTGCTTCAAGTCCAAGGTACTCCTTTGCAACCTGAACAAGTGAACGACGTGTGATTGAAGGAAGAATGCTGTCTGACTTGGGAGTAACTACCTTGTTATCCTTTGTAATGAAAAGGAAGTTAGCACCACCGGTCTCTTCTACCTTTGTTCTTGTCTTTGAATCAAGGTACATATTCTCATCAAAGCCCTCTTCATGAGCTGTAACGATTGCATGAAGACTCATTGCATAGTTAAGACCTGCCTTGATATTACCGGTACCGTTAGGTGCCGCACGGTCATAATCACTAACCTTAAGTGTAAGGGGCTTAACACCACCCTTGAAGTAAGGTCCTACAGGAGTTCCAAAAATTCTGAACTGATACTCTGCTGCGGGCTTAACACCGATAACAGGGCTTGAACCGAACATGTAAGGTCTTAAGTAGAAGGTTGCGCCCGATCCAAAAGGAGGAACATAATCCGCATTAGCCTTAACTACCTGGGTAACCGCATCAATGAACTTATCCTTAGGGAATGCGGGAATTTCAAGTCTCTTTGCAGACTGCTCAATTCTTTCAGCATTTAAGTCAGGTCTGAATGTAACAATATGACCATCCTCTGTGGTATAAGCCTTAAGGCCCTCAAATACTGTCTGTGCATACTGAAGAACACCTGCACACTCACTGATTACAACGTTGGGATCGTCAATGAGACCGCCCTCATCCCAAGCACCATTCTTATAATTGGCAACATATCTCTTGTCGGTAGGAATATAACCGAATCCAAGACTGCCCCAGTCGATATCTTTCTTTGCCATATCAATATCCTCCGTTCTTTTGATTCTAACCGAATCTCTAAATAAAAACTATATCACTACACCAAAGATATATCAAGACTTTTTTCCACTGTGCACAATAACTTTTTTTTCATTGATAACGCTAAAAGTTCCAGTCTATTCTTGACTTAAAGGACTTCCTAAATATATACTGTTAAAGGCTGCTATTCAAAGTCGTGATGACATTTAACGCAGGATTGAAGCCTGCTTCGGTGCTTAAGGGCATTATCATCAGACTATTCTTACATAATGAGGTACGGATTCATGAAATACATTTTCGCATCAGATATTCACGGTTCTGCTTTCTACTGCAAAAAGCTTCTGGAAACCTTCGAAAACCTTCAGGCGGAACGCCTTGTACTTCTTGGCGACCTTCTCTACCACGGTCCCAGAAACGATCTTCCCAAGGAATATAATCCCAAGGAAGTCGCCAAGCTTCTTAATAACATTAAAGAAAAAATAATCTGCGTTAAAGGAAATTGTGAAGCCGAGGTTGACCAGCTTATGCTGGAATTTCCGGTTCTTTGCGAATTCGGAATTCTGGAACTTGACGGAAGGAGAATATATCTTACTCACGGTCATCGTTATAATATCGATAACCCTCCTCTGATGAGCGAAGGTGATGTGTTAATTTACGGGCACACCCATGTTCCTCTTGACCAAATCATTGACGGAAAACATTTCTTAAATCCCGGTTCGGTCTCTATTCCAAAGGAAAATTCAGAACATGGATTTATTCTCTACGAAAACGGTATATTCAGTCATCATTCTCTATGAAGGTGAATATATGTCGTTACCGCCGAGAAGGCTTCTATCCTTATTACAGTCCATGCTTGATAATTAGCTTCTTTTGTGAGATAATCCAATAGATGCTTTTATACTTTAATATATGGAGTTATGATATGAAAATAAAAAAAGATATATTTGAAAATACAGAAACAGAGACCGCTGCGGTCAGAATAAACAAATTTCTTGCTGATTCCGGTGTTTGTTCAAGACGAGAGGCCGATAAAGCCGTTGAAGAACGCAAAGTTACAATCGACGGTGAGATTGCCCTTATGGGAAGCAAGGTTATGCCCGGACAAACCGTAACCTATTACGGGAAAGAAGTAAAACGTGATACTGACCTTGTTCTGATAGCTCTCAACAAGCCCGTGGGAATAGAATGCACCACCAACACCAAAGTTAAGGACAACGTTATTGATTTTCTTAATTACGGAAAGCGTATATTCCCCATAGGAAGGCTTGATAAAGATTCTGAGGGCCTTCTTCTCCTTACCAATGACGGCGACATTATTAACAAGATTCTTCGTGCCGGAAATTATCATGAGAAGGAATACATCGTAAAGGTCAATAAGGACATTACCCCCGAGTTTTTAAGAGCAATGGGAAACGGTGTTCCTATTCTTGATACGGTAACCAGGCCCTGCAAAATTGAACAGGTTGACAGATTTACTTTCAGAATTATTCTTACCCAGGGACTTAACCGCCAGATCAGGCGTATGTGTGAAGCGCTTAATTACAGGGTTCTTGCACTTACCAGAATCAGAATAATGAATATTAATCTGGGACGGTTAAAAACAGGCTGTATCAGAAACATTACTCCC
>JAZQNG010000131.1:0-22101 GCA_045627205.1 Lachnospiraceae bacterium
AACGTAACATCCCGCGCCGCTATTATATCGGTATATGTACTGAATTCCGCACCCTGCAGTAATGCTGACAAAAGGTTGAGAAGGAAATCATACACTACATATATTACGGTAACGACAGTACCGATAATAAACTTTGATATAACTGTATAATACCTTTTTTCGAGATTTCCTAATATATTTTTTCTGTATTCGTGTTTGTTTTCCTGTACGCAGAAGGCACAAAGCACAAATATTATAAAGAGTAAAAGCACATATCCGCTAAAATCAGAAAAAAGCTGTTCGACGTATATCTGTGAGCCCTCTACCTTAAGTGTTCCGTTCTGAATTAAATTCAAAACATAACTCACTATAAAGCCGGAAATCAGGAAACACGGAAATATGTAAATCGGAACACTATGAAAAAGCCTATATAAATCTGTCTTCAAAACCTTCAGCATATCACTCACCATCCTTTCCGCTAACAAGGTTGATGTAGTAATTTTCCAAAGACCGGCTCCTTTTAACCAGCTCAAGCACTGCAATTTTTTCTGCGGCAAGTGCGATGGATATTTCATTCACTCGTTCCAGCTGCTCATATATATCGATTTGTCCGTCCTCCAGAACCTTATACGAGGAAAAGCCGAGTTTTTCAATGACAGTGGTGGCTGCCGGTGCATTATCAGTAACCAGCGTTAGTTTTGCTTCACATCTTGCAAGAAGCTCCTCAGAGCTGCTTTCCTCCACCAGCCTTCCTTCATTAATAATACCATAACGTGTCGCAACCTTTGAAAGCTCATCCAGGATATGGCTTGAAATAAGGAAGGTCGTCCCCTCTTCTCTTGCATTTTTCCTGATTATATTACGCACGTCGCTGATTCCCTGCGGATCCAGTCCGTTTATCGGCTCATCCAGCACAACAAGGTCGGGATGCCCTACCATAGCCATAGCAAGACCAAGTCTCTGCTTCATTCCAAAGGAGTATTTCTTTACATGTTTTTTCCCTGCGTCCGCAAGGCCAACCAGCTCCATCAGACGCTTAGGCTCGTTTTTGTCCTTTACTCCCATGCTCATGCATTTTATCCAAAGGTTTTCCGTTCCGTCCATACACGCGAAATATGCCGGCGATTCAATAAGCATTCCTCTTCTGCCTGCAATTTCACCTATTTCACTTCCGGTTTTCCCAAAGAAGGAATATTCTCCCGAGGATGCATTTGCAAGTCCCGAAACAATTTTCATAAGTGTTGTTTTTCCTGCTCCGTTACGTCCGACAAGACCGTAAATATCGCCCTGCTCCACGTGAATGCTGACCGAATCAAGTGCATATTTCTTTCCGTAAATCTTTGTCAGCTGACTGGTTTCCAATATCCGGCTCAATTCCTTTCCCTCCATATTAATGACAATTAATGTTTTGACATCCCGACAGTTTTCTTCCCATTCCATTTATTCATCATGGGCAATTCCACGTTTTCTCTGTCAACATCATCAGAATACTCTTCCGAATTTAAATAATCGTCAAAAAAGTTTAAAGAAAGTTTAAAGTTTTTTCAGCTTAAATCCGATTCCCCAAACCGTATCAATATACTCCGTATCCGTTACAGCTTTGATTTTCTTCCTGATATTACTTATATGTACATTTATGGTTTTATCCTCACCTAAATATGAATCATCCCATGCATAATCGTAAATCGCCTGCTTTGAAAAGGCTCTGTCGGGATTTTTTATAAACATCTCGAGGATTCTGAATTCATGCTTAGTCAGTTCAATCGGGCTGCCTGCAACAAGCACGCCATAGCTTTCCTGATTCATTTCAATTTCACCGTATTTAAGTATATTTTCTGTGGTCGGCGCCTTCTTTGCAGAATCATTTCTGCCCGCCGTATTCATACTCACATCCCCGGTCTTCACAGAAATGAGTTCCCGGTATCTTCTCAGCTGCACCTCAACCCTTATCATCAGTTCCTTAATATCGAAGGGCTTCGTCATATAGTCCTCAGCACCCGATCTGAGCAGTTCAACCTTTGAATCGATGCTGTCCTTCGCCGAAAGAACGATAACAGGCATATTCCGTTCCTTTTTTATTTCATAAAGAACCGTCTCGCCGTTTTTTCCCGGAAGCATAAGGTCTAATATAATCAGATCGGGGTTCTGCATTTGAGCAACAAGAATCCCCTCTGTTCCCGAGAAGGCCTGAAGGCAGCCATAGCCGCTCTGTTCCATGGTATCACGTATCATATTGTTTATGTCCGTATCATCCTCAATTATCAATATTACTGCCATTTTCCGTCCTGTCCTCTCCATTTACTACCATATATTTCCCCGAATGATATGGTTATTGCTTATCTTACACGTGGAAGACTTAACCTGCATGAGTTTTTCAGATGGTCATGGTCTGTCCCCTATTCACAATTTTCTACAAAAAGGTCCGTCCCCAATGTAGAATTTACAGGAGGCCAGACTCGGCCATGTCGTTTACTTCGCAGACCAGCTGCCAGGCAATTCCACCCTGGCGAAGCTTTGAAGGAGCATCGTGGAGGTCGAACCATTCTACGGTGTCTACCTCGCCTGAAAGGACAAAGTCCTGCTTTTTTACCCTTGCAAGAAAACCGAGCATGAGCATATCTTTTTTTTCGTAGGGGTAGCTGTGGACAAATATCAGTTCATTGACATCCTGGCCTATTTCTTCCTTTATTTCACGGATTGCCGCATCCTCTGCTGCCTCTCCGCACTTCATATGTCCGGCTACGCATACATAATTTGCCGTTGATACATAGGACTGCTTTAATAAAGCAACCTCCTTATCCTCATTTACGACCGCACAGATGACGGATGTAGTGAAATACTCCCAGAGCGGTGTCTCGCAGGCCGGACAATACGGCATAAGGCCTTCATCACCGATTTCCTTTTGTATTGCTTTTGTGCCGCAGACAGGGCAATATGTAAATTTCATGTTCTTTATCCTTTCCGAAATTTATTTTAAAATGCCGCCCAAAGATTCCGTATGGCAGCAGGCTTCGTTTTCCTTATCAATTGTATATAAAAGCAGCTGTTACGTCAATTATTTCCGTTTCATTATAAACAACGGAAAAAAAACAAGCCGGACAAATGCTTTTCAGCTTCATCCGACCTGCAGTGAAATCAGGTTAATTACTTTTTAAAGCCGTCCTTCAGGGATACGCTCCTGTTAAATACAAGATGGTCAGCAGAGCTGTCCTTATTATCCAGGCAGAAGAAGCCGACACGCATAAACTGGAAGGTGGGTGCATTTGTACCTGTGCGGTTCTCCCTTGCATCAAATTCCCTTGCAATTTCAACCATGGACTTTTCAACCTTACAGCCGTTAAGCACTACAAGGCTCTCCGGATTGATTGCATCCAGGAAATTCTTATCGGGACCGTCAGGCTGTGCATCAAGGAACAGATTCTCGTAAAGACGTACCTCCGCATCCACACAGTTTTCAGCATCAACCCAGTGAATTGTTGCGCCCTTCACCTTACGTCCGTCCGCGGGATCGCCGCCGCGTGAGTTGGGATCGTATTCGCAAAGTACCTCAACAACCCTGCCGTTCTCATCCTTTACGCAGCCGGTACAGGTTGCAAGATATGCACCCTTAAGGCGCACCTCATTGCCCGGGAACATTCTCTTGTACTTCGGAATAGGCTCCTCCATGAAGTCATCCTCCTCCATCCAGAGATTGCGGCTGAAGGTAATTGTATGTGTGCCCTGCGAAGGATCTGTAGGATTGTTCTCAACCTCAAAGCTTTCCGACTGTCCCTCGGGATAATTCGTAACAGTTAACTTAATTGGATGAACTACAGCCATTGTACGCTCTGCGGTCACATTAAGATCGTCGCGCAGACAGCGTTCAAGCTCTGCAAATTCAATAATATTCGTACTCTTTGCAACACCTATCGTCTCACAGAAATTCCTGATTGATGCCGCTGTATAGCCACGGCGGCGGAGTCCGCAAAGGGTAGGCATTCTGGGATCGTCCCAGCCCGAAACATACTTTTCTTCAACAAGCTGTCTCAGTTTTCTCTTGGACATAACCGTATGGTCGATTCCAAGACGGGCAAATTCAATCTGTCTGGGCTTGTGATAGGGTATCGAAACATTTTCAACAACCCAGTTGTAAAGCGGACGATGATCCTCGTACTCCAGTGAACAAAGTGAATGGGTGATTCCCTCAAGTGCATCCTGGATGGGATGTGCGAAATCATACATTGGGAAAATACACCACTTTGTTCCCTGTCTGTGATGGTTGATAAAACGAATACGGTAGATAACAGGGTCACGCATGTTGAAATTTCCGCTTGCAAGGTCAATCTTTGCACGCAGCGTCATCTTGCCCTCTTCAACCTCACCGTTCTTCATCTTCTCAAATAAAGCAAGGTTTTCCTCTACAGGTCTGTCCCTGTAGGGTGAACGTGCGGGTGTAGTTGTATCACCGCGATATTCCCTAAACTGCTCCGGAGTAAGCTCGCAGACATAAGCCAGCCCCTTCTTTATCAGCTCAATTGCATATTCATAGTCCTTTTCAAAATAATCGGACCCATAGAAAAATCTGTCGTCCCAATCAAAGCCAAGCCAGTGGATATCCTGCTGGATTGCATCAACATATTCTGTATCCTCCTTTGCGGGATTTGTATCATCCATACGGAGGTTACAGATTCCTCCAAAGCGCTCTGCCATCCCGAAATCGATGCAAAGAGCCTTGCAGTGTCCGATATGTAAATAGCCGTTAGGCTCCGGAGGAAAACGTGTATGAACCGTTTTACCCTCAAACTGTCCGCCCAAGGCAATGTCTTCCTTAATAAAGTTGTAAATAAAATTTGTGTTCTCCGAAGCTTCAACAATCTCGTTTAATAATGTTTCATCTGCCATGACCTGCCTCCATCTTGTCATAAAAGAAATACCATTATGACAGGTTTTTTGATTGTTGCAAAAAGCTGCAAAATCTTCAATGATTATAAATGTTTTTTTATGAAAGTTCAAGAAGTTTTCGAAATAAAAAAGACCTGCGCGAAATGCAGATCTTTCCAGCGGAGAAAATGGGATTTGAACCCATGCAACGCTATTAACGTTCTACTCCCTTTCCAGGGGAGCCCCTTCAGCCTCTTGGGTATTTCTCCGGATTCTGATTTACCCCGTTACCGGGACGATATTGAACCAACACATCTTCCGGAGTCTTCACAGCCCCCAGAAAAAACGAACCACCTAAATACTCAGGTGGTTCCTCGTTGAATACAAGCGGAGAATGTGGGATTCGAACCCACGGTCCCTTACGGGATCACTGGTTTTCAAGACCAGCGCCTTCAACCACTCGGCCAACTCTCCGAACAACAAAAGGAATAATATCACAGATTTTTACGTCTGTCAACAGATATTTTAATATTATTTTATAAGCCGCAGCTATTCACAGGCCGCCCAAAATCCGTTCATAAGTCCTGAATGTCAGAACAGCCAGCTCCGGCTTATAAGGAAGCCGGGAATGACGACGATAATAAAGAAGGCCCAGCTTATCAGTGTAAAAACCTTTACGAATTTCTTCCCGTTTCCCGGATACTCCCGCACATAAATACGGTAATTAATTACAGAGGCCAGTGAACCGATAAGTGAACACAGACCTGCGGTATCAACACCATAGAGGAGTGCAGCCAGGTTTGTCGTAAACGGATATAACACAATCGAGGCCGGCACATTTGAAATAATCTGTGACAGACCGATTCCCCACCAGTATTCATTACCTGCAACCGCATCCTTCAGGAAGCCGGATATTTTTTCATTCGCCGTAATGGATGAGGAAAATACAAAGAAGCATAAAAATGTAAGAAGAAGAACATAGTCTGTTTTTATAAGAATCCTTCTGTCAACAGCAAGCACCACAAGGGCGACAAAGGCTGTGATGTACGGCCAAAGTGCTGTTCTGGTCACAATAGTTGCCACGATTACAACAAACAGACACAAATATACTATACGCTGAAGCTTTCGAGACGGAAGCCACCTGTCATTATCGGTCTTCGCCGCATTCGGCTGTGTTCCGGTCCCGGCGGCATTGTCCGGTGTTTCAAGCTTTTCCTTAGGATTTTTTCTGTAAAGGAAGCAGATAAAAATCGAAAGCAGTATCGCCGACATAACACAAAGAGGCGACATATGAAGCATAAACATGCCTGCAGATGTGCCTGTTTTCCCATACAGAAACAGGTTCTGAGGACTGCCGAAGGGCATCAGAAGCGAGCCTCTGATGGCGGCAATGTTTTCAAACGATATAACCGGAAGTATGTATTTTTCTTTGTTCCCGGCCCTAAAAAGAATAATAGTCAGGGGAACAAAAATAATCAGTGATACATCATTCGTTACAAACATCGAAGAGAAAAAAACACAAAATACAAGAAAGAAGGAAAGACCGCGCATGGAACCGAGCTTACGTGCAAAGCGCAGGAAGGGCAGGAACAGGTTCTCCTGCTTGAAGCCCTCAAGAACCGTAAGCATCATAAAAAGGGTGCACAGTGTTTTCCAGTCAATATCCTTTAAAAGCTCCACCGACGGAGGAGTTATAAACAATGCAATGACAGCCGCCATAACAGCGACTGTCAGCATCAGTTCTTTTTTTAAAAAAGCAACTAATCTTTTCATGTTTTTCTTATTTGAATAAGCCTCCGAGCTTGCCTGCAACATCACCAAGACTGTCTACAGAAATCTTTGCCTTGATACCGTCTACAATAGGATTGATCTGGTCATCCGGAAGGTCAACGCCGGCAAGACCTTCTACAGTTTTAACGGGGTTGCTCTGGAAATTCTTCAGAAGTTGGGGATCATTCTTGATTTTTCCTACTAATTCTTCAATTTTTGCCTTAATGTCCATGTTTTTTCTCCTTTATGATTTATTTATCCTCGCGTTCAGCAGAGCTGACGCAATAACAACGTCCTCCGGCGTGGTAAGCTTAATATTCGAATACTCACCCATCACGCACACAACAGAATGCGAGGTATATTTTTCAACCAACATCGAATCATCCGTGACGGAATCCCTTCCGGCATGCAGGTCCGCATACATCGCTTCATAGGCTCTTTCCAGCAGTTCAAATTCAAAGCCCTGCGGTGTCTGAATCTGCCTTAAGCTGCTTCTGTCACAGGTACTTATGATATTTCCGCTGCCGTCCGCGATTTTTATTGTATCCTTCACCGGTACTGCGGCAACGCAGGCCCCCGTCACAGCCGTATTATCTATTATCCGGTTTATCAGCTCAGGTGAACAAAGCAGACGGACCCCGTCATGCACAAGTATATAATCAAAGGGCTTCTTATCACACCCGCCGTCTTGTTCTACCGGTGTAGTCCCATGTAAATACTGAATTCCGGCATATACCGAATCAAATCTTTCTTTTCCTCCGGCTACAACTGCGCGTACCTTTTCAAACCCAAACCTCTCAACAATTTCAGTCCTTACAAACTCCGTTTCTTCCGTTCCCGTTACCACAACAACCTTGTCTGTCCTGCTTTCCTCAAAGGCCTTAAGGGTATAGTACAGAACCGGCTTACCGTTTATTTCCATGTACTGCTTTTTAGTCTGACTGTTCATCCTCCTGCCTGTACCGGCAGCCACAATAACCGCAGCTACTCTGCCCATTTCAACCCTCCATGTCAGGGGGACGGTTCCTAAATTAACAATACCTGTCCCCAAATTGCAGGGGGACGGTTCCTAAATCTACAATACCTGTCCCCAAAGCGGCACTTTATCTGTCCCCTTAATTACAACTACCGCTGTCCAAGCTTGAGGTTCGGTACAGCATTTAAATCCAGTCCGTGTCTGGTTCCCGAAATATACTCGTAATATGCCGCACATCCGATCATTGCGGCATTATCCGTACAAAATACAGGTGACGGATAGCACAGCTCAAGTCCCTTCTTTTCGCAGGCAATCCTCATACCTTCACGTAACGCCGAATTAGAGGCAACTCCACCGGCCAGTGCAATCTTACGGAATCCCAAAGCTTCAGCTGCCGAAAGTGTATGTTCTACAAGCACATCAACCACCGCATTCTGGAAGGAAGCAGCAACATCCGCCACTGTAATCCCATTTTCAGGGTCCACAGGCTCGTTGGCATCAAAATTAGGATTGTCGGTCTTACGGCTGTATATTTCATTTCCGTCAAGTCCCTGCTTCATTTTGCAGGAATTAAGATAATTAAGTACCGCTGATTTAAGTCCGCTGAAGGAAAAATCGTATGGAGATTCAGCTATATGGGCACGGGGAAAGGTAACAGCATCCTTTCTTCCTGATTTTGCAGCCCGGTCCACCTTCGGTCCACCCGGATATCCGAGTCCGATTGCTCTGGCAACCTTATCAAAGGCTTCACCTGCCGCATCATCATGCGTGCGTCCGATTATCTCGTATTTATCATAATCCCTTACAACCACAAGGTGTGTATGTCCGCCTGAAACCACCAGGCAAAGATAGGGTGGCTCCAAATCCTTATGTTCAAGATAGTTTGCAGCTATATGCCCCTCAATATGATGCACTCCCACAAGCGGTTTCTTTGCTGCATACGCTATTGCCTTGGCCTCTGCCACACCAACCAAAAGAGCTCCGACCAATCCGGGACCATATGTCACGCCAACAGCATCCACATCTTCAAGGGCTACTCCGGCCTCATCCAGTGCCTTACTGACCACCTGGTTAATCTTCTCAATATGCTTTCTTGAGGCAATCTCCGGAACAACCCCACCATAGAGTGTATGAAGGTCAATCTGTGAATAAATCACATTTGAAAGAACCTCGCGGCCGTTTTTTATCACTGCCGCTGCAGTTTCGTCACAGGAGGACTCTATACCAAGAATCAGTATGTCCTTCTCTGCGTTATTTGTATCACACATATATTTCCACGCCTTTCAATTCCAACGTTTTAAATTATCCGACATCATTTACGTTTGTTTCTTCCGTGCCTCTCCAGCCGGCAATCTTCCACCTGCCCTCCGAATCCTGAATGAGACTGAACTCCTCATAGGCTCTGTCCATTCTTGCTCCGGATTTAACAGTAAAATACATATTGATAACGGTTGTATCACCACCGACCGTTTGCAGTCTTTTCGAATTAATACCGCTATCTATGGCATATGAATATATAATCCTGTCATTTTCATGATAGGTTGTTACTTCGCCAAGCAGAAGTCCAAGCTGCTCTTCTTCTTTGTTATGCTCCAGCAGCTCATCCGAATAGGTTGCCCTAAGCTGTGAATTAAGCTTTCTGAACTGTTCCGTTGTAAGTTCATCATTGTACAGGCACTTCGTAATCCTGCAATAAAGCTTCAGGACCTCTCTTGCCGTAGGCGGATAATCCTTTTCCAGGTTTTTGGCAATGAGTATATCCGCTTCTGTCTCCTCAACAGGAATTTCGGCAGTTGTTTTATCCTTTCCCCGTGTAACGGTAAGGTAAATTCCCACTACTACGGCGGCACAGCATATCATAAAAAATATAGTACCGCCAAGACCGAATTTCTTTTTTGTCTTTTCAGCCATAATATGTTGTACCTCCTTCTTATCCGAAATACAGGCTCCGCACCCGGCCGGCTAATCCTGCCGTGCTTCCTCCTCATCCCTGAATTTAAGGGTAATGCTGCGCAAATCCTTTGGAGCAATGACCCTGGGGAAAATAGCTCTTAATCTGCCCACATATTCTGCGGGATTTACAAGTGACGGACTGTAATGCGTCAGCCAAAGCTCTCCCGGTGCAGGCTTTGCTTCAGCTGCCAGTTCAGCAGCCTCCGTAAATGTCATATGCTTATGCTCCAGTGCCTTGTCATCCTTATCATCCTCGCCGTACATACCTTCACATATAAAAAGGTCTGAACCGGCTGCCATTTCCGAAATAATCCTTAAAGGACGTGTATCCGTGCAGTATGTAACCCTGATGCCTCTTCTCTCCGGTCCAAGTATCATATCCTGCGTATAGGTTACACCGTCTATTTCAACAGCTGTTCCCTTCTGAAGCCTGCTCCAGGCCTTCATCGGCACATTATTGGCTGCCGCCTTTTCAGGATCGAACTTACCGGCACGGTCCAGAATAATGCTGTATCCGTAGCAGGTCACACGATGATTAACCTTAAAGGCCATCAGCCTGTAGCCGCATATTTTTATCTCCTGAACAGCCTCTGAAAGCTCTATGAATTTCAGCTCAAATGGAAGCTCAGGAGCAATCACGCGCAGGGCATTCACGGTTTTTTCAAGTCCCTTCGGACCTATCAGGGTAACAGGCTCCGTTCTTTCGGCATTTCCCATCGAAAGAAGCATTCCGGGAAGACCGCTGATATGGTCTGCATGGAAATGTGTAAAACAAATAATATCAATATCATGGAAGCTCCAGCCCTGGGCACGTACTGCCACCTGGGTTCCCTCTCCGCAATCTATAAGCAGCCCCTTACCGTTGTATCTTGTCATCAGTGAGGTAAGGCGGCGGTACGGCAGCGGCATCATACCACCCGTACCAAGTAAACATAAATCCAGCATATATTTATTCTCTCATTATTTAATGTATAAATCCATCAGTACAGCAGCCTCAACAGGATCCGAATAATAATCGTTCCGCCTTCCGACCGCAGCAAAGCCCAGGCTCTCATACAGGCCCCTTGCAGGTTCGTTTGATTCACGCACCTCCAGGGTAAACAGAACCATTCCCTTTTCCGTGCCCTCAGCAATCAGTCCTTCCATAAGCCTGCGTCCTATACCCTGATGCCTGTAAGCCTTATTCACGGCAACATTTAGTATCTGACCCTCATCCAAAACCATCATCATTCCCGAGTAGCCGACAATATCCTGTCCGTCCTGCGCAACAAGGAAATACTGGTTTTTATCACTGATTGAGGATAAAAACATACCTTCCGACCATGGATCCGTAAAACATTCCTTCTCAAGTACGGCCACACCGGCCAGATCCTGTTCCGTCATCTGTCTGTAAATTATCAAGCAGGACTCCTTTCAGAAGCAATTATCACTGCTTCCCCTTCATAAGACTTTCACGTTCTGCCTGGGATACCCGTAAATAAACAGGTGAATGCTCCTCTGCAGTAACAGCTTTTCCCTGCAGGGCATATCTTAACCCCAGTTCAGCAACCGACGAAGCTCTCTGCAGCAGTTCAGTTTTTGAAGCAAAGCTGAAGGGCACACTCATTTTTTCCCTTATCAGCTCCCTGTATACAGGGACACCGTCTCCGGTAAAGATAACCTCAGTCCCGCAGCCGTTCAGGTACCCAACAAGCTCCTCTAACGGTCCCGCAGTCTCTTCCCTTACCGTTTCCAGCACGAATTCATCCGGAGCAGCATCAGCTGCGGGAATAAACCTGTATACACCGCTGTAGACCTCCTGGCGTCTTGCATCCATTATCGGACATATCAGGACCTGCCTGCACCCGTAAAGATTCCAGGCAAGTGCCTCAAGTGTCGGAACCTCAATAATAGGCTTTTTTAATGCCAGACCAAGTCCTTTTGCGGTAGCCGAGCCTATCCTGAGCCCCGTAAATGAACCGGGTCCTCTGGATATGGCTATATAATCCATATCAGCAGCATCCATTCCTGCTGCCCTAACTATCTCATCTATCATAGGCAGAAGCGTCTGGGAATGCGTCTGCTTATTATTCATCGTATATTCCGCAACAAGCTTTTCATCATTCAATATAGCAGCAGAGGCCACAAGCCCCGAGCTTTCAATAGCCAGTATATTCATATCTCTCTATTCTCTTTTCAAACGATTTCAATATGCCTGAATTCAAAACCTCTCTCAATTGCTTTTGTAAGACGGATATGTACAGCCCCGGCAGGAAGCAGTTCGGCAATCATATCCGACCACTCCACAACGGTCACGCCTTCACCGTAAAAACAGTCCTCATACCCGATTTCATCCATTTCAACGGGGTCTTCAATTCTGTAAACATCAAAATGATAAAGAGGAAGCCTTCCCTCCGTATATATCTGAACAACGGTAAAGGTCGGGCTGCTCACCGGTTCAGTAATACCCAGTCCCTTCGCAATTCCCTTTGTAATGACGGTTTTTCCCGTTCCCAAATCCCCGTCAAGGCAGAAAACCGTTCCCGGCTTAGCCTCACTGCCAAGCCGTACACCTAAATTGAAGGTGTCTTCAGCAGATGTACTTTCTACAATCATAGTATAAATTCCTTATTCCACAAAAATCGTAGCCCCTATCAGACCGTTCAATCCTTTGTATCCATTTTAATCGTCTCTTCCGGAGCCTTTTTCTTTACAACATTTCTTGCAAGCAGGCCCTTAAAGATTTCCTCATTTTCACCAAGGTCAGCCTTCGGAACGATAAAAGCCCTGTTTTTAGCGAGATATACATAATATCCGGTCTTACCTGTAATAACCTTTATTACACGGCTCCAGGGATACTTTGCATATTCCTCACCGCGTGTTATGTCAAGACCTGCATCACTGAAGGTATAGGTTATTACACCCTCCGGTGAATTAAGTGTCTCTGCATTCTTTCTGGAGCTTCTGACAAGATTAAAGGGAGTATATATGGCAAAAAGGCCAAAGGATACAGCTGCCAGAACAGCAGGGAAAATATCCTGTCTGATGAGACATATAATCATATAAACAAGTGAAGCAATTGCAACAACAATGGATACAATTCCTATGCCGCTCAGATATGTATGTCTGAACATAAAGCTTGTAACATCAGATTTTGTCGGATGTGCACTCAGGGTTACCTTATCGCCGAAATGCTCCATCGGCGTATCATCCTCCTTCGGGGGAATATATTCATCCTCCGCCTCATCTGCAACCATATCGTCATTTTCCGATACCGCAGACTCTTCATCCTCATCGTCCCCGTATACATCCTCATCCTCATCATCTACACCTTCATTTGCCTCTGCCAGCTCCTCCTCCGAAAGGGTGCTGAGCGCCGCAAATTTAGCGATTGATTTCTTTTTGGGTGCCATCTTCTCCTCAAATGTGTCCTTCTTTTCTACCATTTCCGTCCTCCGTTATATCTTATTTCTTTGAATAATCATTCTGTTTAATCAAATGACTTACCGGCTTATAAATCACCATTGTAATAATCGAGCAAACTGCACACTTAATGAAGTTACAGGGAATTACAATAAATATCAGCAGGTTTTTCACGCTTGATGCTATTTCCCTTCCGCTCTGCAGAATGGAAATCAGCTTGTCCAAATCGCCGCCGCAATAAAGCCTTGCATACATCGGAATCAGTATAAATGCATTCAGCGGCAGTCCGATAAGCGTACAGGCCAGTGTTCCGACCGCAAGGGCGATTAATGCATTTTTTCTTGTTTTCTTCCTGAAATAGATGATTGAAGCAGGCAGGATATAACAGCAGCCCATCGCAAAATTCGCAAACTCACCTACAAATGCCGTAGACGTTCCATTAAGTATCAGATTCAGAATTATTTTTACCGTTTCCGTAAGCAGTCCGGCAACCGGTCCCATTGCAAAGGAACAGATAACGCAGGGCAGCTCCGAAACATTCAGCTTATACATATTAGGCGGTATCATATACAATCCAAACTGGTCAAAAATACCTGCCAGAACAGCCATAATGGCAATCAACGTCATTCTGTGTATCTTAAATTTTTCACTCTTATGGTCGACTCCGTTTTTTCTGCAGAGATAATTTTCGGCTATGGTCGAGGCAACAAACAGCAGGATAATAATCCCGACCATAAGTAAAACACTTCCCAGATTATCCCTGGCAGAGACAGCGATTTTACTAAAATTACTGCCGATTTCCTTAAACCATTCCACCATTCCCTCATCCTCCAAAAAACGATTGCTACCGTTCAGCTGTTCCGCCCCGACAGTAACAATAAATCATCTTATTATATTTCGAAAGGGTATGGTTGTCAAGACAACAAAAAACAGCCACATCATGGATGTCCATGACACGACTGCTTATGGACTAAGGTGTCTCCGGTTACCGGAGGTTTATCACACATCCTTATTTTCAGGCTGTCAGCAGCCTGATAAAATCATCCGGAGGCAGAGGCTTGGAAAAATAGTAGCCCTGAATGAAATCTATATCAGCCTTCTTCATTTCCTCAAGCTCCGTCTGTTCCTCAACACCCTCTGCCACAACGTTAAGCCCAAGGTCATGTGCCATTTTAACGGTTGCCGCCACAACATGCCTTGCCTTTGGTTCAACGAAATATGCCTTTGTCATATCCATGTCCAGCTTAACTATGGAAACAGGCATTTCAACCACATACATCAGGTTTGAATGACCTTTTCCGAAATCGTCAAGTGAAAAAGCAACACCGTAATCAAGAAACTTCTGCATATTCTCAAGAAGACGGTTTTTTGCCTGTATTGAAGCCGTTTCGGTTATTTCAAGGTTTATTTTGCAGGGCTCAATTCCATGCTGCTCCATTATCGAAATAAACCGCCTTGCAAGCTCCTTCTGTTCAAACTGCGCAACCGAAAGGTTTATTTCAACATAATCAAGCAGCCTGTATATTACCTGATTATCCTCAAGGAAGCAGCAGACCTTTGTAAAAACCCGTTCTCCCAGCTGGACAATCCTGCCTGTTGATTCGGCAACAGGAATAAATTCCGCAGGGGAAAGGAGGCTTCCGTCCTGCTTACGTATCCGGGCAAGCGCCTCGCAGGAAATAAATCGGTTCTTCCTGTGTGAAAAAATCGGCTGATAAAACACCTCTACCCTGTTATCCGCAAGGGCACTCTCGATTTCCTTTTCAACCTCATTATAACGGTAATATTTCCAGATATCATCCGCATCTACATTAATGAAGCCTACTCCGTTTCCCGACCCGTTCGTTTTCAGCACCCTTGTGAAAAGACTGAACATATCCTCCTTTGTCTTCACACGGCTGCAATCATCAAATATAACAACCGACAGGGACGGAAGAAGCTCGGAATGTCCATCAAATTCATCCCCGATAAACCGGTTGTAATGATACCTGAAATTCTCTTCAAAGGTTTCAAGGAGGGTTTTGTCCTTTGTATAGGCAACAATCTCGTCCTCGATATTTTTAAACACGAGTATTCCCCTGTAACGCTCCATAAATTCCACGACACAGCGTATGGCTGTTCCCAGATTCTGGTTTGCTTCAGCCTTTCCCTCACAGGCTTCAAACTTAAAATCAAAAACACAGTATTTCTCACCGCGTTCATAGGCCTGTTCCAGGAACATCAGCATTGCGTAGGAATTAAAACAGCCGATTCTTCTGTCCTGAAGCGATTCGGGATTTTCAAGCATAAAGAATATCGTAAGCATACCCAGCGCAATGGCAAAGCCTACAAGAAGAAATTCGCTATTAATAAACTGGCCGATTGCAGACGTGACCCAAAGTGCCATCCAGATGCTCATTGCCGTTCTTCTGCGTGGATTGAGCTTTTTATACACAATAATAAGCAGTACAACGGTTGCAAAAATGAAGGAAAAAGTAAAGAAATAGGTAAGGAGTGTCGCCGGTCCTTCACTGTATACTATACGTCCCTCATGTACCCAGTTAATATCCGACATACATATTATGACCGACTCCACGAAGGCACCGCAGATAAAAAAATGTATAAACTTATAATACCGGCGTTCCTTCATAACATCAGTCAATATGTAATCAAAGCCGGAGAAGCCCATCCAAAGAAGTGACACAAGATATGCCTTGCAGACTGTCTCGACCCAAAAATCCGACACCCCGATCTCATTTACAATCAGGACAACCGAAAGAATATCAAGACCAAGACAGATAAACGATCCCAACAGGACGCGGGAAAATACGCGTTCTGTAAACAGACCGATTTTTTTATTTCCAAAAAAGAAAATCATTATTAATATAATAATCAGTAATCCCGATAACTGTACCTGTATATTCAAATTCCTGCCACCTTCCCTGTGTTACGGACTAATCTGCTGATACACGTATTTTATGATTGGGCGCCGAAGGAGCTGACGTCCGTTGATATGCATATCATATCATAGGTGATTATTCGCCTTTATATATATCGGCAATATGGGCTCAAAACTTTAGCATTTGTAGTTCTGTATTCCTATCTGCCGGTAGCAACATTTTTCCCACTAAATATCTTGAAAAAGCACCGATTTTTTTGTATTATAGTAAAGGTGTTCTGAAATACACAGACCGTATTTCAACAATTATTCACCTTGGATAATTATTTTAGATATCCGGAAAGGCTTGGTTATTATTTATGAACATTAATGAACAACTGGCTACGGAGCTTGGAATAAAGCTCAGTCAGGTCGATGCTACCGTCAAGCTCATTGACGAAGGCAACACTATCCCCTTCATCGCCCGTTACCGTAAGGAAGTCACCGGCTCATTAAATGATGAGGTTTTAAGAAATCTTCATGAAAGACTTACCTATCTCCGCAACCTCGAGGAGCGTAAGGAATCCGTTCTTGCAAGCATTGAGGAGCAAGGCAAGCTGACAGATGAACTCAGGGAACAGATTCTTGCAGCAACCACTCTCGTTGTTGTTGAAGATTTATACCGCCCCTACAAGAAAAAGCGTGAAACAAGGGCAACAAAGGCCATTGCAAAGGGTCTCGAACCGCTTGCTGATATAATTCTTGCCCAGGAGGCCGACAAACCTATCCTTGAGTATGCGGAAGCCTTCATCAGCGAAGAAAAGGAAGTTAAAACCGCTGCCGAAGCCGTTGCCGGTGCCTGTGACATAATTGCCGAACGGATTTCGGATGAGGCAGACTATCGTATCCACATCAGAAAACTCACTGCAGAGGAAGGTCTTATTGTATCTGAAGCAAAGGATGAAAAGGCCCAGAGCGTTTACGAGAATTATTACAAATTCAGTGAAAAAATCAGCACGATTCTCGGTCACCGTGTACTGGCCCTGAACCGTGGCGAGGACGAAAAATTCCTTACAGTAAAAATAGAGGCCCCCGTTGACCAGATTATCGCTTATCTTAAACAGCATACCATAAAAAAAGACAATCAGTTCACAAATGAACTGCTTAATACAACCATTCAGGACGCCTACGACCGCCTGATTGCTCCTGCAATCGAAAGGGAAATCCGTTCCGACTTAACTGAAAAAGCTGAGGACAGTGCAATAAAGGTATTTGGTAAAAACCTCACCCAGCTGCTGATGCAGCCCCCCATCGCCGGACATTTCGTTCTCGGCTGGGACCCTGCATTCCGTACAGGCTGTAAGCTTGCCGTAGTTGACCCTACCGGCAAGGTAATCGACACTGTGGTAATCTTCCCCACAGACGGTCCCAGAAAGGATATTCCGGGTGCTAAGCGCGTTTTAAAGCATCTTATTGAAAAATATAATATTTCACTTATCTCCTGCGGTAACGGAACGGCATCCAGAGAATCCGAGCAGGTTATCGTCGAGCTCATCCACGAGCTGAACAGACCTAATCTGTCCTATGTCATTACCAACGAAGCCGGTGCTTCCGTTTATTCCGCATCAAAGCTTGCCACAGAAGAGTTCCCTGAATTTGATGTCGGCCAGCGTAGTGCAGCTTCCATAGCACGTCGTGTCCAGGATCCTCTTGCAGAGCTTGTAAAAATCGATCCCAAGTCAATCGGTGTCGGTCAGTATCAGCATGATATGAACCAGAAAAAGCTTGGCGAACAGCTTGAAGGTGTTGTTGAGGACTGCGTAAACAGGGTTGGTGTTGACGTAAACACAGCTTCAGCCTCCCTTTTGGAGTATGTATCAGGTGTTTCGAAGGTAATTGCTAAAAATATCGTTGCTTATCGTGAAGAAAACGGACGCTTTAAATCACGTGCAGAGCTGTTGAAGGTTCCCAAGCTCGGACCCAAGGCCTTTGAACAGTGTGCCGGTTTCCTGCGCATCCGCGGCGGACGCAATCCCTTAGACAACACAAGCGTTCATCCCGAATCCTACGAGGCTGCAAAAAAGCTTCTTGAAAGCCTTGGCTTCACTCCCGAGGACATCATCACCGTCCAGGCAGAGCAGGCAAAGGCAGTAAAGGAGGCTGAAGTAAAGGCAAAGGAGGCTGCTGAACAGGCTGCCAAAAACGACCGCAACAGAAGAACAAAGGGCAATGAAATATCCCTTAAAAATTCAGATTCCGCAATGGCAAAGCTGCTTATGCAGGCCTTTGAAAAATCAGGCAAAAAGGTTGTCACGGCAGACAGCTCTGAGGGTAAAAAAACAGCTGCCAAGGAGGCTGCTTCACCCGCAGTCAGCACCGGTGCTTCGCTGTCCCACCTTGGCAATATGATAAAGGATAAGAAGAAGCTTGCCGAGGAGCTCGGAATCGGCGAAATCACCCTTGATGACATCATAAAGGAGCTTGAAAAGCCCGGAAGGGATCCCCGTAAGGATATGCCCGCTCCCATCCTTCGCAAGGATGTTCTTGAAATGAAGGATTTAAAGGAAGGCATGATTCTCAAGGGTACTGTCCGTAATGTTATCGACTTCGGTGTCTTCGTTGACATCGGTGTTCACCAGGACGGTCTTGTTCATATTTCACAGATTACAAACAAGAAATTCATAAAGCATCCCCTTGATGCCTTAAGTGTCGGAGATATTGTAGAGGTTAAGGTAATGAGCGTGGATCTCCAGAAGAAGCGTATCCAGCTGACAATGATTCTTTAATACATTTTCGGTATAAGGGACTATAAAACGGTGTCCTATGGCACCATAGGAACTAAAACAGCCGTGTCACTGCTAAACATGACACGGCTGTTTTTTATGCCGCCGGGAACGACGGCAGTATCCTTATGTTATTATACTGCTTCCTGCAGTTTACATGGTGTCAGAGGCATTATGAAGCCTTGCTGTCGGTTTAAAGCATCATTCTGTAAATTGCTTCTGCATCATCCTTATTCAGCGTAGTGAAACCACGGATTATTCCGCTGGCATTTCCATTTCCAAAGCAGGCCTTCTGTGCAAGCTCAGGTATATCACTTTCCTTTCCGCCAAGCTGGCTTAAGCAAACCGGCATGCCTATCGAAATAAGGAACTGGCGTAATCTTTCAATTCCCATCATGGCAGTATTGCGCGGATTCTCAAAATCCATCATACAGCCCCATACACGGTTTGCTATTTTAGCAAAGCGTGCAACATCATGGCCGAGCGTGTATGTAAACACCGCAGGCATAACTACCGCAAGACCGGCACCATGGGCGCAATCGTAAAGTGCAGAAAGCTCATGCTCAAGATTATGGCTTGTCCAGTCCTGGGAACGCCCTACTCCGCAGGAGTTATTATGTGCCATCATTCCGGCCCACATAATATTTGCACGTGCCTCGTAGTCATTGGGATTTGCCATAACCTTAGGACCTTCACAAACCATTGCAAGTATAAGCCCCTCTATCATCCTGTCGGTTGTTTCGACATTTTTGGTATTTGTCAGATATCTTTCATACAGATGGCAGATAATGTCTGTTATACCGCAGGCTGTCTGATAAGGCGGAAGCGTCTGGGTAAGTTCCGGATTCAGTATTGAGAACCTCGGTCTGTATGCCTCACCGCTTGCCCCACGCTTCAGCATTCCCTCCTCCTTTGTAATGACGGAATCAGGCGAGCCCTCCGAACCTGCTGCAGCGATTGTAAGAACCGTACCGATCGGAAGTGCCCTTGTAACAGGTTTTCCCTCATAGAAATCCCAGAAATCCCCGCTATAAAGCACACCCGCAGCAATAGCCTTTGCAGAATCTATAACGCTTCCACCGCCTACTGCAACAATAAAATCGACATTTTCCTTTTTGCATAATTCAATACCCTGATAAACAAGACCTGATCTGGGATTCGGCATAACTCCGCCAAGCTCGCAGAAGGTGATGTTCTCCCGGATCAGGGATTCCTTCACTCTGTCTAAAAGACCTGATTTTACTGCTGAACCTCCGCCAAAATGAAGAAGCACCTTAGTTCCGCCGAATCGCTTTACAAGGATTCCGGTATCAGCCTCACGGTTCTTTCCGAATGCAAAATATGTAGGTGCGTAAAAATCAAAATTATCCATACTGAATATCCTTTCTCCGTTATTCTAAAAATATTATACATGACAATTATCTTGACGCAACCCAACTATGTTGCTAATAAAAACGTCAATTTGAATAAAAGAACTTTTTCCTGCAAAATCCGTAATAGAAAATACAGGCTGCTTTATCTGCAGCCCGTATTCCTATGCTCCTGTTTCTGCTAATGAATATCTCATCCAGCTTAAACACAGCTCCGGATAATGATTATTGGCAATTAAATCAAAATTTTCCACCAGTGTGATTATATTACCGATGTTTCCGTTAAGCAGCGAATACAGTGCTGTTTCAAAAACACAGCTGACCATCTGTGAGGTTCCGTCACGTACTGAATCATCCCGTGTAATATGAATCCCGGCTTCATCTGCCGCCTCAAAAAAATAGTCCGTCAGAAGATCTGCCAACGAGTCTGTATCCTGTAAAAATACAAGCTTCGCTACCTCCAGTATATTTTCCTTCAGTCTTTTTGAAAGGATTTCAAGGACCTTATCCCAGTCAGCTTTCCTGTTCTCCTCGCTGAACAATTCGCTAACAAGTCTGCAGATTACCGGCTCCATATATTCATAATAAACCTCCCGGCTCTCAAAGCCGGTCGCCAGCGCATCCACTACCTCATCAAGGAACTGTGAAAAAGACTTATCATCCTCTTCAAGCGCCTGTATATTGAAGCTGTTGAGCTTCAGCTTGGGGACCTTCATCGGAATTCCTATAAACTCCGTTTCAACCATTTCAAATTCGGTATCAAAATTAATGTCCATATTCAGCTTCCGTGCAACGAAGGTATCCGGAAGATATTCCAACGTTTCCGTTCCCTCATTCTCAACCTTCACAAAGCTTTTTACCGTTTCCGTAGTACGCAGGTTTTTATAAATATCCTTTAATTTTGCGTGCAGGTTTTTATCGTATTCCGGAATCGTATTTTCGTCTACACCATAGCGGATAAATCCCCATTTTTCAAATGCCACACGCGGTATTGCATCGTCAGGATTGCCAACATTGTGTATGTTGTGGAGTGAAGCCGCCTCCTCAGGTGAAACAGCATCCGTACTCTCTCCCTGTGGTGCCTCAAAGCAGTAGACATATATATCATCCATTTCAAGTCCGCAGCCTCCTATGCCACCCGCAAGGGTGATATCACCTGCCGCCAGATTAACGGCAGCTCCTCCGCGGCTATACCCCGCCATCCAAAGCTTGACATGTGGAAGGAGTTCATCCTCATGGGATGCAATATATTCCTTCAGAAAGTCTTCAACTATTTCCGCAGCCATACCAAAGCCCTTATGTCTGCCTTCCGGTCCAAGCATAAGGTTCGATGCCCATTCCGCCTGGTATCCCGCGCCACGTGTGGTCAGGACAATCAGTGAATATTTTCCGGCAGGCATAATCACATTTTTGTATCCTGCAATCACGCCAAAAGAATCTGCCTCCGGTATCTTTTTAAACCAGTCATTTGTTTCTATACCTTTAAATCCGGTTTTTTCCAAAAGGTCAGCCGCATTTCTGCTCTGCTTTTCCGGACTTCCCGCGGTATTGCTTCTGAAGGCAGACATTGCAAGACAAAGTGACATCTCAGCAAGACTTCCATCATATTCAGACGCAGGCGTCATAAAACAGGCGTCATCGAAATCAAACCCGGTCTTAAAATCGTAAAAATCGCCCGATGCATAATAAAACGTATCCTCAATATGCTTCGGACCATATCTTTCAAATACCTTCGCACGGCTCTTTTCCACACTATCCAGTATTTCAGAATATTCCGTGCTTATCCGTTCCGCAGCTTTTGCCTTAATGCTGTCTATCAGGTCTGAAACCACACCCTGCCTGTAATCAGCCTCTGATAACATATTCGCATCTGCTCCGCTGACCTTTACGTTCAAGGACAGACCAATCGGCAGAAGCATCAGAATAATCAGCTTCAGTACCACTTTGTTTATTTTTTTAATGCTATTATTCCCAGCCTTAATTCTCACTTTTCCTCCTAATGCAACGAATGTAATGAGTTGCTCATGGAGTAGATTGGTGCGTTCCTTAGCACCAATCTCATAGTTTGAAAAGAATTTTCAAACTTCCTCCTAATGCAACGAATGTAATGAGTTGCTCATGGAGTAGTTAATTAATGTTTCAAATTTAAAG
>JAZQNG010000132.1:0-17914 GCA_045627205.1 Lachnospiraceae bacterium
ACACCCTTGAGGAACTGCTTACGCTTCATTGTATCAACCTGTCTGATTTTGGCAAAATGCTCCGGGGCGAAGGTCGGGATTCCCTCATACTGGAATTTTATTGATGGTGCACAAACCGTATCTCCGATTGAAAAAATACCAGGATCGAATACACCGATGATATCTCCCGCATAGGCCTCCGAAAGGACCTTCCTTTCCTGTGCCATCAGCTGCTGAGGCTGTGAGAGCCTCATTTTTCTGGCTCCCTGAACATGGTAAACCTCTGCCTCCGCATCAAATCTTCCCGAACAGATTCGCATAAATGCAATCCTGTCCCTGTGGGCCTTGTTCATGTTTGCCTGGATTTTAAATACAAAAGCGGAGAAATCCGTATTTACGGGATCGATTACCTCATCACCGGCAGTTCTTGCAAGCGGTGAAGGTGTCATTTTAAGGAAATAACGAAGGAAATTTTCAACACCGAAATTGTTCAATGCCGAGCCGAAGAATACCGGTGTAAGCTCACCTCTCTGTACCCTTTCAAGATCAAGCTCATCCGTTGCACCCTCAACAAGTTCAATTTCCTCACGAAGCTTGTCGTGAGCCTTCTTTCCTATCAGATCGTCAAGTGAAGGATCTCCGATGACAGCTGAAACGGATTCAACCTCCTTCATACCATAGGTTGTAGCAAAATAACGATTGATTTTCTTTGTCTCCCTGTCATATACACCCTGGAACTCCTTACCAGATCCGATCGGCCAGTCCATAGGACAGGTCCTGATGCCCAAAACGGTTTCTATTTCATCGAGCAGCTCGTAGGTATCCCTTGCTTCACGGTCCATCTTATTAATGAAGGTAAAAATGGGAATACGGCGCATGACGCAAACCTTGTAAAGCTTGATTGTCTGTGCCTCAACACCCTTCGAGCCGTCTATAACCATGACTGCCGAATCTGCCGCCATAAGTGTACGGTAGGTATCCTCAGAGAAATCCTGATGTCCGGGTGTGTCCAGGATATTGATGCAATAGCCGTCATAATCAAACTGCATTACAGAAGAAGTAACCGAAATACCTCTCTCCTTCTCTATCTCCATCCAGTCTGAAACAGCATGCTTGGCTGTCTTTTTTGCCTTAACGGAGCCTGCCAGGTTAATGGCTCCACCGTAAAGAAGCAGCTTCTCGGTCAGGGTTGTTTTACCTGCGTCAGGATGGGAAATAATGGCAAAGGTACGACGTCTCTTAATCTCTTCACTAATGTTCATCTCAATCTCCTAAATTTAACACTTTTCTGTCGAGCTGAATTACAACCGCAGACAGAGTTACTATATCACCATTATTAATTCTTGTAAAGTAAAAAGGAATTATCAGCAGCATTCAGACAAAACCGAATACTCAATAAAAAACATCTGCCTCAAATCTTTGAAGCAGATGTTCAGGATTAACCGATATTTGTTCTTTACTTGAGATCTGATGTGCAGTGAGGACACTTTGTAGCCTTAATGCTGATCTCCGACTGACAGAAGGGACAAACCTTTGTTGTAGGCTCAGCAGGCTTCTCGGGAGTCTTCTTCTTAAGCTTCTCGCCTTTTTCACTGAGCTTGTTAAAGCCCTTTACAATAAGAAAAACTACAAATGCCATCAGAACAAAATGGATGATGGCGGTAATGAAATTACCGTAATTGAAGGTTGCAAGACCAAGCTCCTGAGCCTCTGCAAGTGTAGCGGGCTTGGCAACGCCCTCGGGAAGAGCTCCGAGAACACAATAAAGATTTGTAAAATCGGTATCGCCGATTATCCAGCCAAGCAAAGGCATGAACAGATCGTTTACAAGTGAGGTAACAATTGCGTTGAATGCTGTACCTATAATCATGCCGACTGCAAGATCCAGCATATTGCCGCGCATAATGAATTTCTTAAACTCTTTAAACATTTTGATTTTTCCTTTCGAATGGATTGGTTTTTATCGGTTCAGGCTTTAAAAGCTTGATTATTCCTCGACTACTTCTGCCTCTGCCGCATTCTTCTTAACACTCTCAATACCGTTCAGGCAGTTTGCCTTTGTCTTATAGCCCTCGCCGACAGCGATAATCTCGCCGTTTCCGGCCTTAAGACGGAATCTGAATTCACCCTTCTTGTCCTCGTATACTTCAAACTTGGGATTCTTCTCGGTTGCAAAGCCCTCTACTGTCTGGTCCTCAAGATTAGCCTTTGCGGAATTCTTCTTTACGCTTTCAACGCCGCTCATACATGATGCCTTTGAAGAATAAATCTCAGAGGTCGCAATAACCTGGCCGTTTGATGCCTTAAGATTGAATTTAAACCCTGTCTTTGTCTCACTTACTACAAATTTTCCCATAAACAATACCGTACCTGAATATTGGTACATTCTCCTTTCTTTATATGGCTTTCGCCGAATATCAAATTGAAAAAACGGTTAAAATATACCGTTTTTTCAAAAACTACCTAAACAAAGTATAGACTAACATCGGAATTATTTCAATTAATATTCTCAGTCTGCATAAAACAGCTGTTTTAAAACATTCAGAACAATCATTCAAAAATCTTCCTGTCAATCTCTCCATAGGCAATGGCTCTCTCAAGCCAAAGCTTCAGTCCGTTTATTGAAACCGAGATTCTGTCAAGCTGCCCCTGAATTTTCATGAAATCCTTGACCTCATCCTCAGTGATTTTTCCATCAACGGTGATTTCAATCAGTCTGTTCTTTTCATTATTCAGTGCATTAAGCGAAGCAATAAGCTCAAGAATAATCTGTGATAGCTCCTGTATCTTCAATTCCGTCACATGCTTCTGTCCGATAGGGCACTCATTTGCACAGAAATAATTTAAAAGCTCAGGAGCCTTATAGCACTCTGCCATGGCAAGAATCTCATCAGGATGAGGAAGTGATTTTTCACTTTCAATTTTTTCTATTCTGTCATCAGAGATATATACCATCTCCTCGCTCGCCCTCATTCTTGTAAGCTCGCACTTTTCACGGCTTACCTGATAAATATTCTTGTTTTCCTTTATAGATTTTTTACCCACGACGTACCTCCAACCGATAATTTATACTTTTAAGTATATTAGATTTGTTAACAAATTGCAACTATATGTTATTGTTCTCTGTTATTTTTTCATTTTCCATAAGCTCCGTTTCCATGCGCTTCAGCTTTTTCAGGAAAACAACAACAATAGGCATGGCCGCTGCAAAGGAGATACAGTCGGAAACCGCCTGTGCAATCTGTATTCCCGTCCTTCCGAGAGCGAAGGACAGTATAAGAAGGACCGGAATAAATATCAGACCGCTGCGCATGCTCGCAAGCAGTATTGCATATCCGCTCTTTCCGATGCTCTGGAAAAGCATATTCGAGCACAGGGTAAAAGTAAGGAAAATCATACTGCAGGACTGGACTCTGAGGGCAACAACACCAAACTCAACAACGGCCGCATCGTTACGGAAAAAGCATATAAACTCCTCTGCAAAAACAAAGGTTACGATTCCAAGTGTAAACAAAGTCACCGTACCGAGTAAAACCGTGAAAATAAAGGCCTTTCTTACCCTCCCGTATTTTTTTGCACCGTAATTGAAGGAGCTTACCGGCTGGAAGCCCTGTCCGATTCCTATTCCTATGCAGAACACCAGGCTGATGATTTTTGTGACAATACTCATTGCGGCAATTGCCTCATCACCGTACACACCCGAACATTTATTAAGTATCATGGTTGATATACTGTTCAGACCCTGCCGCATCATACTCGGAAGACCTACAAGAACAATACTTCCCGGAACCCTCCAGGATTTCGGCAGATATTTAAAGGAAAGACGGCTCTGAATCTGTCCCCTGAGAAACGGAATGAGAAGAAGTATAACGCTCACGCACTGGGAACAGCAGGTTGCAAGACCTGCCCCCATTACACCCATGTCCAGTACCTTTATCAGATAAAAATCGCCAAATATATTTAATACTCCGCCGGACACAAGACCAATCATCGAATAGGTTGCCTTGCCCTCATACCTTAAGATATTATTCAGGGCACAGCTGCACATCATCATCGGCGCACCTATAAGAATAAATCTGCTGTAATCCTTTGCATAAGGCAGAATAGTCGGCGTACTGCCGAGCAGTGTCATCAGCGGCTCCTGAAAAATCAGGCCGAAAACCGCAAGAATAACGCCGCACAAAAATGCACAGACAACACTTGTGGTCGCGTATTCGCGTGCACTTTCAATATTTTTGGCGCCCAAAAGCCTGCTTATGTTGCTTCCCGCTCCGTGTCCGAACGTAAAGCCAAAGGCCTGTATGATAGCCATCAGTGCAAAAACAACTCCGATTGCGCCGCTTGCACTGTTTCCGATATCGCTTACAAAATACGTATCGGCCATATTATAAATACTTGTGACAAGCATACTCACCGTGGTAGGAAGGGCAAGCTTCAGAACAAGCTTTATTACCGGCGTTTCCGTCATTTTTTTAAACTGTAGATCTGCGTTCATAAATCCGTTCCTTTTATTTCTGAATCATTTCGATTGTATTTTTCCCGGGCTCACGGAGCGCGTAAACAGACTGAAACTCACGTATAACAACCTTTTTCGGTCTTACAAATTTACGGTCGTGGCTAAGGGCAACCTTCTCTGCCTTAAGGGCTGACAGCAGTTCAATTTCAGCCTGAAGCAGCTGAACATTATATTCTGCGTGCCCTACTCCGGGTCTTCCTTCCTCATCACCGTCCGTTGAACCTGTTTTCCAGGAGCAGTAGGTAGAATCCCCAAGGAAAATCAGCTCCTCATTGACCATCATAAGAAGACAACCCTTGGAATGGGAGGACGGAATGGGACGGATTTCTATTTTAAGAGGCTCTCCGGTAATTGTTTCATCCTCAATAATCAGCGGTTCCTCTACAACAATTCCGTCTCCTGTATATTTTTTTGTCTGCTGGCTTACATAAAGCTCTGAATACGCAGGGCGCTTATAATCAAGACTGATTGTATCCCCGGGCTTTACTCCCGCATCACCTTTTTTATGTGTGGTCAGCCACCAGATATGGTCACCGTGAAAATGCGAGGCAACAATGCTGAATTTACTGGGAATCGAATGAAGGAATTCAAGGCATCCCAGAGTACTTCCCACATCATAAAGATATGTCCTGTTCTTACCATAAATAATTCCTACATCGCCCGACAGCGGCTCACCGCAGCTCGGAATGTAGGAAATATAATCGTTTATTCTGATGATATCATAACTGTTCATTTCAATATGCAACCAAACTATCGCCTGCAGCCGGAACAGCCGTGACAGTTCTCACAGCTTCCGGTGCAGCCGTCAGCATTTGATTTTCTCCTTTTAATGCTTTTGAACACTATACTTCCCATAGCCAGAAAAATCAGGCCGAGGATTATTATATCACCTGTATTCATTTATTACCACCCTATTATTTTGTATGAAATGGCATCAGGTTGCCATTCCCGGTCTTATCATAAATACACGGGGCTGAAAACACCTGCTTACAGCCCGCCTGCCAGATAAATCAGTGCTCCCACTGCCCATGCAATGACACACTGGAAAATAATGACTCCGGCTGTCTTTGCCTTTGAACCAAGCTCCTTCCTTATTGCAGCGATTGCAGCAACACAGGGAGTGTAAAGAAGCGTAAAGGTTAGGAAGCTTATTGCCGAACGCACGGTAAACATTCCCGAAAGAACCGACGTCAGCGCCTCCGATGAGCTTCCGGTCAGTACACCAAGGGTACTGACAACCGCTTCCTTTGCGGTAAATCCGCTTATAAGCGCAGTTGTTACACGCCAGTCATCAAAGCCCAAGGGTCCGAATACCGGGGAAATCAGCTGACCGATAAGTGCAAGCAGTGAATCTGCGCTGTTTTCCACCACATTAAGCCTTGTATCAAAGGTCTGAAGGAACCAGATAATAACCGTACCGAAGAAGATGACGGTAAAGGCCCTGGTGATAAAATCCTTCGCCTTTTCCCAAAGCAGCATGAATACACTCTTTGCCGAAGGAAAACGGTAGTTGGGGAGCTCCATTACAAAGGGAATTGGATTTCCTTTAAAAAGCGTCTTTTTAAAAACAAGCGAAACAAGAATTCCGATGATAATCCCGCCAAAATAAAGTGCAATCATTGCAAGGGCTGCATAATTCGGGAAAAACGCTGCCGAAAATACTGCATAAATAGGTATTTTTGCGCTACAGCTCATAAACGGTACAAGAAGGATTGTCATTTTTCTGTCGCGTTCAGAGGATAAGGTTCTGGCCGACATAACAGCAGGTACAGAGCATCCAAAGCCGATAAGCATCGGTACAAAGCTTTTACCCGAAAGGCCGATTTTTCGCATCAGCTTATCCATTACAAAGGCCACTCTTGCCATGTATCCCGTATCCTCAAGTATGGACAGGAAGAAGAAAAGAACCACGATAATCGGTAGAAAAGAAAGCATGGAACCGACTCCGGCAAAAACGCCGTCGATAACCAGGCTGTGCACCACAGGGTTTATTCCGTAGGCCGTAAGAGCCCTGTCCACAACACCGGTGACATAGTCAATTCCCATTTCAAAAAGTCCCTGAAGCCATGAACCGACCACACCGAAGGTCAGCCAGAATATAAGGAACATCACACCGAAAAAGATGGGAAGTGCGGCAAATCTGTTTGTCACAACACGGTCTATGGCCATGCTGCGTTTTCTCTCCCTGCTTTCCTTGGGCTTCTTAACAGTCTTGCTGCAGACCTCCTCGATAAAATCGTATCTCATGGAGGCAATGGCTTCATTCCTTTCGAGTCCGGATTCTGCCTCCATTTCCTCCACACTGTGTTCAATCAGTTCAAGCTCGTTCCTGTTCAGCTGAAGCGAATCCCTGATTATTTCATCATCCTCAATGAGCTTTGTTGCGGCAAATCTTGCCGAAACACCTGCCATTTCAGCATGGTCCTCAATAACATGGGAAACAGCATGGATGCAGCGGTGTATAGGACCGTCATGGCAGAAATCCAGCCTGCCGGGAATCACTTTTTTCTGCGTTGTTTCCACACATACCCTGATAAGCTCTGAAATACCGTCATTTTTAGCCGCACTGATGGGTACAACCGGAACCCCAAGTATTTCGGACATTTTTTTGAAATCGACATAGCCTCCGTTTTCACGTACCTCGTCCATCATATTGAGTGCGATGACCATCGGCTTTTTCAAGGTCAGAAGCTGCAGTGTAAGATAAAGATTTCTTTCAATATTTGTGGCATCTATAATATTTACAATACCGTCCGGTTTACTTTTTATAATAAAATCCCTGGTTACAATCTCCTCGTTCGTATAAGGACGTATTGAGTAAATCCCCGGCAGGTCGACAATTTCACAATCCTTTGTCCCCTTGATAAGTCCTGCCTTCTGGTCAACCGTAACACCCGGAAAATTGCCTACATGCTGATTGGAGCCGGTAAGCACATTAAACAGTGTGGTTTTTCCACAGTTCTGATTTCCTGCGAGAGCAAGTATCATGATAAATCACCTGCCTTCTCGTCGATTTCTATATTCGCAGCATCCTCTTTTCTGATTGTAAGGGAGTAGCCGCGGAGATGAATCTCAATCGGGTCCCCCAGAGGTGCAATTTTATAAACCTCAACCATAGTTTTAGGAATAAGCCCCATATCAAGGAATCTAAGACGAAGTGCTCCTTCTCCCCCAACCTTCGTAATAATCCCCGTTTTTCCAACAGACAGTCTGTCTAATGTCATACAGGTCTCCTTTCACTCTGGTAAATACCAGCTGACTATATTGATAAGTCTGCATACAGTTAGCGTACGCTAACTTATCTTAACGTGTTTATGTTAGCACAGGCTAACCACGATGTCAAGTATTATATTTCACCAAGGTATAAAAAGGAGTCAGGCTTTCCTGACTCCTTAGACTTATCTTGTAAATTGTGAAATGAATTTCCATGCTGTCTCATTAGTATGTTCCCTGCACTCGTGTATCTGATTGCTTACACTTGCAAAGGCTGTACGGCAGACACCATCCTCGCTGTCATAATAATTAACAGTCAGGTAAGCATCCCTCGACTCATCATACAGCTTTTCAACACGGTCTCCCGATATACCATAAATAGGATTTTCCCAATTATCCTTATCTTCAAATTTTACTTCAAATTTTGTTTTGAGTTTGTTTACACCTGCTGCATACTGAATTCTCTCAAGTCCTGATTCAGCCTGGAAGGGAAGCTCGGGAAGATGTGATTTTTCGCCGCCCGAATAGAAAATCGGTACAGGAACGGTTGTATTAATTCCATCCTCCAGTGACTTTCCAAACATGTTGTTTCTGACAGGGAACAGCGCACTTGCGGGAGCAACGCCTGCAAAAAGCTCAGGATACTCCTGGAACATATCCCATGTCTTTCCGCTTCCCATAGAGAAGCCGGAGGCATAAATACGATGCTCATCAATCTTATATTTCTTCTTCAGATCGTCAATTATTTCCACAACCTCAGTTGCCGTTACATTCTGGTGATTCTCGATCGATACATACAGGAAGCCGTACTTGTGGCAGACCTCCCACCAGCCGGCAACAAAGGTAAGATACATTGAAGAATCTCCGCCTCCGTGGAAGCCGATAAGAAGAGGCACCGGTCCGTTATCAAATGCATTATTATTATAATATGCAAAATATCCAACCTTATGCTCTGTCGTATCCTGTAAAAATCTGTTGTCTGGCGCAGTCTTAACTGTTGTGAAGCCTGCCTCCTCAGTCATGTCAAGTGCAGGGAAATCCGGTTCAATCTGCATATTTCCGCACCACATCTTAAACTTACGGACGAAGTTCTTAAAATCTGCCCTGTAATCTGCTTCCTTCTTTATCAGCAGATTCTCGCAGTCCTTAAAGCCTGCATTGATTTCGTCTGAATTTCCAACGCTCAATACAGCTATATCCTTTCTTTCTACCTTTGGCATTACGCTCAATCCCTCCATTGAGCACATTGCAGGAGTAATCTCACCCGGTCCCCATAAATACTCACCGTCAAGCTTCTTCAAAAGCTTTTCTGCAACATAGTCAGCAGAAGCACCGTAGCTGTAAATATCTGCCCTGAATATGGCACCGCGGACAAAATATCCCTTAAATTCACGGGTAAAGAAATCCGTTAAGGAAACTATTCCTTCCGAATAATACGGGTTCATTTTTATCTCGGCGATGACTGCCGCATAAAGATCCTCTCCGGCGTTTTTCCAGCCGCCCTCACAGGTGGGGTAAATAAATAATACGCTGGAATCAACAGCTGATGCTATTTCAGCGAGGCCGCTCTCCTTAGCAAATGCAATAGCATCCTCCATGCTTCTCATCTCCTCCTCAAACACGAGAAGAAGCGGGGCCCTGAAGCCGTAATTATTTACCTGCCCATCAATATCCGTTGCAGGTACAAAAACCTTAATATAAAACTTTTCGTACTGATTTTCCCAGTACTTTCCGCCGTCAGGCATCACGCTGACAGCCGGTCTTTCCATCATTCCCATAACTGCACCAAAATACCGCTGCAAAAAAAATCGGCATCCTTTCTTAAAACATTTTTGAATACTAAATTAACAATTTTTGCACTTATATTATTATTATACACAATATAATTTAAAAATCCAGCAAAAGATTAGAAATCTAATCAATTATTTTTTCCCTTTTTTTACAGACCATCCAAATTTGCCGAGACTTCTTCCCAATGAAAAATATTCACCGTGCGAATATGTGGTTAACCCGGTACCGTTCAGGTCAAATTTACCGTCATCATTTAAATATTTACTGCTTACATCGACGGCAACTACCTCCGCTATAAACATATGATGTGAGCCAAGCGGCAAAACCTCGCGTACCCTGCATTCAATATTTACCGGACTCTCGGCAATTATCGGACAGGAAACCTCACTTGCGGGTGCAGCCGTAAGCTTCATCTCCTTAAATTTATCTATATTCCGTCCGGATTTCACGCCACAGAAATCCGTAGCACGTACAAGATCCTCTGTCGTAAGGTTGATGACAAACTCTCCGGTTTCCTTTATGATATCATAGGAATACCGTTCAGGTCTGACGGATATAGACACCATGGCGGGGTCTGAGCAGATTGTCCCCGTCCAGGCCACAGTGATGATATTGGGCTTTTCATCACCGCGCTGACAGCTTACCATCACCGCAGGTACCGGATAAAGCATATTTCCTGCCCTCCAGACCTGTTTTTTTTGATCCTGTTTTATTATATCCTGTTTTATTTTATCCTGTTTTTTATTATTCTTTTTTTCCGTAATAGCATCTGTTTTCATATTTGTCCTTTCCATATTCCCCTATATCCGAATTCACCATAGTACTGTATTTAGCATTCCAAGAACATAAACTGTGGGGAAATGCGTGTATCATGGGGTGCCAGAACCACCTGTGCCCGTTCAGAACAGATCCAGCATATTATCCAGGTAAATTTCCTCCCGGACCACAAGCCTGTATTCAGGTCTTGTCAGATAATACAGCAGGAACTCCAGAATAAGCGCACTGCCTAAGCTGCGGCCTTCAATTTTAAAATTTGAAAAGCCCGCCGGCAGATAAATATTTTGTATATTATCCGTACCTATGAAACCAGGATTTTTCATTGCCTTTGAAAAGCGATAGCCCTCAGCAGCATCCGGCGATGTACACTGATGTTCGTCACACATCTGGCCGAGGTTTTTTCTGCTGACGCTCTCATAGCAGGCTTTTCTGTCTGTACATCCAAACCAGCAGCATTCATTGCAAAGAAATTCAACCTTGTCCTTCTCAGTATTCGACAAAGTACTGAGCCTGCCAAGCTCCCGGTTCAGTCTGAAATCCGGCACGACAAAGCGGAATTCCTTCCGCTCTGTCTCCCTCCGGAAATCTTCAAAATCGGTAAGTACCTTTGTCGTTGAAGAAACAAGATATAAATCCGGATAATTTTCCTGCAGGTATTCCCTTAGCAGCTCAGAATGAACTATGACTCCGTTTTCCGGACTCTTATCCTCACTGAACAGCCTGCACAGCTCATTGCAGTATTCATCTGCAAGATGCTCCTCTTTTAATAGCGAGTTGCTAAAGGTCAGCCGTGCAGATATTCCGTATTTTCTTAAAAGCTCCAGTACCCTTTGCGGGTCCGCCATACCGTTTTCTATGCGTCCACCGCCCCAGATACAGTCATTCGGTGCCCCGTATATCGAGCCTATGCCGCACCATTCGTAGAAATATTCCCGATGTTCAAAAAACATCGGAAGAAACATACGATAAAGCTCATAGAACTCAAATAAACCCGGCAAATGGTAATATGCCTTTTCTTTTCCATTCTTCGTTAAACTCATACCATACCTTCAAATATGGATCAGGTCTTCTGATAGTATTGCGCCTGAGCGTTCCACAGCTCAAAATACTGTCCGTCCTTTTCCTTTATAAGCTCAGAATGTGTTCCCCTTTGAACAATTCTGCCCTGCTCAAATACAGTTATTTCGTCACAGAACCGGCAGGACGATAAACGATGGCTGATATATACAGCTGTCTTTTTATCAACCAGTCTGCCGAAATCCTCATATATCTGTGCCTCAGCTATGGGATCAAGTGCTGCTGTGGGCTCATCAAGCACAATCATTGGACTGTCCTTATAAAGTGCTCTTGCAAGGGCTATCTTTTGAGCCTCTCCACCGGATATTTCCTGTCCCTTTTCCGAAATATCCCTATACAGATATGTATCTGTACCCTCCGGCATCGCAAGATATCTGTCATAGAACGACACCTTTTTCAGACATTCCTCAACCCTTTGCCTGTCATAATCCCTGCCTGCTACAATATTCTGTCCCAAAGTAAGTGAAAAAAGCTTAAAATCCTGGAATACGCACGAGAACAGCTTCAGATATTCCCCGTAATCATACTCCCTGATATTGACACCATTAAGCAGTATCTCTCCCTCTGTAGGCTCATACAATCTGCATAAAAGCTTCACAAGAGTAGTCTTACCTGCTCCGTTTGTACCGACAAGAGCCTGCTTTGTACCGGATTTTAGTTTTAAATTAATATTTTTCAGTACATAACGGTCACTGCGGGGATATTTAAACGAAACATTCCTGAATTCTATTTCATATCGGGCTTCTTTATTGCAAAGAATCCCCTTATCAACCTGAAGGCTTCCCTTCTGTTTCTTTTCAGGAAGGTCAAGATATCCGAACAGTTTTTCCAGATGTTCTGTGTATATCCTGTTTTCAGAAAAAATCAGGGTTAGTAATCCGACATGATTAATCAGCTCAGAAAAGGCACCTACATATTGGACTATACTTCCGGCGCCAAAGGCTCCCAAAGCAGCCTTGGCAACAACAAACAGATAGCAGACTGCATTGCCAAGTCCTCGTACAAAAACCATTATTCCCTTTGGAAGACTCATTTTTGTGAGGTAAACATTATCATGCTGATTATGCTTCTCCATTTTGGCAAGCTCACGTCCGGCTGTTTTCTCCTGCCCATAAATCCGGACATCCTTTGCCCTTCTTGTATTATCGTATAATTCATGACCGTAGAACATAAAGGTGCGGTTGAACCATACGGTGTTTTCCGTCCACTTTTCAAAAACCGTATTTTCCCTCTTTGTAAGCAGATAATAAACTGCCCCGAAGCCTGCCATCAGCACTATTATGGCAGGAATCCACAGAACAGAGTCACATACGCTGTTTCCTGTTTTTGCGGCAAACAGCGAGGCTGTCATGGATATAGACGCGAGGATACCTATCACAACCCTTACAATGTCCGCCGAATCCCAGACTAATTGTCCAAGACCGTTTCCGAACATAAAAAGGTTCTCCTCTGCCTTCTGTCTCATCCGCTGTATATCCTGGTCCTCCAGGTCGGCATAATCCATGCTCATCTGCTTATCAGCAAATATCTTGGCAAACCGGTTCCACATTTCTGCTTCTTTTTCATCTACAAGCCTGTCTGCCACATTTTTTATCATGGAGAACAGGAAACGCAGTCCAATTACAAGCAATACACAGCATATAAGGACATTTTGCCTTCTTTCTCCGATAAGTTCATTTACAATCCTTGCCGAAAACCATATTGATACAAAGGGCGACAATGTTTCTAAAATGGCTGATACCGTCTTTGCCCTTATCAGTCCGGGCGTGTAGGTCCTGAGGATACGATATCCCCGTCTGGTGATAGCAATTCTCTTTTTAAACTTCATCCTGCATCACCTCACCTTCCGGATTTTCCGCATAGTACCTTGCCTGGGTCTCAAAAAGGCTGTAATATAGTCCCTTTTTAGCCAGCAGTTCCTCATGGGTTCCCTCCTCTGCAAAGCTCCCGCCATCAATCAGCAGAATCCTGTTGCAGAATCTGGTAGAGGCCAGTCTGTGTGAAATAAAGACTGTTGTTTTACCGGCCATCATTTCACTGTATTTTTCATATAAGCGATTCTCCGCAACAGGGTCAAGTGCCGCAGTAGGTTCGTCAAGAAGCACAATCGGAGAACACCTGTAAAGTGCCCTTGCCAGCAGAAGCTTCTGTATTTCACCCCCGGAAAGATTTATTCCGTCATCCCAGAAGGCCTTGTCGAACCTGCTTTTCACCCCGTGTTCAAGGGAGCTTATTTTTTCCCAGAGTCCTGCCTGCTTAAGACACTTCTCCACAAGAGCAGAATCTAAAGCTTCAGCAGTATTCTCCGCAACGATTTCTTCAATCGTAACCGGCAGAATTGAATAATCCTGAAAAACCGCACCAAACAGAGCATAATACTGATTTCGGTTGAATTCACGGATATCCACGCCGTCATAAAGAATCCGTCCCTCTGTAGGCTCGGTAAGTCCGCAGATCAGCTTTACCAGTGTTGTCTTTCCCGCTCCGTTCAGACCGACTATTGCCAGATGCTCGCCCGGCTTCAGCTCAAGACTGATGTTCCTTAACACATCATCACCGTCATCCGTATAGCGGAAGCTGACATTTTCCAGTGTGATTTTTCCGGGACACGCTGTTTTCGGGACAGGAATTCCATCCTCCCTTTTATAGTATTCCGGATATTCAAGATATGAACGGAACCTGTTCATTGCAAGACTCAGCCTTTTCAGATTGTTCAGCTGACCAAGCATACTGCTAAGCCATGCGGAGAAGCCCGCAACCACATTAAAGTAAAGGACAAATTCAGCAACTGACAGCTTATTCTCCCATACCATACATATTAATACAAGATATGTTACACCCTCCCTTAGCAGGGTCAAACCACTGTCTACCGCCGATACTCCGAATAATCCGGCTGTATATTTCCTATACCAGCCAAGAAGTCCGCTCAGATTTTCATGATAAAGACGGTCCAGCCAGGAAACCATGTGATAAAGTCTGATATCCTTTGCCGCCTGCATATCATTCGATGCAGAAACAATATATTGCATTTTCTGCTCATAGCCGACCTTTTCCCCGTTGTTCCTGTCAACCCATTTCACAATACGCCGGTTCAGGAAAAAGCTGACCAATGTTGTTGCAACCAGAAAGAGAATCAGAAGCGGATTCAGGGTAACCAGAATTCCGCCAAAGGCTGCAAAACCCAGCAGATTTGAGAAAAACTGCACAGCCGCGTCATAGGTCTGTACATAATACGAGAAATTCCCGTTACAGGACGCAAAGCTCTCACTCTGCAGCTTCCTGAAATGTTCATTTTCCTGATTCCGATAATCTGTCGTAAGTCCCTTTACTGCAACCATATGCAGAAAGAATGCGTTCATTTTAAATCTGTGCCAGTATACCAGCCTTTCAAGAAACATCTGAAGTCCTGATAAAGCAGCAAGTGAAAGTGTTAAAACAGCAGTTACTGTAAGCAGCCTTCCCAGCTCCCACTGTACAGTTATTCCCTCAATCACAACCTTGGGCAAAAAGGCTGTGAGAACAGGAATTCCTGCATTAAGCAATATTATAAAAAAGCATAACACCAGCAGTGGCGGGTACTTCTCCACAGTCATCCGAACGCAGTAGAGAAGATTTTGAAATATAGAATACTCCTTATCCTTATAATCATTTTGTAAGTTCATTTTTTCAATCTCCTAAAATTAAATAGTTTTTATCAAGCAAAAACCATTTAACCGGTTTTTGCCATTAAATGAACCTGATTCTTAATACTACCATCATAGTCAATCTCCTTTTTTTCTTATAATCTGTCATATTTTTTCATGAAGCCAGGCTACAAAATCGCTGCAGCTCTGCGCATAAAAAACATCAAGGCTTTTTTCATCAAATACATGATATTTTCCGTCAATGATATCAGCAGGTCCGTTGTCTATGCTTCCCGGCACCTGTTCCAGATCCTCTTTTGTTATTGAAATCTCCTTTATGCCCTCTGCTGCCCTGACTACAGCTGCGATATTATCTGTTGCAAGTCTCTGCGGGTATTTTTTAATATAAATATTCAAATCATTTCTTTTGATTTTATTAACCTCACTGCCATCCTTCATCATGGCTGAAAACGGAACCCTGCTCATAAAGGCTGTCATTACACCCACATCTATCCAAAGATGGAAAAGATAGCCAAGAAATATCGGATTTTTCCTCTGGATTTCAGCTGTATATTTCTCCAAGAATCTGACTGGCGCCCAAAAATAAGCCTGACCTGTATAGCCTTCTTCAAAATGTGTAATGCTCTGGTCAATCTGAACCGACGGTCTCACTACCCACCCCGGATTGATATCCGGAAGAAGATTTCCATAAAGAAACACATCTAAATCCACACCTTCAAATTTTAATACCTGATTCACCTTTTCAGCACAATATAAATGCGTACTCCAATCTGCCATATCAGGCTTCCTCCGATTTTTCCCTCTTATTTGCTTTTGCCAATTACCGCGCTCTTATTTTTCCTTCGGAAGTCCTGTGATTTTATTAATTAATCCGATGTCTGCTGCCGGATACTGCTTTATCATATGCTCCCTTATACGTTTCGATGAAGCATCCGGTTCCTCGCTGTACGCCTTCCTTACATAGTCATATCCGAGGATTGCTTCAGGCATCGCATATTTTGCTACGGACCAGCCATACCTTTCGCCTTTTTTATTCGTCTTCTGCTCAAATTTTTTCACACAGAGATAGGTTTTCATTTCAAGCTCCGATATTGTTCCGTCAAAATTTTTCTCCCCGCCCTTTCCAAAGCCGGCTTTTTCTTTTATTTCAAAGGAAAACAATTCTGACGGAGGAAGCTTCTCCATAAAAAGATCCATTATCCTCTTCTGTCTGATTGAGGCCTTTCCATCCTCGTACAGTGCATCAAAATCATATCCGTCACGCCTGAAATTGGCAAAATACGGTACCCATTCCCTTGAAATAAAACCAGCCTTCTTCTGGAAAAATTTCCCGTAAAGAATATCTCCGCGTTCAGCAATAATCTGTCTCCACTCCCACGGATCCCGTTCCCGGTCTCCGCTCCACCAATATTCAGAGGCTGTTCTTTCCTCAAGTGAAAAGTCCGTAATCCCGTTCTTGAAAAACGGTAAAAAACCGACACTGTTTATATATTCTATTGCTTCATCAACTGAATGGATACACTTAGGCGCATCCCAGTCAACTCCGCGTATTATCCATTCTCCTGATTCATTTCCCATTACACATACCCCCAAATAATCCTTTATCAGCTTAAAATGAGACTTTCCGTGTCTGACGCATAATGGCATCTGCATCGGCCAAAAATATATTTATCTGCAGACTCCTAAGCTTTTACATTCCATAAACAATAATGGCACCGAGCATTCCTGCCTGATTACTTCCGATGTAGGTTGCCAGATTAACCATGATAGGTCCCGGTGTGCTTTCACTGACAGCAATCATATTCGTCAAAAAATCGTCACTTATCCATCAAATAATATATTCATTCCATTATCGTCCATATTTCAGGCTTTCTCCTGTTTTCAATATATGATTACCGCCATTTTTCTGTGCACTTAGATGTTGAATTCATCTGCGTTTAATCGGCAGCAGCTTATCTAACTCAGTTAACAATTTTATTTTCATTTGTTCCAGTTCATCCTCTGTTGGTCTATTGTCATCGCTATACATCTTTTCCAGTGGGTAGCACCAAACCGGTCCTTTCCCATTGTTTCCGTAATTCTCAATATCACCTGTTCTTCTCGGATTCAGGTGCCAGTGAAGATGAGCATCACCCATTCCAAGTAATTCATAATTCATTTTTTCAGCACCAAATGCTTTTGATACTGCCTCAGCAACTATCGTCATTTCCTGTAAAAATTTTGCCTGTTCATCTTTCTGTAAATGGAATATCTCTGTTTTATTATCATGGTTCTTATATAAAAATAATGTATAACCATAAAAATGCTGATGGTCTCCAATAACAACATATCCTGTTTCTAACTCCTTAACGAAATAAGGATTCGTTCCTTGCTTGATCATTTCTATTCTGTCGCATATTAAGCACATTCTCTTTTTCCTCCCTGATACCATAATCTGCAGAATTTTCGTTCATTCTATATCAATTGAAGCAATGCCTGAGAAATCTCTTCAACTCTTTCACTTATTTGCCTGCATATATCCGTATGCCAAAATTCCAAAAGGTATTATACCACAACCACTTATGTAACCACTTCCTTACCATCTCTGGAATGCGAAGTAATTCCTCTGTGGTTGCAACATCGGTAAGTCGCCTTTTTCCATCAGTACCCATTAGATACTATGTTTGTATTTTTGTTCATCCCAATATACCTCCCCTCTCTCAGGAATAAAATATGTTATTACTGTGCCATCTGATTTTACTATAACAAATTCATAAGTCTCATAAGTAAACGAAGTATCGCGAGGCTTAAACAAAAAAACATATCTAATCTTTCAAACAACCAACGGGTACAATCTTTACTCCAGCATCTGTTGTATACCCCATTGGAGCTGTTGCACAGATTACAATAAGCGCTGATGGTTCTCGGTATACCGCTT
>JAZQNG010000133.1:0-14905 GCA_045627205.1 Lachnospiraceae bacterium
CAGTTGACGGAATGAAGGAATTTACCGGGACCTTAATGGCTTATGATAATGGTGTGATTACCATATCAGTGGAGGAAAAGGAAAACAAATTTGAACTTTCACAGATTGCACGGATCAACCTGCATGTTGAATGGTAAATAACAGGCGCAGATGCCGGAAAAATAAGGAGGATAATGGAAAATGGCTGGCAACAAGGATTTTATTGAAGCAATTAATCAGATTTCCCGTGAAAAGGAAATTGATAAGGAGGTTTTATACGAGACAATAGAAGGCTCCCTTCTTGCTGCTTGTAAGAATCAGTTCGGTAAGGCTGACAATATTAAGGTAAATATTAACAGAGATAATGGTGCTGTTGCAGTTTTTGCAGAAAAAGAAATCGTTGAAGAGGTTGAGGATAATATCACCCAGATTACACTTGAGGAGGCAAAGCAGAAGTTCCCCAAGAAGAAGCTTGCAGTCGGTGATGTTATAAATGTTGAGGTAACTCCCAGAAACTTTTTGAGAATTTCTGCACAGAAGGCTAAGCAGGCTGTTGTTCAGAAAATAAGGGAGGAAGAACGTAAGGTTATTTACAGCCAGTTCTGTACAAGAGAGCATGAGGTTGTAACCGGTATCGTTCAGAGATATTCCGGAAATAATATTAATATCAATCTCGGAAAGGCTGATGCTATCCTTCCCGAAAGCGAGCAGATTCCGACCGAACGTTTCAGACTGAATGACAGAATTAAGATTTATGTACTCGAAGTAAAGGATACAACAAGAGGACCGAAGATTACTGTTTCAAGAACACATAAGGATCTTGTAAAGAGACTGTTCGAGGAAGAGGTAACTGAGGTCAGTGACGGAACTGTTGAGATAAAGGCTATTGCAAGAGAAGCTGGAGGAAGAACAAAGATGGCTGTTCTTTCAAACGATCCGGATGTAGATGCAGTAGGCTCATGTGTCGGAGTAAACGGTGCAAGAGTAAATGCTATTGTTGACGAGCTCCGCGGAGAAAAAATCGATATCATTAACTGGAGTGATGATCCCGCAGTTTTAATTGAAAATGCATTAAGTCCCGCAAAGGTTGTTTCTGTAGATGTTTTTGAGGAAGAAAAATGGGCACGTGTTATCGTACCTGATTATCAGCTTTCACTTGCAATCGGCCGAGAGGGTCAGAATGCAAGGCTTGCAGCAAGGCTCACCGGCTATAAGATTGATATTAAGAGTGAGTCACAGAGCAGCGAAGATGATGAATATTATTATTACGAGGAGAACGTCTGATAAATGGCTGCAGCTGTCAGAAAGATACCTTTGAGGAAATGTACCGGATGCGGTGAAATGAAGCCTAAAAAGGAGCTTCTCAGGGTTCTTCTTGAACCTGACGGAACCTTATCGGTTGACGATACAGGAAAGAAAAACGGAAGAGGAGCTTATCTTTGCAGAAAAAGCGATTGTCTGAAGCAGGCAATTAAGACAAAGGGACTTCAGAAATCACTTAAATGCAACATTCCGGACGAAATAATAAATACTTTACAGGACAAATATGAGTGGGAATGATATAACAGAAAGCAGAGTTTATTCACTTATTGGCATGTCTAAAAAAGCCGGTGTTGTTGATAGTGGTGAATTTATGACTGAAAAATCCGTAAAGTGCGGTAAATCAAGACTGGTAATTGTAGCCTGTGATGCGTCGGACAATACAAAAAAGAATTTTACGGATATGACAACATTTTATAAGGTTCCCTATATCGAATTCGGAACCAAGGAAAAACTCGGATATGCCATAGGATGTGAACTGAGGGCCTCATTGTCAATATCGAATGAAGGTCTTGCAAAACAAATACTTGGTAAACTTCAAAATAACTTAGATTAATTGCGTGTTGCAATGTGGAGGGTTGAAACGGATGGCCAAAATAAGGATTTATGAACTGGCAAAGGAAATAGCTGAAGCAAATTCTTTGGATTCTAAAAGTCTGAATGCTGAAATCATCGGTATTCTTGCAGAAAATGGAATTGAAGTTAAAAGTGCTTCAAGTGGAATCGAGCCTGATGATGCTGATCTTGTAAGAAAGCATTATGGTAAAAAGGCTGCTAAAGCAGAGAAGAAGGATTCCAAAAAGGAAGAATCACAGGAGAAAAAAGAAGTTAAGGCTGCTTCAGAAAACAAGAAGAGTAAAGAAGTTAATGAAGTAAAGGAAGATAAAAAAGCTAAAGAATTGAAAAAGGATGATTCAGAAGCAACTGAGAATACTCAGAATAAAGATACTGCAAAGGCTGAGAAAAAGCCTGCAACAGCTGCTGACAGCGATATAAGTGATAATAAGCCTGAGGCAAAGCCCGCTACAGCAGATAAGGAAGAAAATAAAACAGAAAACAGAAATGAAGAAAATGCCAGAAGAAATCCTGACCAGCATCCTGCACAGACAAAGCATGTTGCTGCAGGAAAGCTTATAGGCAAGGACGGCAAGGAAACTCCTTATTGGATTGCAAAGGATGGACGTCTTGTACAGATGAACGGTAAGGCTCTTCCTTTAAAAATGAACAGTGACGGTAAAATCGTCAGACTTGACGGTGCGCCTCTTCAGAAGCGTCCCAATCCCGTAGCACCCAAAAAGCCTGATACGGAGAATAAGCCTGCACCTGCTGCAACCGATAAGTCCGCAGAAACTGTTGCTGAAAACACAGTTCAGGCAGCTTCAGAGGAAAAGAAGGAGACGGTTGAGCAGAATTTAGGACCTCAGCCTAAAATTGTCGGAAATATTTTTGAAAGCATGACAGCTGCTAAAAATAAAGAAAAAGAGCGTAAGGCTGCGCTTGCTCAGCAGAGAAACGACAGAAACGGCGATAGAAAATATCAGGGAGACAGAAATAACGGCGAACGTTCTGAAAGACCCTTTAACAGGGATGGTCAGCGTCATGACAGACCTAATGGCGAACGTTCCTTTAGTGACAGGAACAATGGTGAACGTTCTGAAAGAGGCTTTAATCGTGACGGTCAGAACAGAGGCTTTGACCGTACTCAGAGCGGTGACAGAAAGCCCTTTGGTGACAGAAATAACCAGAGCTTTAATAAGGACAGACGTCCGGGTATGGGTGGTCCTTCATTCTCAGATAAGGACAAGGATGATGATACACGTCGTCAGTTCCCCTCGAAGAAGCCTTCCAAGCCCAGTCCCGACGGACAGCTTAAAAGTGAGCTTGGTTCACAGATCGGTAAAAATGACCGTGCCGGCAAGCTGAAGAATAAGGGTAAGGATAAGAAGGATAAGCGCGACTACGATGAGGAGAACAATTCAATCAAGAAGAAGGATCCGAACCGTAAGGGTGCCTTCCAGAAGCCTGTCAAGGTTGCAACTGTTGTAGAAGAGGATGAAATTAAGACAATTACAATTCCTGAAATGATTACAATCAAGGATCTTGCTGACAAGATGAAGCAGAATGCCGGTGCCATCATCAAGAAGCTGTTCCTTGCAGGAAAAATGATCAACCAGAACTCAGAGATTACCTTTGAGGAGGCTGAGGAAATTGCACTTGATTATGAAATAATCTGTGAAAAAGAGGTCAAGGTCAATATTATTGAGGAGCTTCTCAAGGAAACAGAAGAGGATCCCGATACACTTATCAAGCGTCCTCCCGTTGTATGTGTAATGGGTCACGTTGACCATGGTAAAACCTCGCTTCTTGATGCAATCCGTTCAACAAATGTAACCTCAAGGGAGGCAGGCGGTATTACACAGCACATTGGTGCTTATATGGTTGAAATCAACGGACAGAAGATTACCTTCCTTGATACTCCCGGACATGAGGCTTTTACATCCATGCGTATGCGTGGTGCTAAATCAACCGATATTGCCATACTTGTAGTTGCAGCAGATGACGGTGTAATGCCTCAGACCGTAGAAGCAATCAATCATGCTAAGGCTGCTAATGTTACAATTATTGTTGCCGTAAATAAAATTGATAAGCCGGCAGCAAATATAGAACGTGTTAAGCAGGAGCTTACCGAATATGGACTTGTTGCTGAAGACTGGGGCGGAGATACTGTATTTGTTCCTGTTTCAGCAAAGACCGGAGAGGGTATTGAGAACCTTCTTGAAATGGTAATTCTTTCATCTGATGTGCTTGAATTAAAGGCAAATCCTGACAGACTTGCCAGAGGTATTGTAATTGAGGCAGAAAGAGACAGAGGTAAGGGATGTATTGCTACTGTCCTTGTTCAGAAGGGTACTCTTAATGTAGGTGATTATGTTGCAATAGGTGCAACTCACGGTCGTATCCGTGCAATGATTGATGATAAAGGCAGACGTGTAAAGGTAGCAACACCTTCAACACCTGTTGAAATCCAGGGCCTTGATGAGGTACCTAATGCAGGTGAAATTATGATGGCTGTTTCCGGAGAAAAGGAAGCAAAGACCATAGCAGATGCATTTATCGCACAGAGCAAGGAACAGCTCATTGCCGAGACCAAGGCAAGACTTTCTCTTGATGGTCTGTTCTCACAGATTCAGGCCGGTAACGTTAAGGAACTCAACCTTATTATAAAGGCCGATGTTATGGGATCGGTTGAGGCGGTTAAGCAGAGTCTTGTTAAGCTTAGCAACGAAGAGGTAGTTGTTCGTGTAATTCACGGCGGTGTAGGTAATATCAATGAGTCCGATGTAACACTTGCAAGTGCTTCAAATGCAATTATTATCGGATTTAATGTTAAGCCTGATAATACAGCAAAGGATATTGCTGAGCGTGAAGGCGTGGAGATTAAGCTTTACAAGGTTATTTATAATGCAATTGATGATATAGAAATGGCTATGAAGGGTATGCTGAAGCCTGTTTATGAGGAAAGAGTCATTGCTCATGCAGAGGTTCGTCAGCTTTTCAAGGCTTCACAGGTTGGTATCATTGCAGGTTCATTTGTTCTTGACGGTAAGATTGAAAGAGGATGTTCTGCACGTATCAGCCGTGATGGCAATCAGATTTTCGATGGTCCTCTTGCTTCCCTCAAGAGATTCAAGGATGATGTTAAGGAAGTTGCAGCCGGTTATGAATGCGGTCTTGTATTTGAAAAATTCTCCGATCTTGCTGAGCTTGATCAGGTTGAATTCTACAAGATGGTTGAAGTGCCGAGAAAGTAAGGTTGAAGTGTGAATAGTCAGATTTTATGCTATTCACGTTTACCGGATGAGGTTCACAATGAGAAAAAACAGTATTAAAAATATAAGGATAAATCAGGAGGTTCAGAAGGAACTCAGTATCCTGATCAGCCGTGAAATAAAGGATCCAAGAATCAGTCCGCTTACTTCAGTTGTAAGCGTTGAGGTTGCGCCTGATTTAAAAACAGCAAAGGTATATATTAGTGTTTATGGTGATGAAGAGGCACAGGAGAATACCATCAAGGGACTTAAGAGTGCAGCTCCCTTCCTGCGTTCACAGCTTGCACATAACCTTAATATGAGAAATACTCCCGAGCTGATATTTAAGGTTGACCAGTCAATTGAATATGGTGTTTCAATGTCTCATCTTATTGATGAGGTAACTGAAAATATTCCTGAAAGAGATGAGGATGGTTTCATCATTTCTTCTGATAATTCTGATGAAGAGCAGTCTTTTGATGAAAATTCTGAAGAAGACTTTAATGAAGGTAATTAATTTTAATAGTGGAAATTTATGGATATTAATTTGTTTTTTGAAAAAATAAAAAATGCAGACAGAATCGGAATAAGCGGTCACCTTCGTCCTGACGGTGACTGCATCGGTTCCTGTTTAGGTCTTGCAAACTATATTCTGGACAATTTTGGTAAGTTTCCCGATATATTTCTGCAGGAAATACCTGAATGTTTTGGTTTTTTATCCAATAGTGACAGGGTGATTTATGATTATCCTGAAAAAGATAAATACGATCTTTTTATTGCCCTTGATTGCGGAAGCATTGACAGGCTTGGTGATGCACAGAAATATTTCGATAATGCATCCTATACCTTCTGCATAGACCATCATGGAACTAATACAGGATATGCTGACGAAAATATTATCGTCCCTGAAGCATCTGCAACTTCAGAGCTTTTATGTACGCTTTTTGAAGCTGACAAAATAAACAAAGCTGCAGCTGAATGTTTATTTCTTGGTATTGTTCATGATACCGGTGTTTTTAAACATTCCAATACAACCAGGACTACCTTTGAATGCGCAGGTATGCTTATCGATAAAGGAGTTGTACCCGGTTATATTATCGATAAAACCTTTTATGAAAAGACGTATATTCAAAACCAGATACTGGGCAGATCGCTTCTTGAAAGCATACTTCTTATGGACGGAAGGGTAATTGCCTCCTATGTCAGCCTTGAAACACAGAAGCTTTATGGTATTGTAAACTCCGATATGGAGGGAATCATAGACCAGCTGAGGGTTACAAAGGATGTTGAGGTCGCAATTCTTCTTAAGGAAGTAGAAAAAAGGGAATGGAAGGTAAGCTTACGTTCAAATTATATAGTTGATGTCAGCAAAATTGCCGTTAAGTTTGGCGGTGGCGGCCACATAAGGGCTTCAGGCTGTACAATGCACGGCTCAGTATATGATGTTTATAATACGCTGACACGAGAAATTGAACAGCAGATGAATTAAAAATCTGCCAGGAATGAATAATGGATGGAATAATTAATGTTTATAAGGAAAAGGGGTATTCCTCACATGATGTAGTAGCAAAGCTGCGCGGAATATGCAGGGAACGTCATATCGGGCATACGGGTACCCTTGATCCGGCAGCAACAGGTGTACTTCCGATATGCCTGGGTTGGGCAACAAAGGTTTGTGATATGCTTACTGACAGGAGCAAGGTCTATGAGACAGTGCTTCTTCTTGGTTTGGATACAGACAGTGAGGATGCTACCGGTAAAGTGCAGAATTCTTATGATATATCAGGCATTACTGATGATATAATAAGGGATGCCGTGAATTCCCAGATTGGAATTATAGAGCAGGTACCACCCATGTTAAGTGCAAAGAGGGTACAGGGACAGCGTCTTTATGACCTGGCACGGCAGGGAATAGAAACGGAAAGAGCAGCTAAAAAGGTTCAGATCAATAGTATAGACATTATTTCTGAAATAGTACGAGGTAAGCTTTCTGACAAATCAGGCTTTGTTCCATATACGGATTCCGACCTTTACCGTTATCCGGATGAACTCGGAAATGAAGATGGACACTGGCATTGGGAAAATGAAGGTGTATATGAAGCCTCAAATCAGAATTTGGATGTTATCAGGGTAGCACTTCGCATAAGCTGTGAAAAGGGTACATATATCAGAACCATCTGCTCCGATATAGGGAAAAAACTTGGCTGCGGCGGCTGTATGGAAAGACTTTTACGTACAAGAGTCGGTGAATTCAGCATCTCGGATAGTCTGAGAATAGAAGAGGTTGAAAGGATTTTTTCATCCTATTTTTATGAAAATGAAAATTCCGAAAATGGATGTTTGGCTCCTGATATTCTTCTTTCGCCTGATAAATGCTTTATGCAATATCCGGCATATGATATTAAGGAAAAATATGATCAGGTTATACAGAATGGAAATCTTTTGAGATTCAGACATTTTACACAATATATTACAGAACCGGAACCTATAGTCCGTGTTTACGACAGTAAGGGACATTTCTGTGCCGTATATGAATGGAATGAAGACAGAAAGCTGTATAAGCCTGTAAAGATGTTCTGCTGATTATGAAAATTATTACTAATAAAAATTTTAAAATTAATAATTCCTGTGTGACGGTAGGTAAATTCGACGGTCTGCATCTTGGGCACAGAAGATTATTGGAGGAAATGCAGAAATATAAGGGGATAAATAACCTTGTTGTTTTTACATTTGATAATGCAAGGCTTTTTAATACACTCAATTGTGATGGACAACATACAATACTCTCCGATGAACCGGACAGATTACCATATGATACAAGGGATGAACTGCTTCCGCTTGATGAGAAAATCCGTGTATTGGAAAAAATGGGAACGGATTATCTGATTATCTATCCCTTTGACCGTGAGACTGCAGATATGTCTCCGGATGGTTTTATCAGAGATGTATTAATCGACAGGCTTGGAATAAAGACATTTGTCTGCGGAAATGATTTCAGGTTCGGAAAAAATGCAGAAGGAAACACTGATACACTTCTGAAATATGGTGCTGATTTTGGATTTACGACCGTTATCTGTGAGAATGTGTTGTATAAGGACAGACGAATAAGCTCTACCAGAATACGTGAAGAGCTTTTGAGTAATCATGAAGCTGAAGCACGTCATATGCTCTCATAAAAAACTTTAGTATTTAAATAAATATATTTTTATGTTTTAACGAATAAAAAAAATCACAAATTTTGATTATATTTTTGGCACTTTTGCTATTGATTTTTTAATTGTTATGATATAGACTACAGTTGTTTTTAAAATTGCCACATACAGTGGCTGTATTATTTATATTAAAGGAGAATGACATGAAAAAAATTTCAAAGATCGTAGCACTTCTTCTTTCACTTGTTATGGTGCTTTCACTTGCAGCATGTACAGCTGAAGATGACAAGAAGACTGCCGAAGGAGAAGGAACAAAGGTTAAGGCCGGATTTATCTGCCTTCATGATGAGAACTCAACTTACGATAACAATTTCATAAAAGCTGCTAAGGCTGCTTGTGAAAAGCTTGGTATCGAGTATACAATTAAGACAAATATCCCTGAGGGTCAGGAATGCTATGAAACAGCATGTGACCTTGCAGATTCGGGATATAACTACATTTTTGCAGACAGCTTCGGTCATGAGGATTTCATGATTCAGGCAGCTAAGCAGTATCCTAATGTACAGTTCAGCCATGCAACAGGTACAAAGGCTCATACAGAAAACCTTTCAAACTACCATAATGCATTCGCTAACATCTTCCAGGGACGTTATCTTGCAGGTATCGTTGCAGGAATGAAGCTCAATGAAATGATTGCAGACGGCAAGATTACAGCTGACCAGTGCAAGGTTGGTTATGTTGGTGCATTTACATATGCTGAGGTTATTTCAGGATATTCATCATTCTTCCTCGGCGTTCGTTCTGTATGCCCTTCAGCTACAATGGAAGTAACCTTCACAGGTTCATGGTATGATGAGACAGCTGAGAAGGAAGGCGCTCAGACACTTATCAGCGATGGTTGTGTACTTATCAGCCAGCATGCAGATTCAATGGGTGCTCCTACAGCATGTGAGACAGCAGGTGTTCCCAATGTTTCTTACAACGGAAGCACAGCAGATGCCTGCCCTGAGACATTCCTTGTTTCTTCAAGAATTGACTGGACTCCTTACTTCGAGTACTGCATCGACTGCATCCGGAACAACAAGACTATCGCAGCTGACTGGACAGGTACAATCGAGTCAGGTTCTGTAGTTCTTACAGACCTTGGAAAGAATGTTGCAGCAGGTACAAAGGAAGCCGTTGAAGCAGCTAAGAAGCAGCTTTCAGATGGTACCCTTAAGGTATTCAACATTGATACATTCACAGTTGACGGACAGAAGCTTACATCATACATGGCTGATGTTGATACAGATGCTAATTATGAGAAGGACCACGAAGCAATTACAGACGGCTACTTTAATGAGTCAGGCGATGGCTTCAGATCAGCTCCTTTCTTCGATGTAAACATTGATGGTATTTCACTTCTTGATACAAAATTCTAATCATCCTGATTGAGTACCTGATTATTAGTTATTTGTTAAGAAATATCTATGCTTTTGTTGATATATTAATTTAAATATGTTAATATCAAAAGAGTGGCATACTTTAAGTTGTTGTGCCGCTCTTTTGTTCTTTTGATTTAATTTTTATATTGTATCTGATTTTGTTTTAACAGAAAGGAAGCCGTTAGAACGGCAGGTTGGCGTATGTCTCTGGATAATAATATTGCGATAAGCCTTAGAAACGTAACAAAGAGATTTGGTTCCGTTGTTGCCAACGAGAATGTTTCACTTGATATCAGAAAAGGTGAAATACTTGCTCTTTTAGGTGAAAACGGAAGTGGAAAAACCACACTTATGAATATGCTATCCGGTATTTATTATCCGGATGAAGGCCATATTTTTATAAACGGCATTGAAAAGGTCATTAAAACGCCCAAGGATGCACATGAGAATCATATCGGAATGGTACATCAGCATTTTAAGCTCATTGATGTACTTACCGCAACTGAAAATATAGTACTTGGAATTGAAGGAAAGCTCGATTTAAAGGCAGCATCAGCTTCCATAAAGGCCATATGTGACAAATATGGTTTTGATGTTTATCCGAACCAGAAGATATACAATATGTCTGTTTCACAGAAGCAGACAGTTGAAATTGTAAAGCTTCTCTACAGAGGAGCAGATATTCTTATACTTGATGAACCGACTGCAGTGCTTACGCCCCAGGAAACAGAAAAGCTATTTACTGTCCTTCGGGCAATGAGGGATGATGGAAAGGCCATTATAATCATTACACATAAAATGCACGAAGTAGAAAGTCTTTCTGACCGTGTTGCAGTACTTCGACGTGGCAAATATATCGGTGAAATGCTGACGAAGGATACAAATGCCACTGAGATGACTAATATGATGGTAGGCAGAAAGGTTTCCCTGAACATTAAACGAAATGAACCTAAAAATCCCAAGAAAAGAATTGAAGTCAAAGATCTCACGATATTTGATGAAGAAGGAATCATTAAGCTTGATCATGTTTCCTTTGAGGCAAGAAGTGGAGAGATCCTTGGTGTTGCCGGAATTTCCGGTTGCGGACAGAAGGAACTTCTTGAAGCAATTGCCGGTCTGCAGCATGTAGATAAAGGCTCGATCATATATTATGACGATGATGGAAAAGAAGATGATCTTGTAGGCATGAATCCCAAAAAGATAGTTGATAAAGGAGTTATGCTTTCCTTTGTACCTGAGGACAGACTTGGAATGGGTCTTGTCGCCAACATGGACCTTATAGATAATATGATGCTTCGTTCCTTCAGAAAAGGATTTTTGGGATTTGCAAACAGAAGAAATCCTAAAAATCTTGCAAAATCTGTAGTTAATGAATTAGATGTAGTTACACCCGGAATTACAACACCTGTCAGAAGATTATCCGGTGGTAATGTTCAGAAAATCCTCGTCGGACGTGAAATCGCTTCTGCGCCTACTGTTTTATTAACTGCATATGCAGTCAGAGGTCTGGACATCAATTCATCATATACGATTTACGACCTTATAAACGAACAGAAGGAAAAGGGTGTTGCAGTTGTCTTTGTTGGTGAAGATCTTGACGTGCTGATTGAGCTCTGTGACAGAATACTTGTCCTCTGCGGTGGACGTGTCAGTGGTATTGTAGATGGAAGAACTGCAGATAAAAACGAAATAGGTCTTTTGATGACAAAGTTTGAAAATAATGTGGGAGGTCAGAAAAATGAATAAGAAAAAAGAACCTCTCTTTCATATTGTTAAAAAGGATGCAATTCCCTGGCAGAAGGCTTTTCTTATAAGGGGTATTGCAATAGTTCTTGCGCTTCTTCTCAGTGCTGTCCTTACAACTATACTCACCGGAGACAATCCGCTTCAGGTTTATTCAACAATGTTTTCCGGAGCATTCGGAACAGCAAGAAAAACCTGGGTTACCTTTCAGAATACTGCTATTTTATTAATAATTGCCGTTGCATTAACTCCGGCCTTTAAAATGCGTTTCTGGAACATAGGTGGCGAGGGACAGGTATTAATCGGTGCACTTGCAGCAGCTCTTTGTATGATACTCATGGGAAATAAGTATACACAGGGCTTCACGGTTCTGATTATGACCATAACCAGTATGGCTGCAGGAGCAATCTGGGCTGTTATTCCTGCACTATGTAAGGCAAAATGGAATACAAATGAAACTCTATCAACACTTATGATGAACTACATTGCAACGCAGCTTGTAGCATATTTCATAGTATTGTTTGAGGTTCCAAAGGGAGCCGGAAAAATCGGTATTATAAATCAGAATACAGAGGCCGGATGGTTTAGAAAAATCGGAAACGGTGCTGCAGGTCCATATATTTTAAGCATTGTAATTGCATTAACACTTGCAGGACTTATGTATATATATCTTAATTACAGCAAGCATGGTTATGAAATCAATGTTGTCGGCGAAAGTGAGGCAACTGCAAAATATGTCGGAATCAGTGTTCCTAAGGTTATTATCAGGACCATGGCAGTATCCGGAGCAATTTGCGGTGTCGCAGGTCTGCTTCTTGTAGGTGGCATTAACCACACTATTACAACTACACTTGCAGGCGGACAGGGCTTTACCGCAGTAATGGTTTCCTGGCTTGCACATTTCAATCCGCTTTTTATGATTCTTGCAAGTCTTCTGATTATTTTTATGAGCAGAGGTGCAGGAGAGATTTCATCAAAATTCGGACTGAATCATTCCTTTGCTGATATTATTACAGGTATTATCCTGTTCTTCATTATCGGATGTGAATTCTTTATCACCTATAAAATTGAATTCAGAAAAAAAGAAACAGCACAATCAAAAACAGTCATTGCGGAACCGGATCCGGAATCAGATTCGGAAACAGATAACGGAAAGGAGGATAAATAAATGCCTGAGTTTTTAGTACAATTTATTCCCCGAGCCGTAGTACAGGGTATTCCTCTTCTTTATGGATGTATTGGTGAAACAATTACAGAAAAGGTCGGAAATCTTAATCTTGGAATTCCCGGTGTTATGTATGTCGGAGCTATTTCCGGTGTTATAGGTTCATTTTTCTATGAGCAGTCTACTCCCAATCCGAATGGCTTCCTTGCAATTACCATTCCTCTTTTGTGCTGCCTGTTCGGATCACTGCTTATGGGACTGCTTTATTGCTTCCTTACTGTTACATTAAGGGCAAATCAGAACGTTACAGGTCTTGCAATGACTACCTTCGGTATCGGCTTTGGAAATTTCTTTGGAGGTTCATTAATTAAGCTTACAGATACAGATGTTCCGTCGATTGCCCTTTCAAAAACAAGCGGATATTTTACCAAAAAGCTTCCGTTTGCAGATGACCTTGGCTGGTTTGGTGAAATATTCCTTAATTATGGATTTCTGGTTTATTTAGGAATTATTATTGCGTTCTTTTTATCGTATTTCCTCAAAAAGACAAGAGCTGGTCTTCATCTTCGTGCAGTTGGTGAAAATCCCGGTGCAGCTGATGCGGCCGGTATAAATATCACAAAATATAAGTATTTTGCAACCTGTGCAGGCTGTATGATTGCAGGACTCGGTGGTTTATATTATGTAATGGATTATGCCTGTGGTGTGTGGTCAAATAATGCCTTTGGTGACAGAGGCTGGCTTGCCATTGCACTTGTTATATTTACTATCTGGCGTCCTAATATAAGTGTATTTTCTTCAATACTTTTTGGCGGACTTTATATTCTTTACCTTTATCTGCCTACAGGTATGGACCATATGGAGCTGAGCGAGCTTTATAAAATGATTCCTTATGTTGTTACACTTATTGTGCTTATTATCACAAGTATGCAGAAGAAGAGAGAAAATCAGCCGCCGGCAAGTCTCGGACTGCCGTACTTCAGGGAGGAACGTTAATTAATGTTCCGAATTAATTAAAATTAATTCGAAACATTAATTGAAAGAATTACCCTTTGGGTAATTCTTTAGAAAAAGCTTTGTTCCGGATGCTTATAAGGTTTTGTGTACAAATTAGCACAGTTTTTGATTAATAAATTCCGTTGTTTTTATTTTGTATTAGTGTTAAGCTTGTTTTGTTTCCTAATTTAATTTGTGTATTAACAGGGGAGGGTTTATTATGAATTTCGGTTTCTTTGATCTTGCGAACAAGGAGTATGTAATTACAAGACCTGATACTCCTGCGCCCTGGAGCAACTATCTGGGTTCTCCGGAGTATGGTGCAATCATTACCAATAACGCAGGTGGGTATAGCTTTGTAAAAAGTGGTGCAAACGGCCGTATTACACGTTACCGTTTCAATTCCAACATGGCTTTGCCCGGAAGATATATTTATCTTCGCGACAACGCTTCCAAGGACTACTGGTCTGCAACCTGGCAGCCTGTAGGGAAGCCTCTTGATTCATATAAGAGTGAATGCCGTCATGGTACAGGCTATTCGGTAATGAGTTCTACATATTCGGATATTTCCACTGAGGTTTCATATTATGTTCCCATGAATGCAACATATGAAATCTGGCGTGCAAAAATTACAAACAATTCCGAATCTGTCAGGAATTTATCTGTGTTTGGTTTTGTTGAGTTTACAAATGAAAATAACTATGAGCAGGATCAGGTAAATCTTCAGTATACATTATTTATTACAAGAACTACATTTGATGGAAATAAAATAGTTCAGCACATTAATGAAAATGTTGGAAAACAGGCTGACGGTGCTAATTTCAAGGAGCGTTTCCTTGGTCTTGCAAAGCAGAAGGTTGATCATGCGAATGGAAATCTTGACAGCTTCATCGGTCCCTACAGAACATATTCCAATCCCATTGCAGTTGAGACCGGTTTATGTGATGGCACCATGAATTATAATGATAATGCCTGTGGTGCACTTCAGTCAGATATAAGCTTAAATCCCGGTGAAACAAAGGAATTTGTCTATGTCCTTGGTCAGAAATGTCCGAACGATGCTGATAAAATACTTGCATTGTATGAAGAGGACGGAAGGGTTGATAGGGAATTACAGGATCTGAAGAAATTCTGGCATGAAAAGCTTGATAATTTCTGTGTTGTTACTCCATCTGAAGAGTTTAACAATATGATTAATGTGTGGAATGCATATCAGTGCTATATAACCTTCACCTGGTCAAGAGCTGCATCGCTTATTTACTGTGGCCTGAGGAACGGCTACGGATACCGTGATACGGTACAGGATATTCAGGGTAT
>JAZQNG010000134.1:0-12142 GCA_045627205.1 Lachnospiraceae bacterium
GAAAGAAGTAATCAACTTCTTTCCCTGCCTTCCTGACGAGGGACGGGTGTGGGCAGAGCCCACAAAACAAAAGCAGCCCCAGCCAATAAAGCCGGGGCTAATGTTTCAATTATTTTGGGACATTTTCAAAAATGCTTGACAGAAGATTTTTTTCGCCGTTTGATTATAAGGACTGCAGCAGCTGCAATCAAAAGCAAAGCGGCTGCGATAATCAGTATTACAGGAAGAGAAATAGCAGAGGTGCTTTTTGTTGGAGCTATCATGTTTGAATAGGAGCCGTTCTGTATTTCTCCATCTGCTTCGTTGACGGTATATTTTTCTATTGTCGGATAAAGTGACGCATAATCATATACTTTGCCGGTCTGAAGGGGATTGCCATCCGTGTCACATGCTTCATATTCATATCCTAATGAAAAAAGACCGCTGATTTTTTTGCCTGAAATGACCGCTCCGACAGGCTGGAAAAATCCGGGCTGTGAACCGTAGATTTTTACCTGTGAACCATCGGGAAGGCCTGCTTCAATATCCTTTACGTAGGACATTATCGAATTTCGTTCGGTGAGAAGATCGGCACTTGCTACATCGTATTTTCCGGCCAAATCGTTTATCCGCTTTTTCGATTCCTCGGATAAGTTCTCTGCATTATGCTCAAGTGGTCTTCTTCTGGAAACAACTACACCAACGGATTTACCGGTTACTTCCGAATATACCGGAATCTGCCATGCATAGTACCGATTCTCAAGGCAGGCATCGGTTATTTCTTCAAGTCTGTTTTCCGATACATCACAATTTTCGAAAAATAAAAAATTGTTCCATACCCTTACAGAATTTTCATAATCAACAACAATACCGTTTTGCATATCACCTACTGCATTTAATCTGCACATGGATCTTGCCTTCTCAATTATTGCTGTTTCCAGAGCTCTTATTTCCTCAAAATCGCTGCTTTCGGAAAGAATATCCTCCTTATCCATAACAGCTGCAGAAACACTTACCGTCAGGGAACACAGAAATACAATTACGATTATAAAAATACCGGATAATTTTTTGAGATTCATGTTTCCTCCTTATTTCTTGTTGATATCGTGTTATATTCAGACTATTTGATACAGGATGTGTAGCATATACTGTCTGAATTGTGGCAACGAATATTATCATAATTAATGATATATAATATTTTGTTCTTCGCTTCAGTAGTTTCTCCCTTCTATATATAATTATATATGGTATATTTTATGTATATCACTTTTAAAAAAAAAGTCAATTTGCCCGGTGCATAAAAGCAATAAAACAAAATCCATCATCTATTTGCAAGATGATGGAAAGTATGCTATATTACTTCTTGCAGTTTCACAACGCTTTGAAAAGGAGAACAACAATGATTACAAAAGATATTACAATCGGCGAACTTTTAAGAGAAACACCTGATGTAGCTCCCATCCTTATGGGTGCCGGAATGCACTGCCTTGGCTGTCCTTCAGCACAGGCTGAATCAATCGGAGACGCAGCTATGGTTCACGGAATCGATGCAGACGCACTTGTAGAGCAGATCAACAGCTTCCTTGAGACAAGAGCATAAGCTTACATCTTTCGAAGAACCTGAATAGCATTATCTTTGACAATAAGCTCACCGTGTTCGGATAAGTATTCAATTCCGGAGATGGTGGGCTTTTCTGTTACACCATACTCGGAGAGGATATTACAGATTTTATTGAATTCCTGGGGGGTATGTGAGGACATACATACAAGCAGGTGATATGTCCTTGTATCAGGATTTTTGTAAAGCGAATTTTCACCATGATATTTTTTGTAAATCAGGCGGGCTACGGTGATGACCTCTTCAAGTGAATTGAAGGAATAAACCTTGGAAAGATTCATAGCCACAGCATTTTCGTCTGTCTGCCTGTTTACATCGAAAAGCTTTTCGGCAAGAGGGTCGCCAAGGAGCTTGCTTAAGTGCTCGAAGCAGTTAAGCACCTCGTCCGCATAAACCTTTTCCTCGGGGGAGAGCTCCGGACCAAGGGCCTCGGTATCCTCCTCGGTGAAATTCGAAAATCTCGTATCAAGCTCCTCAGGGTCATTGACCTTTGTGACAACAAGGACAAGACATTCCTGGGAAATGGGAATTGCTTCGATCATAAGAGGTGTATCTTCAGCCTCAAAATCGCACTCTGTGGATGCCTGTTTGCAGATTTCCGTGAACAGGGCCTTAACCTTTTCGCTGCCATAAGCCAGCTCACTGATTTTCAACTGACGGGAAAGAAGATCCTCCCTGTTTAAAGTACAACGTATCTGATTATCACTTATTTTTTCAATCTTCATACAGAATCCACCTCCTTACCTAACGGTTCTGTAAAAATACCTGATATAATAAACATTATTAAAACAGATTTTATCTTTAAATATATATCGGATGAAACAGACTAATTAATAACTATAAAAATAGCGTATATGAAGTATAATCATTATATCATACTAAGTCAATGGGAAAAAGCGAATTTTATCTATTTTTTCGGTTGATTTTTGGGCTTCTTTCGGATATACTTATCCTGTCGGTGGAAGCCGCTCACATCTTACACATTTCTGAAAAATCATTAAATCCGAAAGGGGGTCTGATGGCGAATATTAGATAGGTACATCGTACTTTCACGGCTGAGCAGCCACGCAGACAGCGATGTCTGGCTGGCGGAACACAGGATGCTCGGTGTGAAACGAATCATTAAAGGGATTCATAAATCGTCTGCTTTACATGACAGGCTGCTGCATGAAGCCCATCTGTTAAAAAATCTGAAACACCCGTATATTCCCGAAATTTATGATGTGGAAGAGGACGAAAGCTATTCCTACATAGTCGAGCAATATATAGAGGGACAGTCTCTAAAAACCTTGTGTAATACAGGTATTTTATCAGAAAAAGAAGTAATACAATTCACAATTCAAATCAGTAATATCATTGATTATCTGCACCAATTACCCGAAAAAATACTGTATCTGGACATAAAGCCGGAGAATATCATTGTTTCAAACGGGAAATGCTTTCTTGTTGATTTTGGAAGTGCAAGAGAGGATGGAAATGAGGACGGCTATAGCTTCGGAAGCAGGAATTTTGCTGCCCCGGAACAGTTTGAGGGCAAAAAAACAGGACACAGGACAGATGTATATGCGCTTGGCAGGCTTCTTTCCTTTCTTGTTGAGCATGGAAACATTTCACCGAGGGTAAAGAACGCGCTTTTGGGCATAGTCCGTGGCTGCTGTGAAAACAGGTATTGGAACAGAATCAGCTCTGCGGCAGTACTTACCGCAAGGCTTGAAAAAATAATAAAAAGTACAGATGATTTTTCAGGGAAAAAAGTAAGGATGGCATTTGCCGGTGCTTCAGCTAACGCGGGCACCACGTACATTTCACTTCTTATGGGGCTGTATATGGTCGCCGGTAAGAGAAAATGTGCATATGTGGAGGCAAATGAAAACGGTATAGACCGGTATTTTACCGGGCTTGAAAGGGACCAGCGGAGCATCGCCGGGCTTTTACTGGTCGGCAGCAAATACTGGATGGGCAATAAACTGCCTGACGCAAGTCTTGTGATGGATTTCGGGGTGCTGAGGGAGAATATGCCACCGGACTTTTACACAGCAGATGTTACCTGCATCATCGTTGGAAAAATGGCATGGGAGCTGCGGGAAATTTCCCATGCAAGGGCATTGTCGCACGCCTGCAGGAAAACAGTGTTTGTAGTAAATCTGTGCGAGGATATCAGTGACGGGACGGCATTAGCCCTGAAGGGTGCTGAATGCATTTCCTTTCCCTTCTGCAGGGATTTTGACGCGCCGGCAGAAAATCAGTCCCTGAATGACAAACTGAAGGAGCTTTTGCTCCTGGCGGAGGCGAAAACCGATGAATATATTTAAAAAAAGCATAGTTTATGACAATCTTCAGGGGAAACGCATCGGAGTGACAGGTCTGTCCCCGCGATGCGGGACAACCCATGTTGCGGTTGCCATAAGCAACTATCTCAGTGATGTGGCCCGGAAAAAGGTCTGCCTTATTGAGAGAAGCGGTCATGAGGACCTTAAGTATCTCACGGATACCCTTGGCGGTACTGACGGGGGCGAAGCATCCGGCGTATTCAGCTATCACCGTGTATCCTATGTATGCTCGGGTACTGAGGAGGCAGCAGCGCTGGTAGATTCAAGCTTTGACTGTACCGTATTCGATCTGGGGTCTGATATCGGCCGTTCAATGTCTACCCTGTGTCTGTGTGACTACCGTATAGTGGTTGGTGCTTCGGCACCCTGGTGCAGGACGGACTATGAGATATTAAGTAAAATAGCCGGAAAGGCGGGCGAGCTTACAAACTGGCGGCTGTTTGTGAATCTTGGCGACGCTGCACTGTCGAGAACATACGCAAGGGCGGAGATGGAAACCTTCTGTTTCCCCTTTGAGGCAGACCCCATTTTTCCGGGAGAAGAAACAAAAAAAATATTACAGTCAGCACTAAACTAAAAAAGAGTAAACTAAAAAAGCCGCTGCGTATGTGCAGCAATAGCTGCCTGCAGTGCCGGGATTTTTTGGCCGCATTATAATTATCACAAAAAGGTTTTGCAGGTCCTGTGCACGAAGGCAGTCACCCTCAATAATTATTTATAAAGCGGGCTCCTTTCACCAATAAAAGATGAAGGGACAACCCGCTTTTTTTGTTGCAAAAAAAGGGCAGATTAGGTATACTATGTTGGATAGGGAGCGGCCTCTTATGTAAGAGGGGATTATGCCGTGTCACGAAATACAGCACACAGTATCTGTGGAAATTATGGAGAAAACTTATGAAGAAAGCAGTATTAGGGCTTATTTTAGTTGTTATTTTAGGTATCATTGCCGTTATCGGCATAAAAATATATGATAATTATCAGGAAAAATACAGGGAGAGCGAGGTTGTTATGCCTCTCGACCAGGTTTATCAGGTGCCTGCCGGAGAGGCAATGGTAATATTTGACGAGACGGTATATGAGAAAAATCTCCTTTATGAGAACAATTCGCTCTATATGGATCTTGATACCGTAAAGGAATACTACGGGCTGAAGCTGTTCTGGGATGAGCCCGGGCAGCAGCTTTACTATACCTCGCCCTCGAAGGCATATGTGTTTACGCCGGGCAGCAGCGAGTATCTTTTAAACAGGGCTGTTGAGACCTCGGCAGCACCGTATTGTATTGTCAGGGGCGGTATGCCCTATGTTTCACTGGCATTTTTAAGCGAGTATTCGAATATTACCTATAAATTTTACGAGAATCCTGCACGAGTGCTGTTTACCTGGTCTACAGACTCCTTTATCTGCGCGGATGTAGTGGAAAAGACCGCAATAAGGGTGAGCCAGGATATCAAGGCGGACCTGCTGACCACCCTTGAACCCGGCTCGAGAATCCGCTTCATTGATGGCGGCGGCATTCAGGAAAACGGCTTCGTAAAGGTAATGAGTGAGGATGGTGTCCGCGGATATATTCTTTCGGAACGTCTCGGGGAAACCTATTTTAATGACCCTCAGTTCAACGCCTATACGGCAGAGCAGCCGCAGCCGCAGCTGAGCAGTGAACGTATTTATCTTGGCTGGCATCTGCTTTATTCAAAGAATGAGGTGGATTCACTTAAAAAGCTTCTTGCGGAGAACGAGGATCTGACGGTTGTTTCTCCGACCTGGTCCTTCCTGAACGACACGGAAGGCCATTTCGTGAACTACGACAGCAATGATTATGTGTCATATGCCCATTCACAGGGAATTCAGGTCTGGGCAACCCTTAAAAACGATACTATTGACGGTAAATTCAGCTGCACGGACGACAGCCTGAAGGTTCTTTCCTCCTACGAGACAAGAAACCGTCTGATTGATAATGTGGTAGGTGCTGTAATCGCCTGCGGTGCAGACGGAATAAATGTGGATTTTGAGATGCTCTCCGTCGCAACAGGTGTTTATTTCATCCAGTTTTTAAAGGAACTGTCACTGGAATGCAAAAAGGCGGGAATTATCCTTTCGGTAGATAACTATGTTCCTGAAAATTACAATGCTTATTACGATCTGGCTTCACAGGCTGATTTTGTGGACTATATCGTTATAATGGGATATGATGAGCACTATGCCGGCTCTGAGGAGGCGGGCTCTGTTGCATCACTTTCATGGTTTACAAGGGCTGCGGACAATACTCTTGCAAAGTGTCCTGCAAACCAGATAATCATGGGCGTTCCCTTCTATACAAGACTTTGGAAGGAAGTTAAGGACGGCGAGAATGTTAAGCTGTATGTTGAGTCTACTCCAAACCTCCGTGAAGCATCACAGATGGTAGAAAAGATTGGTGTAGAGAAGGTCTGGAAGGAGGATGCGGGACAGTACTATATTGAGTACAAGACCGAGGAGGGAACCTTCAAGATGTGGCTTGAGGACGGCAGGTCCCTTCAGCAGAAGGCTCTTGCAATCCGCGAGCGTAATATGGCGGGAATAGCAGCCTGGAAGCTCGGAGACGAGGCTGAGGATACATGGGAGTGCCTGTGGGAGGCACTTGACGGCAAGCTGCCCGAGGAGGCTGCTCCTGAGGAGGATGTAACGGTAGAGGAGTAAAGACCGGGCATATGCAGTACAGGATGTGGTGCGTGCAACGGTCTGTTCTAACGGGAGTCAGAGACATTCCGTTATTAAATAAAGGTGTGGATGGTTCTGATGTTTAGCCGGCTTTTGACCGGCTAAAAAATATACATGGAGGTAAAAGAATGTTAGATGATTTTTTAGCGTTTTTAACACAACTTGGAACTGAGGTCGGACTTAAGCTGCTGTATGGCCTTCTGGTGCTTTTCGTAGGACTTAAGCTGACGAAGTATGTAGTGAAGCTTATTTCAAAGGGAAAGGGCTTCCAGAAGCTGGAGGTAAGCGTACAGAGCTTTTTAAAGAGTCTGATTAAAATTCTGCTCTATGCAGCGGTAATCGCCAGCGCATGTCTCATTTGGGGCATTCCTGCCACCTCGTTTGTCACCATCTTTGCTTCTGCAGGACTTGCAATAGGTATGGCGCTTCAGGGCACCCTGAGCAATTTTGCCGGCGGTCTGATGATTCTTATCTTCAAGCCCTTTAAGGTTGGCGACTATATCGAAAGCACAGGCGTAGCAGGTACCGTAAAGGATATTACAATCATTTATACCGTAATCCTTACAATAGACAACAAGACTGTTACCATTCCCAACTCTTCACTTTCAAATTCGAATGTAATCAACTATTCCGCTCAGCCTGAAAGACGTGTTGATATCACGGTCAGTGCAGCATATGGTGATGATATCGAAGCTGTAAAGAAGGTTCTTTTGGAGGTAGCTGAGAAAAATCAGAAGGTTCTCAAGAATCCTGAGCCCTTTGCAAGGGTCGTACAGCTTAATTCAAGCTCGATCGACTACACCTTCCGCTGCTGGTGCAAGACTGAGGACTACTGGGATGTATATTTCGATCTGACTGAGACTGCAAAGAAGGCATTTATTGCAAACAAGCTTTCAACACCTTTCCCTCAGATGGATGTACATGTAGACAAATAAATAACCGGAGACTCCCAAGTCCGGTTGAAAGCCTACGGGGCTGTAAAAAAACGCCCCTAACAACAAGGAGCTCTGCCTCATATTGAGGTAGGGCTCCAAATTTTTGGTATTCATTATAATTCGACTTCTTTTGGCTGAGTTTTTGGCGAACTCTAACAGACCTGTGGATAAACAGGCCTTTAAGCATTTGTTCGGTTAGATGTATTTATGCTACAAGAGCCGGCCGTTTCTTCTTGCTGTGGTATTTATAAAGATTAAAACCACACGAAATCAGCGTCAACTCCAAAATGACAGCTTTTTCCCCTCGTCTAAACAACCTTTTGTATGACCGATCCCATTTGATAATACCAAAGGTTCCTTCGGATTGGATGCTTCTGTTCATACATAAGAGTGCTCCATGGATTGTCTCCAGGTTGTTGATAACTTCCTCGTGAAAAGATGTAAGTTCTCTATTCAAACGAGCAGTTCTATTACCTGTTTCACGTTTGCAACATTCACTTCTGTACGGACATCCTTCGCAGTCTTCACATTCACTTGCATATGTTCAGTCGAAGAACCCTCCCAAGGGCCTTACCGTTGATGATCACGTAATCATCAGATTTGCGGCAATAGACAGATGTTATGCACATGAGGTTTGCAATTATTCAAGCAAGGAATGCTGGAGAAACTATGAGTTCGGTACGGCTCTTGAAGGCTGGGCAAAGCTTGTAAAGGAGTCGGGAGCCACACTCTGGATCTGGGATTACAATACCAATTTCAACAGTTCGCTTGCTCCTTATATGAATATTCTCTCAGAAGTGGCTGACATCAGAAATTATTATGAGAAATACGGCGTATCCGGCATATACATGCAGAGTACGGACAGACTTAACAAGACCGATACGGAATACGGTGACCTTCGTTATTACATTGAGGGTGTACTTATGAGAGATCCTTATGCAAATCCGTATAATGAAATGAGATTCTTCGCCAATGAATTTTAAGGGGAAGCAGGTAAGTATATTCTTGAGACTGTAGTGCTTCTGACAGAACAGGCAAGAAATCATTACGCAGGTCCTAACTGCACATACCCTACAGCCGGAGTTCCCGATGTAGCAAACCGTTATTACCGTGATATCCTTGCATGCACTTACAACGCACCCATATCAAGAATAGTTGCAAACAACTATAACGGAAACGAGACTAAGATTGATGCCCACAATCGTATGACGGATGAAATGATAGCTGAGATTGAGGGACTTTGGAAGCAGGCTATGGCCGCTGCGGCAAAGGATACCGCAAGGCATCAGTTTACGGTAGAGAGAACGATGCTTAGCTGGAGAATAATCAAGTCAACACTTAAGACACTTGAATTTTCAAATCCGGACACATATCTGCAGGAGAATTTAAAGCTGTATGACGATCTTTTCACGAAATTCAAGATCGGTGATTACAGACTGACAAACGGCTCAGCAAGACGTATACCGGTAAGAAGCGATGCGGTAATAAGCCAGATACCTGAAAAGTGGCTGTAAAAAACAAATATTAACATCTGCGGGGAGAAACCGAAAGGGTTCTCCCCGATTTTTTTATCAGTATAATTATTCATCGTATTTTTCGGCAGTGACATATTTATCAACGAAAACTGATGCCATCAGTAAAAAGAATACAATTTGTGCGAAAATTTGGCTTTATGCGTAAAATTTGATGTTATTTGCGTAAAAACCGGTGTTGTAGTAAGGACAATTTGACGATATAATATAAGTGATATAAAAAACACAGTGTTTGTAGGGTCAGGGATGACGAAAAATAATGTATTTTTTACTCATAAAACGCGAGTTTCTGTGGAGATTTTGGGCTTGAACTGATTCTATTTTGAAACAAAATTACAATGGAAATATAAAACAAAGAAAGGAAAAACCTATGAAGAGAAAAATTCAGATTTTATTATTGGCTGTTGCGATGTGTCTGTTAATACCGATGACGTCGGCAAAAGCAGATGTGCAGGGTGCTGGTACAAAGGCTAATCCTTACCTTGTATCGAGTTATGATGATTTGAAAACGTATCTGGTCAAAGGCTATGTTAAGCTTATGACTGATATAAGTCTGCCTGAAAATAATTATTCTTATATTACAATAGATGGTGAGAATGAGTATGGAATCGATCTTAATGGATACGTTATTGATCTTTCGAATAACAAGGCTACTTATTTTATTTGTATTAATAATTCAAATGCAATATTTACGCTTTCGGACAGTAATCCCACTAAGGATCATGGAAACACATATACAAGCAAATCAGGGGCGGTTATTAAGGGCGGAATCATTTGTAATAACGCAGGTCAATATAACATAATTTATGGAACATGTGCAGAAATTAATGTAGAAGGCGGAACTTTTTTTAATAACAGTAGTATGTATACGAGTTCCGGTGGTGCTCAAACGGTATGTATAACTGCCAGAATGGCTTCTACAAAAACCAATATCAGCAATGCTGCGTTTTATGACAATACAAATAACAGCTATTATGCTGTGTTATGGCTTCAGGGTCCTGCCAATATAAGCAATTGTATTTTTGATGGGAACATTGCTAAATATTCATCTGTTTTATATGTTCAAGAAGAAACTAAAATCGAAAAATGCACATTTACGAATAATTCATCAGATATATATGGCACAATTTATTCCAATAGTGGTACAAACAGTTTTTGTTCTTTTAAAGATTGTCAGATAGAAAACAACTATGTAACAACAGCCGATGACAAACTGAATAATATTGCCGGAATTTATGCCGGATACAACTGCAAAGGTTTGAAGTTTGACGGTAAAAACATAATAAGAAACAACGGATATATGTCAGGAACAGAATTAATTCAGAGAAACGTTGGACTATACCGCAAGACTGGTTTATATATTACTCTTGGCGAGAATTTCTCGAAAGAATCAATAATAGCTTTGTACAGTGAGCCGATTTCACAGGATTATTCCATTAAATACGTAACGGATGGCGTACCTTTTGAGTCATGTTTTACTGTTGATTCCGATAAACAGAGTTTAAAAAAGGTTGATAATGATCTTTATCTGGCAGGTCCTATAACATATTACACTGTTTCCTTTAATACAATGGGACATGGCGTGACTCCGAATTCGCAGCAGGTTGCAAAAGGTGATAAAGTAATTGATCCGATGATTCCCAAAACAGATGGTCGGTATAAATTTGAAGGGTGGTATTATTCTGAATCTTATTCTTATATGTGGGATTTTAATACTACAGTTACAGCTGACAGAACATTATATGCAAAGTGGAGTGCTAAACCGGTTGTCGGCATGCCGTGTAACGGAGAATCGGAAATAGTAATTGATGAAAACGGAGTTTTCAAGAATCCGGCGGCACCGACATATTTGGATTATGTATTTGACGGATGGTATACGTTGCCTGTGGGCGGAACCAAGCTTGATACCTCGGATTATTTATCATGTACATATTATGCACACTGGAAAAAGTCAGATGGAACGGCTGTACTGACTATGCCGCTGTTTTTGGATATGGACCCGGATTTATCACAATACTCATTAGGTGAACCCGGAGCATACGCATTGATTAATGTTAATCCCAATAATGAACCTGAGAGCGTTAAACTTAATGTTGATGATCTTGCTGCTTTTGGAATTACATATGATTCGAAGGAAAAAGCTTTTGTATTTGACAATGTTCATGCAGAGGCGGTAGTTTCAGGTAACGAACTTTCAATTTTTAAATTCTGTGATGAAAATACCAGAATTATTTTGAAAAATGACAATGTTATAAAGGTTATTGCTGAGCCGGGCGGTGACATTATAAGCGGATTTTTATCAGAACACGATATTTCTTTTGAAGGTGACGGAAGTCTTGAAATTGATCTGACAGGTACAGGCGCTCCTGCACAGAATTATTCTGTTGCCGGAATTAAGAGCGGAAACTTTACCAACAATGCCAATATTACAATTAATGCTAATGCTGTCAATGATGTTTGCGGCATTGTCACCACAGACAGTGAATTTGTAAATAACGGGCAGGTAACCGTTAATATCGATGGAACCGGTTACGATAAAGTCTCATGCACAGGAGCATCTTCAAAGTCAATTGTGATTAATTCAGGTACATTTAACGTTACCCTTCCGGGAAAAACAGAAAATGAGTATATGCTTGTATGGGAGCAGGATATTGTATTTGGTTCAGGAAGTGGATATGTAGCTGAACTGAACAACGCTGTTGATAAGGATGGAAACGGTGTTGGCATTATGGAAAGCGCCACGGGCAGGGGTTCCTTAATGGTAAGCAGTGCTTCAGGCAGTAATACAGCTTCTCTGGCTGTCAAAAAAGTGGTAACCGTAACACCTGATGCAGATCAGGGCAAGATATTTGGCGATGATGACGCAACGCTTACATTTACTGCTGATGATGCAAATGCACAGATTACGGGAGCACTTGCAAGAGAAGCCGGTGAGGATGCCGGTGAGTATGCATTCACACTCGGAACACTTCAGGCAACGGACAATTATCTGCTAATGCTTGATGCGTCCGCTCCTGTATACAGGATTGAAAAGAAGCAGATAACGGTAAC
>JAZQNG010000135.1:0-31083 GCA_045627205.1 Lachnospiraceae bacterium
AAATAAAGCAAGTAAAATCGAAAGTTTGTTTGGTTTTTCCATATGCCCTATTCTCCACGTTTTTCGCTTTTCGATTTTACTTGCATGACGCTTTCATCTGCGGTAATTGAATTACCGAGGATTCCCGCTTGTTATCCTAAAGCCGGTAGCTGCCTTCTGCTGCCCTATAAAACGCAGGAAAATGTCTTTTGCAATTCCCCTGTGGCGAAATTTGGGGCATACATATATTTCCTGCATATAAGTCTCTGCTTCTCCGGCATTTACCTTATTATCCGGGACCGAAGAGACAAAAAGTCCTGCAACCATGCCCTCCACAAATACTACATATGCGGCAACATTCACATCGTCCCAGATTTCCGAAAGATGATTCTTTAATGGTTTATTCTTAACTGAAGGATCCTCCTCGGACAGTTCCGACAGATAATCCTCAAAAAGCCTGTTAAACTCCCTTGGATGACTCATAGCATACTCCAGATGATATCCCTGTCCATCTTCATAGGCATTCCGGTAATTCCACTGACAGGGACGGACAGCTCTGTTCAAAAGCTCAAATTTTCTGTCAAACTCCGTCACTGCCTCCTCTGAAAATTCACATAATTCTTCCGGTTCTATAAATCGGCCACCCGGAATATGAAGTGCTCCGTTTTTCCCTGTTGATAGCAGAAATAATTACATTTCTGTCTTTCTTTGTCAATCCCCTTCATCCGTACCTGTAAGAAAATAAACCGGTGATAAATCTTTTATACCGTACCTTTCAAAACAATATGTTCCGGTGTTTCTTCAGCACGTGAAGCAGAAGCATTCCAAAAATACCACATGAAATTACTTCCCCGATTCCGACTCCGGCCATAAACAGCCATACGCTCCCTTCAATACCGTAAACATACTGTAAAACAAATGGAATTATTAATGTATTGGACAGAATAGGCGGAACAGGCGCAAGCCACCTGACTTTCCTGAGAAGGTACGTACCGATTGCACCAATTAATGTTGCCAGTGAACCGAATACAATATCCCAGGGCAGACAGCCTGTAATAATGTTACTCAAAAGACAACCGACGGACAGCCCGGGAATCGCTGCCGGTGTAAAAAAAGGCAGCACCGTCAGGGCTTCCGAGATACGTATCTGCACACCCCCGCTCGCAAGATTGAATGCACTGAGTGTGACCGTCAGCACAACATAAACAGCCGCAATGATTGCAGCCTGAGTGATAAACAAGCTTCTTTTTTTCATATCAAACGGTTCGAAGCAGGGCTTCAAACTACCTTTCCATAGTTTTATTTTGCGTCAGGATGGTTTCGAACTGACGGAGCTGAACAAGTGCCATGCTTAAATGAAATATAATCCCCACCACTATTCAGCTGACACGGGAATATTATTACATTCAGCTTCAGATGTCAAGAAATATGTTCTTGCAATTAATAATAAAATAGTTTATATTATTATTGTATTTTACATAATAAAGGTATTTCTCTGGAGAAGTTCACATTTTGTGAAGGCCGAAGGTGTAAGTCGGTTTTACCGGCGATCTCTCAGGCAAAAGGACAGAGCATTGTTTTGTTAATTCGAGAGACTGCCAAAGCTGCCGTCTCTCTTTTTTATTCTTAACCAAAACGCATGGTAGCCACAGAAATGTCGGAAAAAGTAAATACAAATACTATTAGGAGAAAATGATATGGAAGAATTTCTAAACAATGTCGCCTCTGTAAACGACGAAATCAACTCTTTTATCTGGGGTTATCCCGGTGTCATCCTTCTGATCGGTACCGGCATTCTGATGACTGTACTTACAAGATGCTTCCAGGTTGGCCATATCGGACACTGGTGCAAAAAAACCATTGGCGGTGTTTTCGCAAAAAACACCCACGATAAATCCGACAAAGGAGCAATATCACAGTTTCAGGCACTGTGTACCGCACTATCCGCAACAATAGGTACCGGAAACATTGCCGGTGTAGCCTCAGCAATCTATGTCGGCGGTCCCGGAGCCGTTTTCTGGATGTGGGTAGCAGCCTTCTTCGGAATGATGACAAACTATTCGGAAAATGTACTTGGTATCTATTTCCGCCGCAAGAACAATGAAAACGAATGGTCCGGCGGCGCAATGTATTACCTTCAGGATGGTCTTGGCGGGTACAAGGGCTGCAAGGGAATCGGAAGATTTCTTGCAATTCTTTTCTCCCTCTTCGCAATCCTCGCATCCTTCGGTATCGGAAATATGGGCCAGGTAAACAAAATTGTCGCCAATATGGAAAATGCCTTTTTCCAGGAGCTTAATCTCGAGCCGATTTATGGCAATGTAACAGCTGCAACAATCATTCTCGGCGTAGTATTAATGATTGTCGGTGCTCTGATAATCGTCGGCGGCTTAAAGCGAATTGCCGCAGTTGCAGAAAAGGTAGTTCCGTTTATGGCAATCGGCTATGTTGTCCTTGCACTTATTGTCTGTATCGCAAACGGTTCACTTATCGGAGCTGCATTTGTATCAATCTTCAAATATGCCTTCGGTGTTAAGGCCGTTGAGGGTGCTGTAGTCGGTATTACAATCAAGACTGTTATCAAGCAGGGCTGCAAGCGTGGTGTTTTCTCAAACGAAGCAGGACTTGGCTCCTCTGTTATGGTTCATTCAAATTCGAATGTCAAGGAGCCCGTTAAGCAGGGTATGTGGGGAATCTTCGAGGTTTTCGCCGATACCTTCATCGTATGCACAATGACCGCCCTTGTAGTTCTTACATCAGGATATATCGATCTTTCAACCGGTATGCCTGCAGAGGGTGTAAATGATGCAACTCTGGTTGCCGATGCCTTTGCAGGAGTATTCGGACAGCCGGGACGCTGGTTCATCGCAATAGCCGTTCTGCTTTTTGCCTTCACAACAGTCCTCGGCTGGTCTCATTACGGAAGCAAATCAGTTGAATACCTTTTTGGCACCAAAGGAGCGAAGGTTTACCGCGTAATCTTCTGTATTATGATTATTTCGGGTGCATTAATGACATCCTCGCTTGCATGGGATATTTCAGATACCTTCAACGGAATGATGATGGTTCCCAACCTGATAGGCGTAATTGCACTGAGCCCTCTTGTAGCAAAGATTACTAAAAATTATATTATGAGAAAGCTCAAGTCCAAAAAAGAGCGCATTGCACCCATAGAGCCTATGCTTTCCTATGACCCGGCAATTCAGAAGGAGGCTGCCGAGGCTATCAGGAACGGTGCAGAATAATATTGCTATTGCAAAAAGCAAAAGCAATCCTGTTTTTCTTTTAATACATATCCTCCACGCTACAAATTACATAAAGCATAAAAAAAACGGTTCTATAACATTCATCATTATAGAACCGTTATATGTTTTATCAATCAGAATCAGGTTCTCATTTCAATACCAAGCTTAAAGCTTAAATTGTTCAAAATCTTCTTTACAAACTTATCAACAGCCTCTGTTGTCAGTTCCTCATCCTTCGGTGCAAAAACAACAGTGAAGGCCATGGACTTCTTGTCCTCACCAATCTGCTTTCCTTCATAAACATCAAAGAGCGTAACACTCTTAACATAAGGACAGGCTGCATAGATTACATCCTCAATTGCGCCGCAGGTTACAGACTTATCGGTAACAAGTGCAAGGTCACGTGCCTCATCAGCAAATTTTGAAATAGGCGAGAACTTAGGCACTGCACCGTAATACTTTTCAAGCGAAGCAAGGTCAATTTCCATTACGAAGCCGCTCTCACGCATATCCTCTTCCTTCTGGATTTCGTAGGTCACCTTACCCATATAACCGATGGCTTCACCATTGCACAAAATTTTAGCGGTCTGGTAGGGATGAAGGAAGGATTTTTTATCCTCCTCATATTTAAAGGTAACAAGCAGTGTCTCAGCAACCTTGTCGGCAATTCCCTTAAGTGTGAAGAAGGTCTCATCCTTTCCGAATATACCTACACAAAGTGTCTGTCTTTCGTCAGGATATTCTGTAAGAGGAAGCTCCTTGGGAATGAATCTGCTTCCGATTTCAAATATTCTTCCTTCCATTCTTCCGTTCTTCTGATTCCTTGCCATAGCATGAATCATCTGCGGAACAAGCGTCGTTCTCATCAGTGAAAGATCCTCATTGATGGGATTGATGATGCGGATTGCGTGACGTTCCGGTGCATCCTCAGCCAAACCCAGCAGATTAATATCAGCAGGTGAGAAGAAGGAATAATGAACACCCTCATATGCGCCCGTTGTGCACAATGCACGTTTAAGCTTAAGCTCAGCCTTCTGTTTGGTATTCAGTCCGCCCGCAGTAACCTTCGCCGTATCAAGGAAGGTAGGTGTAACATAATCATAACCGTACATTCTGATTATTTCCTCAGCAATGTCCGGATAGCTGTCCATATCCTCGCGGTATGCAGGAACCTGTATTGTCAGTTCATCACCATTTACTACCGGTTGGAAATTGAGTCCTGTCAGAATCTTTACAATGTTTTCAGTCGGAACATCAATACCGAGAACACCATTAACCTTTGAAATGCTGGCCTTCATCTCTGTAGGCTCAATCGAATTGCCTGCAGAACATTCTACATGTGTAGATGAAACCCTGCCGCAGCCAAGCTCCTCAATGAGATGAAGTGCACGCTTCATAGCCATTACAGTTGCATATTCATCTACACCCTTAGAATATCTCTGGCTTGAATCTGATGACTGTCCAAGCTTTCTTGAACTCTTTCTTATATTGTCTCTTGCAAACTTAGCCGACTCGAACATTACTGAAGCAGTTGTTTCACGTATTTCTGAATTAAGTCCACCCATAATACCTGCAAGTGCAACAGGCTTTTCACCATCACAGATTACAAGATTGCTTGAATCAAGCGTAAATTCCTTCTCGTCAAGTGTAACAATCTTCTCTCCATCCTTTGCACGTCTGACATTGATGGAATTGCCCTCAAGGAAGGCACCGTCAAAGGCATGCATGGGCTGTCCAAGTTCCTTTAAAATATAGTTTGTAATATCTACAACATTTGAAATCGGATTGATTCCGACAAGTGAAAGTCTTCTCTTCATCCACGCAGGTGATTCACCGATTGTTACGTCCGTAACATAATGTGCGATATATCTGGGACAAAGATCGGGAGCCGATACATTTACCGTAAACCCGTCCTTTGTAATTCCACTTTCCGTATAATCAAGTGCGGGCATTTTTAAAGGCTTGTCAAGAATAGCAGCAACCTCACGTGCAAGTCCGAAAATACTCTGACAGTCAGGTCTGTTGGCTGTAATGGACACATCAAAAATCCAGTCATCAAGACCAAGCTCTGCCTTTACATCGCAGCCTGCAGCAAGTGTATCCGGAAGTACAAGAAGTCCGTTGTAGCCTGCACCGGGATACATTGCCTCGCTTACACCAAGCTCGGTACCCGAGCAGAGCATACCACAGGATTCATATCCGCGGAGCTTTCCTGCCTTAATGGTCATAACACCCTCAATTGTAACATGGTCCTTTGCAGTTGCATAAACCTGTGCACCGGGAAGTGCTACAGGGAACTTCTTTCCTGTGCAGACATTATCTGCACCGCAGCAGATCTGAACAGGCTCAGCCTGCCCTACATTTACCTTGCAGACATGAAGATGAGTCTCAGGTATGGGCTCGCATTCAACAACCTCGCCGACTACAACACCTGAAATATCCCTGCCGACCTGATACTTTTCCTCAACCTCAAAGCCACAGTCAAACAGTCTTTTTTCAAGTACATCTGCCGTAACATCTATATCAACATAATCCTTTAACCAACTAAGCGGTACTAACATTTATCTCACCATCCCTTCCGATCAATCGTCTATCTGCTCTAATACGCGCAGATCCGACTCATATAAAAGCTTGATATTGTTAATGCCATACTTGAGCATGGCAAGTCTCTCAATACCGATACCAAATGCAAGACCACTGTACTCGTCCGAACTGATACCGCAGTTTTCAAGAACCTTGCGATTTACGATGCCTGCGCCAAGTACCTCAATCCAGCCTGTACCCTTGCATAGTCTGCAGCCCTTGCCGCCGCATTCAAAACAGCTGACATCAACCTCTACCGAGGGCTCGGTAAACGGGAAGTAAGAGGGACGGAGTCTTGTGGTGGTATTTTCACCGAAGATTCTCTTTACAAGCACCTCCAGCATTCCCTTCAAATCACAAAGGGTAATGTTTTTGTCTACAACAAGTCCCTCCATCTGGGTAAACATAGGGCTATGTGTAGCATCGTCGTCCGAACGGAAAACCTTTCCCGGTGAAAGGATCTTAATCGGAGGCTTCTTCTTCTCCATAACATGAATCTGTCCTGCACTTGTCTGGGTACGGAGCAGGAATTCAGGAGAAAGATAGAAGGTATCCTGCATATCGCGTGCGGGATGATCCTGAGGTGTATTCAGAGCAGTAAAATTATAATAATCATTCTCTATCTCCGTACCCTCATAAACATCAAAGCCCATTCCCGCAAATATATCTATCAGCTGATTCCTGACCTGTGTAACAGGATGAAGCCTGCCGCATTTACACTTTACCGAAGGCATCGTGATATCAATCTTCTCGTTCTCATATCGTGCTGCTGCCTCCTTCTCCTTCAGAATGGCATCCAGCTCATCAAATTTTTCCCCTGCCCATGTTTTAAGGTCATTTACACCCTTTCCAAAGGCTGCCTTGCTCTCATTGGGAATATTCTTCATTTCCTTCATAAGAGCACTTATTTTTCCATTCTTCGAATCCAGAAAAAGCTTCTTAAACTCATAAACAGCCTTTGAACTTTCCAGCTTCTCAAAGCCTGCTTCAATCTCCTGCTTAATCTCAGAAACCACTGCACTTAACTCGTTTAAATCCTGCATAATAACTCCTTTCTTCATTGGGGACGGACCTTTTTTTACAAAATTCTCCATCGGGGACGGACCTTTTTTTACAAAATTCTACAAAAGGGACAGACCTCAACAGCCGGCACAATGGATATTCCCATAAAGCCGTAAAAAAAATCCCATATCAGCCGAATGACTGACATGGGACGAAATAATCCGTGGTACCACCCATATTTATTCATTTCAAATACACAAGGTATCTGATAACAAACCTCAATCCTGCCTTAATGCGACAGACACATCTGCTTAATTCACGCTGAACGGAAAATGCATGCTTTTCACAGAACGCTCCAATGCTGAAATTCACTGACAGGTACCATCTCCCTTCCACCAACAGGAGACTCTCTGAGGATACATCCGTCAAATAACAACTATTCTTCGGACAGTGCCAGCTACTTACACATCTTCATAGCTTTTGTCTATCATACACTTTCTTTTTATGGAAGTCAAGCAGATTAACCCAGTTTCTTTTCCATTCTGTCTACAAGGGGGCCAACCTGTTCAAGAAGATTCGCCATATCCTCAAACATAAAGCTCTTTGTAGTAAGCATCTGCTTCATATCCTCCGCATGACGGATTACGAAATCGAACTGCTGCTGATAACCCTGCATTTCATTTTTAATCTGATCAATCTGGTCTGAACACTGTGTTACAATATCCTGTATCTGATCCTTTGCATCGCCAACTCCTGATATCGAATCACGGATACCCGTAATAATATCTGTCGTTTTTGAAATCTGCTCCTTGCTTTCATCAAGGGCAACCTTTGCATCTGTAAGCGATTCAGCCAGCAGACGTGAGCTGCGCTGAAGCTTGTTCATGCTCTGATTTACCTGTCCGACGAGCTCCTTAATATTCACTGAAAGCTTTGTTACCTCGCCGGCTACTACTGCGAAGCCTTTACCATGCTCGCCCGCTCTTGCAGCCTCGATTGAAGCATTAAGTGCAAGCAGGTTTGTCTGGTTTGCTACGGTAATAATATTATTCATAACGGTTCCGATGGCCTCAAAGCTGTCACTGAACTCCTCGTAAACCTGCTGCATCTGGCCAAACTGTTCCTCAACACGGTGTGAGCTTAAACGCAGCTCATCCGCCAGACCTGAAGCATCATCTGATACTGCAATGACATCTCCTACAACATTGTTGAATTTTGTCGCTATCTCACCTGCATAAGAGAAATCCCTGCTTACCTTTTCAACCGAGCTATTGATCACGCGGCTACGTTCAACAGATGAATCATAGGAATCTGATACCTTATTAATCTCGATTATGGTTGCAACTTCCTCATTTAGAAGTTCATCCTTCTTTTCCGTAAGGAAAGCATTCAGATGTCTGACTGCATATAGTTCTTCAGCTATATCTTCTTTCTTGTTGCTCACATTCTGAACAGCATTTACCATGCTTTTCTTTTTTCCAAACATAAGCCTGCCTCCTACTCAAATACTGCACAAACCATTGTCTGATTAACATGCTGGTTGTTAATCTGCTCGCCACCGCCTACTACGCCTACATGCTTACCCAGGGAAGCCATATCGGCAATATATGTATCAAAATAGCCCTCCTGCTGATAAAAGAGATATCTGTAGATACAGTCTACCGAAAGAATGAGCGAAATATGCTGAACCGAATCCATTATCTCCTTGCGCGTAGCCCTTTCAATCTCTTTATAGTCGCCCAGCTCAAGGAAATAAATGCAGTCATTTTTATTAATACGCTTGTAGTTTGTAATTGAACCGCCGGGAAGCAGATCCTTCATCGAAGCGATAAAAACTTCATCTCCTACTACACGTCCCATCGGATTTAAAAATACATTTCCGATAATTTTATTTCTCGGAACATTTAATTCCGTTGAATATACATCTGCTGCGATTCTATCATCAAGCGTCTTCAGGGTCTTTGATGCCGTATCAACGTCTGTTGCATAATGAGGCTTTGCATTCGGACCCTTTTTATAAATATTCTCCTTAAACACCTTTATTCTGCCGGTATTGTTCTTAATAAGTGCAAATACACAGGCATCCTCGTAAACCCGTCCATTAAACGCAACAATTGAATTTTTCCCCTCCGGCACACCAAACATCGTACCGCCTGCCAGATGTATGCCTGTACCGTTCAGACAGGAGGTAAACGTTGTAATAAGAACCTCCTCGTTGCCGGTACAAAACTCCAGGCACAGGGTGTCATCCGTTCCCGCCTTGATCTGCTGTACCTTCTCCATTATCCTCGAAACATATGCAATCGAGCAGGTACTGATTTCAGTAATAACGTCTGCCTGGATTCTCGCGTCGTCAAAGAAACCGACGACGACAATTCCGTTATCGTTGCTTGTCCCATTGACAATTTTTGTCCCTATGCACCCCATCGAAGGCACATCCGGATATTTCTTCCTTATTTCGACTGCCGCCTCTTCAAGCTTTTCATATGGTGCATAAAACAGGATAAAAGTCGGTAGATAAAGGCCGCTCGTAGCAGCTTCAACAGCTGTCGATGCACCGCCAACTCCATTACCTATAAATGTTTTCATACAGCAACCTCCAGAATTCATATTTCATGCAAACAATTTCCTTCATCTCATTCTAATAATAATACATTTTCGTTCATACGTCAATTATTTCTACATTGGGGACGGACCTTTTTTAACAAATTTCTACATTGGGGACAGACCTTCAGCTTTTATTTTCAATAATATCGATTTATCACTTGCAATTTCATAAAATTATCCGTAAAATTAAGAAAAAGGAGGTTGAAAATGCCACGACATGCAAGAAAACTCAGTGGCAGTGGTTATTATCATGTATTTATCCGTGGAATCAACCGTCAGCAGATTTTTATGGATGATTCCGACAGAAGAAAATTTCTAAAAGGGCTGAAAACCATTAAAGCAGATTCTGATTTTAAGGTTATCGCCTGGTGTCTGATGACAAATCATATCCATTTGTTGCTTGGCACGAATTCTGATTCTATTTCCGACATTATCAAACGGCTCAGTTGTAGTTATGTTTCGTATTTTAATAGAAAATACTCACGTGTCGGACCACTTTTTCAGGACCGTTTTGGCAGCGAACCTGTCGAATCCGAGACCTATTTTCTCAGCGTATCACGCTATATCCTTCAAAATCCAATGAAAGCAGGAATCGCTCCCACTGAAGACTATTATTGGAGCAGTTACCGTGAGTATGTTGGAAATCCCTTCATTACCGATTGCAGCATTCTTCTCTCCATGATAAACGGAACCGACAATTTCATTAAATATATGTGTGAAAAGTCTGATGAACAATTCCTTGACGAATCTGCTTTTTCATCATCTGAAGAGGTGGCTGAATGTCTGATTAACGATATTAAATCATCCAATCCGAAATATTTTTTCTGTGAAACACCTGAGAAACAAAAGGAACTGCTTAATAAATGGCTCGGTCAGGGCATCCGGCTGCAACAGATTGCTGAATATCTGAAGACACCGCGGCACAGGCTATACTACATACACAAGCGAAAAGGCTGAATTTCTCATCTGCTGACAAATAAATACGATAATACCAATTGCACAAAAAACTGCTGCCATCAGATATCTGAAAATGGCAGCAGTTTTATTTTGCATTAATAATTATCTAACGCTGTTTATCATTCTTTAATCAAGGTCTGTCCCCGATGTAGAATTTTGTTAAAAAAGGTCCGTCCCCAATGAAGAATTTTGTTAATTAAGGTCCGTCCCCAATGAAGAAATGAGAAGTTCGCGGAGAACCTGGGGATCGATTGTACCCTTCAGCTCCTTCATGCACTTTCCGAAAAGTGACATAAGGGCTTTTTCCTTGCCGGACTTATAGTCTGCAACGGACTTGGGATCCTCAGTGATTACACGCTTAATCACTGCTTCAGCAGCTCCTGTGTCATTGCTCATGAAAAGGTTGTGCTCCTCGGCATACTTTGCAGGGTCAATCTTTCCCTCGAACAGAGCTTCAAGAACCTGTTTAGCATTTGCATGTCCAAGCTTTCCGTCAGCTACAAGCTTTATCAGCTCGCCAAGCCTTCTTCCGTCAATATCAAGCTTATCTGCAGGAAGGCCTTTCTTTTTAAGGACACTCATGCAGTCAGAAATAATCCAGTTTGCAGATTCCTTTGCAAGTCCGGAAACCTCATAAGCTGCCTCAAAGCAATCGCAGAGTGCACGGCTCTGAGTAAGAATTTCTGCGTTCTTTTCCTCAAGTCCGATCTCGCTGATGTAACGTGCCTTCTTTAATTCAGGAAGTTCAGGAAGCGAGTCCTGGATACGCTTATACCATGCATCGTCGATGATGATGGGCATTACGTTAGGATCGGGGAAATAGCGGTAATCACCGGCTGTTTCCTTGTTACGCATTGCAAAGCTCATACCCTTAACATCATCCCATCGGCGGGTTTCCTGTACAAGTACCTCAGTCCCGTTTTCAATGGCGTCAATATGTCTTGCAACCTCGTAATCAATTGCACGCTCTATAGCTGAAATTGAGTTCATGTTTTTCATTTCAGTACGCACGCCAAGCTTTGTGCTGCCGACAGGACGAACCGAAAGGTTTACGTCACATCTCATAGAGCCCTGCTCCATACGAGCCTCAGAAACCTTCGCAAAGCGGAGAAGTGACTTAAGTCTGTCGAGATATGCAACAACCTCCTCAGCGCTTGAAAGGTCAGGCTGGCTTACGATTTCGCAAAGCGGTACGCTCGTACGGTTAAAGTCAACCATTGAGGAATCGAGCCAGTCATCATGAACCAGCTTTCCTGCATCCTCCTCCATGTGAATCTGCTTAATTCTGATATCCTTTCCGCCCTTTGAGGTTTCAATATGAACCAGACCGTTTACGGCTACAGGTGAAAACCACTGTGTAGTCTGATATGAGCAGGGAAGATCAGGATAATAATAGCTCTTTTTATCAAATGTGGTCGTGCGGTTGATATGGCAGTTGAGCATCATACCCGCTGTCATTCCAAGGTCAACTACATGCTTATTTGTTACAGGAAGCATACCGGGCATACCGCAGCATGCAGGGCATACATGGTCGTTCTGCTCTCCGCCGAATTTGGCTGAACATGAGCAGAAAATTTTAGATTCGGTGGCAAGCTCAACATGAACCTCCAGACCGATTACGGTTTCATACTGCTGCATTACTTGCCCTCCTTTTCATACAAAGCTGCTACCGCTAAAAGGCTGTTTTCCGAAAATGCCCTGCCGACAAGCTGAACACCGCCTGTAACAACTGCAGGAAGACCTGAAATTGAAGCAGGAGCCGTATAAAGATTCTCATCAAAGGAGATAAACAGATTCTTCTTAATATCCTCCTCTGTATAAGAGGTCCTTCCACATGCAGGCATAAGCACTGCATCAAAGCCTTCAAAAATTTCAGCAAACTTCTCACATACAACACGACGGATACGGAGTGCCTTATCATAAACCTTCATGTAATTATCTGTTGAAAGGTTTTCCGAGCCTGCAAGGATTGCAACCTTTAAAAGCTCTCCGAAGCTCTCTGTACGGCTGTTTGTATAAAGCTCATCAATATCCTTGTAATTCTTTGTACGGTAACCGAATTTAACGCCTTCATAACGTGATACATTATTGCAGAGCTCAGAATTCATCAGAATATTCCATGCTGTCTTTGCTGCTGCAAGAACGCTGTCATCAATTTCCACCGTCTCAATTCCGTTCTTTGCAAGAAATGCCTTAAAAGCATCTATTTTTGCGATTGTAGCTGCATCTGCCGAGGCAATGATACTCTTAGCAAGTGCAATTCTCTTAACAGGCGTAAAAGCTGCATCTGACTTAACAAGTGCGCATTTCTCTTCGGGAAGGCTTGTTCCGTCCTTATCATCATGACCGGCAATTGCATCAAGCACCTGATGACAGTCTGCCACGCTTTTTGCAATGACACTGACCGTCTCACCGGAGCATGCTACGGGAATTGTTCCATAACGTGATACAGTTCCGTAGGTAGGCTTTACACTTACAAGTCCGCTTAATGCTGCGGCACGTCTGATTGTTCCTGTTACATCAAGACCTACAACACCGGTAAGGTCTGAAGCCTTTAAGCAAAGAGCTGCTGCAGAGGCAAGTGTTCCATCCTCGTTGACACAGGCTCCGTAGTAGGATGTCTCACCTAAAACATCAATGCCGAACTCACCGGTATTAACCTTACCGCTGATTGAAAATCCGGCACCGGCCAGTCTGTCAATAACATCTGCACCAAATAAACTCTTATATCCGTCAAGCATCCTTGAGCCTGCGGATGTAGGCATATCGGCAGTAAGCATAAGCTCATCGAGAGCGACCTTCTTACCGGATGCCTTCTCATTTTCAGTAATATATACTCTCATAGACTTTCCTTTCTTTATTCAACAAGTCTGGGAACCTGCCAATATCCGTCAAATGTCTCGGGTGCCCCCTCCTGAAGCTGGTCACGTGTGAAATTCTTGATTTCAACATCCTCACGAAGAACATTCTCAAGAGGCATGACATGAACCATTCTCTCAACCTCATCAGTATTTATGGCATTGAGAACGCTCATCTCCTGCTCCTGCTTTGCGAAGAAAGCAAGCACATCTTCCTTTTCGGATTCCGTCAAGGCAAGCTGATTAAGCTTTTCAAGTCTTCTTAATATATCTCTATCCATATTTATCTCCATAATAAATTATTATTCCCTAACCTTAATATGAACCTCACGAAGCTGCTGTTCAGTAACATCGCCGGGAGCTCCCATCATGACATCCTGTGCATTTCCGTTAAGAGGGAAGGCAATTACGTCACGGATGGTTTCCTCACCTGCAATCAGCATAATCATACGGTCAACACCGGGTGCCATACCTGCATGAGGCGGAGCACCGAACTGGAATGCGGTATAAAGTGCGCCGAACTTAGCCTTAACTGTTTCCTCACCATAGCCTGCGATTTCAAAGGCCTTGCGCATGATTTCAGGATTATGGTTACGAACAGCACCTGAAGAAAGCTCAACACCGTTACATACGATATCATACTGATAAGCAAGAATCTCAAGCGGGTCCTTGTTAAGCAGTGCATCCATACCGCCCTGAGGCATTGAGAAGGGATTGTGGGTAAAATCAATCTTCTTCTCCTCATCGTTGTACTCATACATAGGGAAATCAACAATATAGCAGAATTCAAATGAATCATCCTTAATAAGGCCGAGCTCATTACCAAGCCATGTACGGATTTCGCCTGAAAAACGATCAACAGTGTTCTTTGCTGCACTGATGAAGAATACTGTCTCGCCTTCCTTGATACCTGTAAGCTTCTGAAGCTCAATTCTCTGCTCGTCTGAAAGGAACTTTGCAATAGGTCCCTTGTACTCATCACCATTAAGTGTGAGGTAGCCGAGGCCCTTCATACCGATGCTCATGGCATATTTAAGCGAATCCTCAAAGAACTTCTTTGATTTACCCTGACAGTCTGCCACGATACCGCGTACGGGACGTCCCTTGAAAATCGGGAAATCAACACCTGCAAAGAAATCGGTCAGGTCACAGATTAATAAAGGATTGCGAAGGTCGGGCTTATCTGTACCGTATTTAAGCATTGACTCCTTAAAAGGAATACGGCGGAACGGAGGCTTTGAAACCTTCTTATCGCTAAACTTTGTAAATGTATTGTAAACTACCTGCTCTGCAACTGCGAATACATCCTCCTGTGTAGCGAAGGCCATTTCGAAGTCAAGCTGATAGAACTCTCCGGGTGAACGGTCAATTCTTGCATCCTCATCTCTGAAGCAGGGTGCAATCTGGAAGTACTTATCAAACATTGATGTCATAAGCAGCTGCTTGAACTGCTGGGGAGCCTGAGGAAGAGCATAGAACTTACCCTTATGCTTACGTGAAGGAACAAGGTAATCACGTGCGCCTTCAGGTGAAGAAGCGGTAAGGATAGGTGTCTGGATCTCCATAAAGCCCATCTCCTCCATCTGTGAACGAAGATAGCTGAGAATCTTCGAACGGAGAATGATATTGTCGTGGATTGAACGGTTACGTAAATCCAGAAAACGGTATTTCAGGCGGACATCCTCCCTGGTCTGTCTTGAAGCCTCGATATCGAAGGGAAGTGACTGTGAACAGGGTCCGAGGATTTCGAGCTTATCGCAGCGTACCTCGATAAGTCCTGTTGAAATCTTTGCATTAACAGTCTCATCGTCTCTCTTTGTAACAGTACCGGTTACTGCTACAACTGTTTCCTTTGTAACACCGGCAAGCATCCTGTCATCGACAAGAACTATCTGTGTTACACCATAATGATCTCTTAAGTCTACGAAAAGGACACCTCCGTGGTCACGGATTGTGTCTACCCAGCCGGCCAGTGTGACTGTCTGACCGATGTTGCTTACGTTTAATTCTCCGCAAGTATTTGTTCTTAACATGGCAACCTCCTAAAATAGATATTGGTTTCTTGAGAGTACTGTCCGTTCCCGCTCCCCTGTCCATCTGCCTGAAAACGCGTCAGAACATAAAAAAGCGGAAGCCGGCTTCGCCCTCACCATGGGACGAAAGACATCTTCCGCGATACCACCCAAATTGATTGTTTCCAATCCTCTTCATTTATCATCGTAACGTGATGTACCGTGCGGTTCTAATCACCAAAAAGGCTTTCTTCCGCATGCTCCGGAGTGTTCTTCCCCCAAACGTCAATACCGTCTCACACCAGCCGACGGCTCTCTGCAATTGATTATGCCTGTGGTACTGTCTCCATCTCTGCATGAAATAATTTATAGCATTACTAAAAAAACTTGTCAAGTTTTTTTTCAAGATTTAACGGCTTATCTGCTTTAATAATCAAATCCTGTAAATACAGGCTTTCCGGAATAGGTATGAGCCTCAATTTCTCCTCTTACCACCTTTAAGGCAGCCTCGGCCATAGCCTCCTGCTCAACCTCACCGGGATAGATTTCTATAGGTGCAATAAAGCCGCAGCGTTCCTTAACAAAATCCACCAGATCAGGAAAACGTACCAGACCCCCGGTAAGCAGGATTGCATCAACCCTTCCCTTTAATACGGTACTCATTGCACCGATTGACTTGCAGAGCTGGTAACACATTGTATTCCATATGAGCTCCGCATATCTGTCTCCATCCTGAATCCTCTGATGAATCGTATCCGAATTTGATGTTCCGAAATGATTTACGAAACCGCCTGCCCTTGAAAGCATTATCCTAAGCTCGCTTACCGTATGTCCCGACTCAAGATAATCACAGATTTCCAGAATCGGTATGCTTCCAAGTCTTGTAGGTGTGAAGGGACCGTCTCCGCCCGCTCCCTCAGTACTGTCTATCATTTTCCCGCCGGCATGCGCGGTAATGGTAATCCCACCGTCTATATGGCATACGATGAAATTACAATCCTCATATTTCCTTCCTATTCTTCCGGCATGAAGCTGTGCAATTGCCTTCTGGTTCAGAACATGTGTCTGGGGCTTTCTGTAAACCCCCTTAATACCCGTCGGCCTTGCGTAATCACAAAGCTCATCAACATTTGTAGGATTCAGCGTATACATTTTCCCGCCGTACTCCTTACACATCTCATAGGCAATCATTACACCAAGCTTTGCAGGATGGTTGCTGCCTCCTACTGCAGCCTTTGTATCCTTATATAAGCGTTCATCAATCTCCGTTACCCCGGCAGGCTGTGAATATGCACTTCCGCCCCGTCCCACGAACACATCTATATCCTTCGGATCTGTATCATGGTTCTTCAGGAAATCAAGAATCACCTGCTTTCTAAAGCCTGTCTGGTCATTTACATGCGGAAATTTCAGCAGCTCAGGTGCATCATGAAAGAGGCTTTCCGTAAACAGATTCCTGTCATCCTCGAAGAGACTGATTTTTGTCGACGTAGAACCGGGATTGATTACCAATATTTTACAGGACATTTTAATTCTTTACTCCTTACCTGATCTATTGCATTAAAGCAAATTATTATCTGATTATTTTTCTTGTTGCACGGTTGCTTTCCTTCATCTCGTACATCCGGTTGTCGCTCAGTGTCATCCACTCCTGCAGTGATTTTCCCGCATCAGGGACAACAATTGCATAGCCGTAGCTGCAACGTACATTAAACGGCTTCTGTGAGCCGGCATTAAATTCTACAAGATGGGCCAGCAGTCTGTCGAGGAATCTTCTGACATTATCCTCCGAATAGTTCATGGCAAGCACCTGGAATTCGTCTCCGCCTACCCTGTAGCCCTGCTCACCATCAGAGCATGCAAATTTGATAGCCTCTGCAAGAGCCTTTATCGCACAGTCGCCCTCTGCATGTCCGAAGGTATCGTTAATGGATTTGAGTCCGTCCATATCAATTCCTATAATGGCCATTCTCCTTCTTTCACGCTGCGCCCTTGCAAACATCTCAACCGATTCCTTATCAAAGCCATGTCTGTTCTTCAGCTTTGTCGTAGCATCCGTCACATACATTTCCGAAAGCCTGTTTACCAGTCCGTTAATCTTATGTGCGCTTCTTATGCTCTCAAGTGCATTGCAGATGACTATGACCATATACCGGAGAAAGTATGCGGCAAACCCATCCTTATTGTAATTAATTGCCGCATATCCGTAGGATCTTTCCTGATAATGCAGCGGAACAATAAAATAGCCACAGGGAGTTTCTGAAAGGAATTCCGTAGGAAGGATATCCTCCGGCTTTATTTCAACATTTACATCCCTATACTGCTCTCCATCGGTAATTGCCGTCCTCACAAACATTCTGTCCGTGTAGCCGCGCATCGTTTCTTCATCGACATTTGCCCAGTCAAAATCATTCAGTGCAATGAAGAAATCCCTGTAGCCCTCATTGTTTCCAATATATTTTCTGATAATCCTGCCAAGGGCTTCAATCGTAAGCTCACGACCGGTATCCATGCTCATGAAGGCCTGCTGGAAGCTGTCCTCCTTAACTCTGAACAGCTGGTCATAATGATTCTTTGCCGTCTGTCCGATGAAATACTTTGTTTCAGCCTGACAGCCACAGCTCTGGCGCGGTACTACATTTGTAGAAATATATTCATTTCCCGATATTCTCTCGCCATTAATGAGTGATTTCAGCATACTCCAGGACTTGGCAGCCATTTTCTCGACATCCAGTCTTACAGAGGTAAGTGACGGAAGAAGATTCTTTGCCTCCTCCGTATCATCAAAGCCGGTCACAATGACATCGTCCGGAACATAATACTGCCTTGCACACAGCTCATTGCACACGCTGATGGCCATATAGTCGTTTGCACATACAATAGCCTCCGGCAGCTTTCCGTTACGACGCTCCAGAATCGCATCAACTATCTCAACACCGGAATTGCGCCAGAAATCACCATAAAATACATCCTTTTCATCCAGCGCAATACCATTCTCCGAAAGCACCTTTCTTGCACAGTTAAGTCTTTTAATTGCATCGGGATGGTCCTTCGGACCGCTGACATAAAAGAAATCCTTTACGGAATGCTCCTCTAAAAGATGGACAATCACGGAACGCATCGAATCATCATCCTGAATCAGGACACAGTTATAATCCCCGCATTCACGCCTGATGCTTACGACAGGACACTTAGCCCTTGAACGTATCCTCTGATAGATATCTGCACACAGTATGGAATCCTGGAAGGTATCAAAGCACACAAATATACCGTCATAATCGTCATAGGCCGGAAGCTGTGCCAGGAATCGCTCCCCTTTTTCATATTCATAGTTATCTGCCGACTCCGTAAAGAAGGTATAGCAGATTGAATAATATCCGTCAGCCGCAGCCTTGTCAAATATGGCGTGAACAAGTCTTTTCTGATATTCGTTTACCACATCGCAAATAAAAATTGCAATTTTCTTTTTATTTTTTATACTCATACGGTTCCGTCCCTGTACTTATATCACGATACCGACGCAAAAACGGCGCCGTACCGAAACACGCATTCCTGTGCACTCCGTACACTCCGAATGTTTTAACAGCCTAAAACAAACTCAACCCTTACAGCCATATATGCTGTAATATTCATCAATAGCCTTTTTAATCGTATCATCGATCAACACAGTCCCATTGCAGGGTTTATTATAAAGGTGCTCTATTACATCCTCCATCGTAACAATGGCCTTTGCCTCAAAGCCATACTTATCATGAATGTCATCCAGTGCCGATTTGTCTGTATCAAGGCCCTTTTCCATTCTGTTTAATGAAACCATAAGACCTTTTATTTCAACATCTGCCTGCTCCTTAAGGATAGGGAAGGTCTCCTCAATGGATTTTCCTGAGGTGGTAACATCCTCAATGATGACAACCCTGTCGCCGTCCTTGAGCTTGCTTCCGAGAAGAATACCTACATCTCCGTGGTCCTTAACCTCCTTACGGTTCGAACAGTAGCGGATTTCCTTTCCGTAAAGCTCGCTGTAGGCAATAACGGTAGCCACGCTGAGCGGAATTCCCTTATAGGCAGGTCCGAAAAGGACATCAAAATCATCCCCAAAATTGTCGTGGATTGCCTTTGCATAATATTCGCCAAGCTTCTTCAGCTGTTTTCCCGTAACATAAGCTCCCGCATTCATGAAAAACGGAGACTTTCTGCCACTCTTAAGCGTAAACTCACCAAACTTCAAAACTGCTGAATCAACCATAAATTCAATAAATTCCTGTTTATACTGTTCCATAATCTTCCTGTCCCTTCATCATTTCTGCAATGGTCCGGAATAATATCCATTCCGACCACACTGTGTTAATTATACTTTATTACAGCTTAAAATAAAAGACTTTTTTCCGGCGTGTCTTTTATCCCATTATATTCTTCTTTTGCGTCCCTGTCCCTGCCTTGAAAAGCACCTGTCGCAAAGACCGTAGGACGATCCCGGCGGCAATATCCTCGTGCAGCACCTGCATCGTTTCAGATAACGCTCGATATTATCCTGCAGAAAGAAATTTATTCTTCTGCAAAGCTCCATTTTTTCCTGCATGCGTGCATCCTCTACACCGATTCTCCTTAAAATCTGATGACGGATATCCAGCGCCTTATACTGCAGCTCGCACAGTTCAAGTGTTTCCGAACCGAACCCGGGCTCAGGCACATCCTCGCCCATCAGAATACTCAGTGCACACTGCAGCCAGTAGTTTCGAAGCTCCTCCCTGTCAACATCCACAGGACAGGTAATAAGCTCATATATCATTCGCTTGTCGGCAATGCGGCCGGCTTTTCCGAGTGTTTCCAGAAGGATTCCCGACTCTACAACGCTCGCTCTTTTGTAGCCCTCAACCTCCGGGAGCTTAGTCCATTCATTAAACAGCTCCTTTATTGAATATTCCGAATCAAGTGTCTCCTCCGGAAACGGAACCGTAAGCGTGTCAGTCGCATCAATCCCCTGTTCCAGATTACGCTCTATTCTTTTTCCCTGCGTCATTGTCATGACATAGCCTTCACCATAGATCCCGTAGCGTCCCGCACGTCCGGCAATCTGCCTTACCTCGGAGGCATTGAGCGGTCTCATGTCGATTCCGTCATATTTCGTATCCTCACAGAAAATGATACGCTTTATGGGAATCGATATTCCCATTCCGATTGCGTCCGTAGCAACAACAATATCGGTTTCATGCTCAACAAACCTGCGTACCTCCTCACGTCTCGAGGCCGGCGGCAGTGCTCCGTATATCACGCTGACCTTTTTTCCTATCCTTCTCAGCTCGGCAGACAAACCAAGGACTGCCCTTCTTGAAAATACAATCAGCGCATCTCCGGGCTCTGTATCCTTTATGCTTTTTAAAAAGCCCTTATAAATCAGCGGTGTCAGTCTCTCATGGTTAATAACCGTATATTCCGCGCCGAAGCTTTCGATGATTTTACAGATAATGGGCAGCGCTTCAGGCGCAAGACAGATGTGTACCTCATAAGCATTTACAAGATATATTGCCTTTGTCCACTTATCACCCCTGCCCGCATCGGAAATCAACTGTGCCTCATCAATTACCGCAACATCATACTGCTTATTAAAATCGCACATTTCAATTGTGGAAGCCGTAAAGCTGACATCACCGTCCGAAATATACTCCTCTCCCGTAAGCAGCTCACAGGGATATCCTTCAGCATTCAGCCTGTCATACATTTCAAGTGCAAGGAGCCTCAAAGGTCCAAGATACACCCCCGTTTCAGCCTTCTTAAGTGCTTCAATGGCATGATAGGTTTTACCGCTGTTGGTCGGACCGACATGCAGTGTAAAATGACGTTGCAGACCGACTGCCGACTGTCTCATTGATTCGATGTCATACAGCATAAGCAGCTGCTGGATCTGCTTCTGTCGCTTCTTTTTATTCTGTTTGTAAATCCTGTTCTGGACAATATACTCCTCAAGGGACTTAGTCCGCCTATGCTCCTGTGCTCCGGCGTGTTTCCCGCTTTTCCCGGTGCCTGATGGATATTTCCATTTTTTCTTATAGTTCCCCCGTTTATTCTCTCCCGGATATTTTTTCTTTTTTCCGGATTCTGTTTTTTCAGGGCTATACTTCTTCTCGGAATATGAATTTTCCAAATGCCTGTCCTTTCAATTGCTTAATCTTTATCAAAGGTTTCGGGATCAACCGTTCGGCTGACCATTGTGTTAATATTGTTTAATGAATAGTCCACATCAAGCACCATATCCGGTATATCTGCGGTTTTCTTTTTTAGGTTTTCCCTAAAGCCTGACCCTAAAATCTCCTTTAAGGAAACAATCAGTGCATCCTCATCACCGACTTCATTTCCTCCCTTTGTTACGGACGTCCCGTTTTCAGAAATGGTAATCCTGTACTTAGAGCCTTTGGCCAGGGAATCCATGTTGACCTCATATTCAGCTACAAGAAGCGCCTGTGCCAACTCCTGATATGTCTGGCAGTCCATTGCAAGTCTGGATTTGTCCACATACTTCAGTAGTCCTATGCCAAGAGCGGAATCCAAAAGGTCCTCAGCCAAAGCATCTCCTTCGCCTTGCTCCGAAATCCCTGACTGTTCTGCCGGCTCATCCTCCGCAGAACTGCAGGCAAACAAAAACATACACATTAATACAGCTGTCAAAATCAGATAAATTTTCTTTTTCATCTCATATCTCCTCTACATCCAAAACTTTAATTCCACGGTCTATCAGCATCTGTGCAAATATCCCGTTTCCCGGCTTTTTATTACCGGTAAAGGTTCCGTCATATATCCTTCCTACACCGCAGGATGGGCTTCTTGATTGCAGGATTGCAAGCTCAACGCCCTCATTTAAGGCCTGCTGCAGGGCAAGCTCCGCTCCGCGTCTGAACTCCGCATCAACCGATTTAAAACGTGTCCGAACCTCACCACCTACGATTTCCGCGGATTCTCTGGGAACCGGAAGCCCGCCGAGAACCTCCGGGCATACAGGAAAAACCTCATTTCCTTCACAGTAACTTACTACTCTTTCACTATAGTTATTTCCACCGTTATACTTACAATTCTCGCCCAGCAGGCAGGCACTTACCATTATCTTCATAAATCTCCTGATGTCCCGGGCACAGTGAACAGCAGCCGGAATAAATCCGCATGCTCCCTGCACCAACCTATGAAGGCATTATAAACCGTCTTATTTAAACACTTTTTACATTCTTTGTTTTAAAAAAACACAATGTGTATTATATACTATCTCAACCGAACTTTCCACATAAATCTGAAAAGATGAACACCATTCCCTGCTACAAAATGTTCATTTTTTCAGGCGCTTCCGATATTCCGCAGCTTTACATACAAAAAGGGATATATTCACCGCATCCATATAAGTGCAGCAAATATATCCCCATCTCTATTTTCAATTATCCGCAGCATCGGAGCTTAAGCTTATTTTCCTCTTAATCCCAATACCACACTCTTTACATACCTCATTCCGGAATATCCGGTGACCAGATTGCATACATTGTTACGGTAGCCTTGTCCGTAGCAGTCAGCCTTGAAACCGGTATTGCAAACGGAACAACATTTCCGTCAAAGGCTATCGTATAGCTTATCGGAACAAAGCTTACAGAATAACAGGTATTCTCAGACGGTACGGTAGAGTGTAGGATTCTTATAGAACATTTCTATTTAGGTTCTGCGGATGTGTTTCCAACAATCATGTCTATCAGACCATCTACGGTAAGCCCGTTATTTTCAGTTAGTATCTGTGCTGCCTTTCCTGCCACGATTGCAGCGGAATAGCTGGTGCCTTCTCCTCTTATCCTCGTTCCCTTAAGGGTGGCAAGTCTCAAATCCGTTCCTATTTCCCATACATCAACATAGCTGTTCTCCTGTGAAAAATATGCTGCCTCTCCGTCCTCATTCACTGAACCGACACACAGTACCTCCTCATATGCCCCCGGATAAAAGATTTCCTCCTCATCAGAAAATGTGTTTCCTGAACAGGATACCACAAGAACCTCCTGCTCCCTTGCATATTTTACAGCCTCACGAAGTTCGGGATCGTCCTTTCTTGTACCCGAGGATATCAGAATTATCCTGCAGTCAAATTCATCCACTGCGTCCCTTACCGCCTCTGCCACAAGCGCAGGCTCTCCCATAACCTGAACCATTGAAGCGTCTTCATCCGTTTCCGCCTCCTGCTCCGTTTCTTCAGTCATATCCGCATATACAAGCGGCACAAGAAGTGCCTCCGGACAGTACCCCTCCATCCTCGCAGGTCCGCTTCCGACAATAAAGGCAGAAAGTGCGGTACCATGCCCGATCCTGTCCTCCGTATCATGCTCCGGGCATATATAGTTTTTTCCCGGAAGAATGCTGTCAGCAGAAATAACCGACGATGAAATTCCTGTATCAATTACGGCAATTTTGATTTTCTCATCATAAATGTCCTGCTGCTTTTCAGGCTCCTTTGTCACTGCTTCCGTAACCGTATCCGTAGGAGCTGCCATCTGTCCTTCATTCGGGTCTTCCATCGCAACTTCCGTCGGACTTACTTCAGGAACCACAACTGTCGGCGCATTTACAGGAGCATCCGTCAGTACCGCAGTCACGGTGATTTCCGGCTCTGCTGTAGCCGTCGGAGCATCGCCCGCGCCATTTTTTTTGCAGGCAGTAAAGGAAACCGTAAATATTATTAAAATTAAAGATAATAACAGCCTTCTTTTCATATTCAAACTTAAACCTCTATATTGAATTCATTTTTTAACGCCAATCCCCCTGATATCAACGCCTGCCATAAAGTATTTCTGCAGGAACGGATATACAATCAGCACAGGCAGCATACTGACCACAGTCAGGGTACATCGATATTACGAAAAACGCAGAAAGAAACCTTTAAAAACAAAGTGCTTCCTGCTCAAAAGATAGGCAAGCAGGATATCTGCCGTTAAACCTGCGGCTGTACCTGCTAACGTCCATAAAACAGTTATTAAATCAGACTGAAGCATCCCCTTCCTTGCGAACAGGCTTCTGTAATTAGACAGGGTAAACTCCCGCGGCCATAAAAAATCACTGCCGTTTAACAGGGTATCGGCTTCATCATTCAACGATATCGCAAGTCCGTTTATAAGAGGGTAAATAACCAGTATAATAACTATCAGAAAGAAAACCGTCAGAAAAAATGAAAAACGAGGTTCCTGATTTTCAATTTTTTTCGAGGTGTTTTTTTCATTTCCGTCAGTCCTCCTTATATTTTCACCAATTATTATAACAGATTTTATACTTTTTTCCAATGGTATAAGAGCGATAGTTTAGCTTTTGCATGTTTCTGCATACCATCTTGCCTGTGTTTCAAACAGCTGCGCATAAATCCCGCCTTTATTCATCAGATTGTCGTGTGTTCCCTCCTCCTTAATTGTCTTATCTCCAATCACCACTATCCTGTCACAGAACCTGCAGGAGGACATTCTGTGCGAAATGTAAATGGTTGTTTTATTATTTACCAGCTCATGAAACCTGTTATAAATCTCATATTCAGCAACAGGGTCCAGTGCTGCCGTCGGCTCATCCAGAATCACTATCGGGGCATCGCGGTACACTGCCCTTGCTATTGCAAGCTTTTGTGCCTGACCTCCGGACGGTTCGGTTCCGTTTTCATCAAAGCCTTTATATATCAGCGTATTCCCGTGATTACCGATTTTATCTACCCAATCGGAAATTCCGCTTATTTTATAGACATCCTCAAGGCTTTCCTTTATCGTATCATTTTTCCCCATCCGGATATTTTCATCCAGTGTATATCCGAATAGCTTAAAATCCTGAAATACTACAGCAAGAATCCTGATATACTCCTCATAGGAATACTCCCTGATATCCCTGCCGCAAACCCTGATCGTACCCTCAGTCACATCATACAGGCGGCAGAGCAGCTTAATAAGTGTTGACTTTCCTGCACCGTTCAGCCCTACGATTGATATTTTCTCACCTTTTGCAATCTTCAGGTTTATATTTTTTAAAACATACTCCTCCGTCCCCGGATACTTAAAGGAAACATTTTCAAATTCAATCCCGTCAAAGGAATCCATGTCAATACCCGGACCTTCACCGGCATTAAAGCTCTCCAGCTCCATATAATTAATGAAGGCACCCATAAAGTTACATTTCATCATCAGCTGTTGCGAATTCGTAATAATTGCCAGCAGACAGTCATTTGTAAAAACCTCCATAGCGGTAATATACATTACAAAATCAGATACGCTTATACGGCCCTGCAATGCCGATATTCCCAGCCAGCAATATGAAAAGCCATAGCTTACGGCAGACATTACGCTTCCCGGAATTCCCCATTTAAACTGTTTGATTGCGCATTCATTATCCATCCTGTTCAGTGCATTTGCATTTTCCACCGATTTTTCCTCAACCAGACTGCTTCCGTCATACAGTCTCAGTTCCTTGGCATATTCCTTGCCTGTGATTCTTGTATAAATGTAGGAATAAAACTTATTGATAGCCGGTGTCTTTTCAAAAACCTCCTGCGATGCACCGTTTATTTTTGAAGTGCAGATACAATTGATGGAAACAGCCAGAACCGACAGCAGCAGCAATACCGGTGATATGTCCAGTATTATATATATTACTCCGATAATAACAAATATACTTTTTCCTATTTTAACCACGCAGTCCGACATTCCTCCGAGTCCGCCGGAATACCAGGACATTCCGGTTTCGGCCTTCTGTTTTGCCGAGAAAATCTTCTCATTTTCCGTAGCTTCAAACTTCATACTCATGGATTTTCCGGACATCATCAGATCAAATTTTCCCGACAGTCTGTCCTCCTGTATTTTACGTGTTTCCTGCAGCAGCAATACGCCGGACATGGCAATGTAATTGCCGAATATGATAACAAGGATATATAATATAAGCCTGTTCATATTTTGTCCGTTCATAAGCTCATCAATAATATATTTCGGCATCAGAATATTGATAAACGGCGCTGCGGATGAAACAATAATATTCAGAAGCACAATAAACCCATATGATTTGTTTTCCTTTGCGGCAAGCCTGTAAAAGTAAATACAGGTTTTAAAGCTTCTTTTTATATCAGCAAACAGCTTCTTCATTCTTCCTTCCCTCCCTGTAATACACAGCCTGCATTTCAAACATTTCCGCATACCTTCCCTTTTGCTGCAGAAGTGCATTGTGCGAACCATACTCTATTATCCTGCCGTTTTCAAACAATGCGATATTATCGCAGAATTTTGTGCTTGCCAGCCGGTGTGAAATATAGACGGCAGGCTTTCCCTCAATCAGGGAATCAAACTGCTCATACATCCTGCTCTCCGCCATTGCATCCAATGCAGCCGTCGGTTCATCCAGCACCACCATCGGGGCGTTTTTGTAAATTGCCCTTGCCAGCGCCAGCTTCTGCTTTTCACCGCTGGACAGCTCCAGTCCTTCCTCGGCAAGGACCTTGAGCATTGGTGTATCCACCCCATGCTCAAGCGTCTTTAATTTATCTCCCAGTCCTGCTTTAACCAGACATTCCTCTGCCAGCTGCTTATCCGTTTTATCCGAGGGCTTCATGGAAATGTTTTCAGCAAGTGAAAAGGCATAGCATTCCATATCCTGAAAAACAGGAGCAAACTGTTCATAGAAGCGTTTAGTATTAATTGTATTAATATCTGTTCCGTTAATGTATATTTTCCCCTCCGTCGGTCTGTAAAGCTTCAACAGAAGCTTTACAAAGGTGGTTTTTCCGGCGCCGTTCAATCCGACAACAGCCAGCTTTTCATGTTTTGTAATCCGAATATTAATATTTTTAAGGGCATAATCCTTACTGCCCGGATATTTAAACGAAACATTTTCAAAAACTATTTCAAAATCGTTTTCATCAAATCTGCCGCCCTCATCCTTTTCCTCCTCGCAGAATTCATTTAAGCTCCGGTAATCGTTTGTTTCCATACTGCATTTTTTCAATTTAGCGTATGTTTTCAGAAGGGCATAAAAGGCCTCCGACAGGCTGTGCACGCATCCGACATACAGCATAAATTCTGCAATTCCAATACGTCCCGCCAGAATAAAATACACCAGCGCGCCATACATCAGGCCTTCCCTGAACAGATCCAGCAGATTTGTAAAAAGCCCGCTCCTAATCCACTGTATTCTGGCTTTTCGTACACCACAATGCAGCTCATTCCTTAATTCCTCCTGGGTTTTCAGCAGCCTGTCTGCCAGCCTGTATACCCTGATATCCTTTCCGTAGGAATAATCATTGCTCACACGATTAAAATATTCCAGTTTCCTTTTCTGATAGGTTACGGAATCAACGGTATATTCCTTTTCCTTTTTTGAAGCCCTGTTAATTGAAAAATACGATAAAATGCCAAAAAGCAGAACCATCAGGACCATTACAATACTCATATTACACAAAATAATCACTGCTGCCAGGCAGGTGACCGCACATGTACAGAATTCAAGTGTAAGCCTGATAATTCCTTCTATTCCCACATCTACATTCCTCGTGGAATCCTTCGACCTTTCAACGGCATCCAGAACCTCACGGTTTTCAAGATTCTCGTAGAACATACCAATATGACTTATATTCCTTTTCAGCATAAACATAGGCCTTACATAAAATGCTGCAGGTTCTTTCCCGAAATTCACCGCATTAAGTCCGACCGCGCACAGAATATTTGATAAAGTCAGTACCGATACTATTCTGATTAAATCCGCAATTTCCATCCCTGTTGTGATGTACTCAATGATATACTTTCCCAGGAACAACCAGATAAATTTACTTCCGACGGTACAGAATACCGCCAGAACTATAAGGGCAATTAAATAAGGCTTATATTTTGCAACACCTTTATATACATAGATAACATTGTTGAAAAGACTGTATTTTTTTTGTTTTATCCTGTCCATCACTTTTATCTCCTTCATTTATTTACAGTTCAATTGTAATCCATCCCCTTCACCAATCCAATAACGGTTCTCACGATAAAAATTCACCTCAGACGCGAAAAAAAGATGGTCCTGCAGACCACCTTTTATCCAAAGATCAAACTCTATTCAATTCCCGACCATATTATCGAGGCAATTCCCTTTACTGCCTTCCAGTTCCAATCGAATTCCTTCCGGAAGCTCGTCTGAAACATTGCCGTAAAATTTTTCTTTCTGTCAACCAGAAAAACGCAGGTACCTGCACCCTCATGATATATGGTACCTTCTGATAATATCTGCTCCGAATCATATTCTGCAGAAAAGACAGGAACCCCTGCCCCGTACTGTATCGGTCTGTTCTGTCCAAAGCATACGTTCAGTGTACCCGGCTTCAGCAGATTAGTCCACAACAGGGACAGCGCGTTTTTCCCGATTATCCTCCTGCCATTATAAAATCCGTTCTGCAATATCATCCGACCCAGCTTAACCATTTCACGGCATGTAGACATCTGTCCTCCTGCAGCTTCAGGAATCCCCTCATAGCATTTGTAGGTTTGGTTTGCAAGATACATTTCACCAAGCTCCCTGCTCTTTTCTACAAGCCTCAGGTCCGTTTCATTAGTGATATTATAACGTCTTATCTGCGCCTCTGTTGCATTTTTTCTCCAATGCGTATCGTACATCTCACACGGAACAAATATATTCTCCTCAATATATTTCTCAGCATCCATTCCGGTAGCACGTTTTATTATCTCTCCCAGGACCAGATAGCCTGCTACGGAATAAATCCATTTTTCTCCCGGCTTTGCATGCAGGCCTGTTTTGACCACTGCAGACAGCCATGTATGTGCCGGATTGCCTTCATCAATATATTTTTCGAATGAACGCACGTCCTCCAAATAGCAGCCATCCAATGCACATAAGCCCGAGGTATGCGTAAGCAGATGCTGTATCGTAATATTCCTGAAGCCCTCTGCATCAAATTCCGGAATCCATTCCTTTACAGACTGCCCTAAATACAGACACCCATCCTCTGCAAGCTTCAATATGGCTATAGCGGTAATAAGCTTGCCGACCGACTGAATTTCAAACAGGGTATCAGGAGTAACTTTATCATTTCCCATCCATTGAACGGCAAGTGTTCCCATTGCATTATCCGCAAATATTTTTCCGTTTCTGCACAGGCAGTAGCTCCCCGATCTGATCAAGCCCTCTTCAATCAGGCTTTGAATATATTTGTTCAGATAGTCTATCCTGTTCCCGTCGTATCGTACCTCATCCGGGGTAGCATCTGTCGTTCCGATAATAACATCGGTTTTAATCTTTTGTATATCCTTCCAATACATTTTCAGTCCCCATTCCTTCCGTCATATTTTCAGGCTGTTCAAGGTCCTTTCGTAAGCAATGCCTTCAGACGGTTGCATACACAAAATAAAACCCCGAGGTTTTTACTGACAACGAATCCTTATTTTCAAAATATTCTGCCGACCTGTTATAATACTCAACAATATCTTTTGCCTTTTGCAGGCTGCAGCCACGGTTCATAAAATAGTTCAGTCCGCCCTTATATGAATCCTCATTTGAATAAACATACCGGAAATTCTCATTCATGGTTTTTTTATTTTCATCCGCAGGCTCATATATTATGACCTGATCGCTCATTCTCGCGTTAATATTTTTAAAGCCGGTCCTTTTTAACAAATATGGTAATTTAGTGCCCATTCTGTAGTCCCGTTCACCCTTCGCTGCCTCGCACTCCCAAACAGGTACAAAATCCGGCCTTGCAAGCCCATTTTCCTCCTGCTCCAGTCCCGAAAAATATCCGGCCTGTTCAACCTCCATATTTACATCAATCAGCAAAATCGTTCCGTCCGGCTTTAAGCATTCCTTCATTTTTTGCAGCAGCTTCTCCGGCTGGGGCATATATGATAAAAGCAGCATTGCTACAGCAAAGTCATATTGCTCCTTTGGCTGAAAATCATATATATTTTCTTTTATAAATTTATATTTATAGGATGTTTTCGAAAAAATACCTTCAGCCTCATCTATCTGTCCCTGATCCAGTTCCACTCCTGTATAGCTGCTGCCTTCTGCAAGCAGCGGCATTAATTTAGTACCAAGATAGCCATAGCCGCATCCGAAATCAATCATATTAACCGGTCCTGAAAATTTCAAAACGTCCCTGATAAAAAATCGGAAATAGTCGTCATTCCAATATAATTTTTTCCAGACCTTTATTAACTCACGTTTATCATTCCAATACCCGACTTCATCATATTTTATTCTTTCCTCTTTTTGTAACGGCTCCAAACCAAGGATAATGTCCGAGCTGACTCCAAAAATATCTGCCATTCTGGGTATCTGGGTTATATCCGGAAAATTCACCCCATTTTCCCATTTGCTGACTGTCTGAAATGAAACCTGCAGTAAATCAGCCAGTTCCTTCTGCGTCAGTCCCTTTGCTTCCCTAAGCTCTTTTATATATAATTTCATATGTCCGATTCCACCCTGTCTTATTTATATTCCAACCTGGTACCTTTTCTGATGCCCAAAAGATGTAAAAAGGGTTCCGGGCGAAATGCCCGAAACCCTTATTTGTATTGGGAATACAAGAAATGGCAGATGCCGAAACATCTGCCATACTAATCCTCATGCCGCGAGTTATACGAGTGGCTAATGGATACAATTTGAGGAGCTCGCGACTCAAATTGCCGTGTGAAAAATTAGCGCATATGATTTTTCACACTAATAACTCGCTCATTTATAAGGCTGTGCATCACCTGCTACTGAAAGTATAATCCTAGTGCACTTTTATTGTCAATATCAAATCTTATTAATCATTCCGCTAACTGACCGTCAATGTACTCCTTAACCGTTTCCAATGCTTTGGTTAATTCT
>JAZQNG010000136.1:0-26255 GCA_045627205.1 Lachnospiraceae bacterium
ATATTGAGGAACTGAGGCGTGAGGGATATCTTGAAAAGCTTCAGGATAAATGGTTTGTAAGATATTATGGCAGGGTTTCTGTTCAGGAGGTTCTTGCAAAGAATAAGCTGATATATATGATTTTCCTGCTTGCAATTATTATATATTTTGTATGCTTCTTCTATAGCGGATATATAATCAATCTTGAAACAAAGAGCAGTGAACAGAGTATAAGAAACCATGAGATTATTGATATTCTTTCCGAAAAATATACAGGTCTGATTTATTTTAATGTTGATACGGGCCAGGGAGAAATTATCTCGCTCAGTGACAGCTTCAAGCCCATGGTCGATGAAATTTTAAGTAAACATGACGATCTCTATGATACCCTGCTTGAATATTTTAAACGTTATGTTCATCCTGACGATATGCATCTGCTTTCAGTTTTAAACGATGTTGATGAATTCAGGCGGCTATTTGCCAATAAAAAACGACATTCTATTGTCTACAGACGCAAAATTGATGAAATTTACCGTTATACGGAGATGATTATTGCAAAGCTTGAGCCTGTATTCCAGAATGTTGTGAATATAGCCATCGGTTTTGCTGATGTTGACGAAAAATACCGTTCTGAAATCAAACAGAAGGAAAAATATGAACGTATTATGAATCTGACGGATGAATTCGAGTCGATTTATGATGTTGATATTGATACGGGTTACTATACTGTTTCAACTAAAAATGGGGTATTTACTGAGGAGCTGATTAAGAACCTTGGTATGCACAGGGATTATTTTAAAAGTAATCAGATTAACATTCCAATAGCAATTTACAAGGATGATCAGCCGATGATGCTTGAGGCAATGACCAAAAAGTACATGTTCAACAGGCTGAAGAAGGAGGGCGCTTATAATCTTGATTACCGCTGTATTCTTGACAACAAGGTTGTCTGGTACAGGATGCGTGTCGTAAAGTCCGGCGATTGGAAGAATAACCACAGGATGCTTGTAGGTCTTTTTAACAATGACGAAAACCGTAAGTCGGAGATGGAACAGAAGGAAATTTTGGAGAATGCACTTGAACAGGCTCAGTCAGCGAACCGTGCTAAAACCACCTTCCTCAACAATATGTCACACGATATCAGAACACCTATGAATGCAATAATCGGTTTTACGGTTCTTGCACGTTCACATATCGACAATAAAGAACAGGTGCTTGATTATCTGAGGAAAATCGGGCAGTCGTCCGACCATCTTCTTGCACTTATTAATGATGTTCTTGATATGAGCCGTATCGAATCCGGAAAGATCAGCTTAAATAATAAGAGTGAGAAGCTTTCCGAGATAATTCATTCATTGAGAAATATTCTGCAGATGGATGCACAGGCTAAAAATATAGATTTGAAATTTGAGGCCTATAATATTAAAAATGAGAATATTATATGCGATGAACTGCGGCTGAATCAGATTCTCATGAATGTTATTTCAAATTCGATTAAATATACTTATTCAGGTGGCAAGGTTTCCGTATCCGTAAAGGAGCTTGAAAATTCTGAAAAGAATGTTAAGGTAGAGTTCCGTGTCAGGGACAACGGAATGGGAATGTCAAAGGAATTCCTTGATACCATTTTTGTGCCTTTTTCAAGAGCAAAGTCCTCTACGGTATCCGGAATTCAGGGAACCGGTCTTGGAATGTCGATTACAAAGAATTTAATTGATATGATGAATGGCTCTATTACCATAGACAGTACACCTGATGTAGGAACTGAGACGGTCATTGTTTTAACCTTTGCAAAGGATGAGACAGAGGAAACACCGGAGGTTTTGGAGGAATACCGTAACAGTCATGTATTAATTGTTTATGAAGACATTGAAGCATGTAAATCAATGTCAAACATGATGAGCAGTTACGGCTTATGTTCTGAATGGTGCACCGGTATGGAGGATGCAATCAGCCGCGTAAGGACTTTTTCGGGAACTGATGATAAATATGATCTTTATTTTGTTGATAATGATATCAACGGAGGAAAGGGTCAGGAAATTGCAAGGGAAATCCGTAAGATAGCAGGAACAAATCCGCCTGTTATTCTGCTGTCCTCAACTGATATTTCGTTTGACGGTCAGAATACCGTAAAGAACGGCGTTGCAAACCTTATGTCGAAGCCGTTGTTCCCTGCAGACCTGATTAAGGTTCTTAAAAAGGTCAAGCCTGAAGCTGAAGCTGTTCAGGAGGAGTCTCTTCAGAATGGTATTTCGGTATCCGGACTTAAAATTCTTCTTGTTGAGGATAACGAACTGAATTGTGAGATAGCATATGACCTTTTGAAGGAATCGGATTTTGAGGTTGAAACAGCTGAAAATGGTGAAGTTGCTGTTAATATCATAGCTTCTTCTGCACCTGGAGAGTATGATATGATTCTGATGGATATTCAGATGCCTGTCATGGATGGCTATGAAGCAACAAAACGCATAAGGGCCCTTAAGGATAAGCAGCTCGCCCAGATTCCTATTATTGCAATGACTGCCAATGCATTTGCGGAGGACAAGATTCTTGCTCTTGATGCGGGAATGAATGACCATATTGCAAAGCCTATTAACAGGGAGGTCGTTCTTAAGACCATAGGAAAGTTTATTAAACATATCTGATAACAGGGCAATATTTTCATGAAAATATGATTAGTAACATTTGAAAAGATTTAAGCAACAAATGACTATCCTTTCATTTAGTGTATTGATATATTAATTAGAGTGTGAATTAGATAGTTAATTAATCAAATATTTATAATGATTTTGTATCTGAATTAAATTATATAGGTATTTATGATTAGTGGAGGAAAGAATACATGGCACAAAAAGCAAAAATTACCGTACATCCGTCTTTTGAAATTGGTGAAATATCTGAAAATCTGTTTTCTGCATTCCTTGAGCCTATAGGTACGATTGTTAACGGAACAATGTATAATCCCAAGCATCCTACGGCTGATGAACAGGGCTTTAGGACGGATTTTATAAAGGCGTTGAAGAGCACCGGACTTCCTGCTGTAAGAATGCCGGGAGGAAATTTTGTATCGGCTTGGCAGTGGAAGGATTCCATCGGACCTAAATCTGAAAGAAAGGCTCATCTCGATCCTGCATGGTATCAGTATATTACAAATGAGGTTGGCCATGATGAGTTCTTATGCTGGGCGGAAAAGGTTGGTACAAAGCCTTTATATACAGTAAATATGGGAACGGGAACAATGCAGGATGCCCTTGATATCGTTGAATACACAAATCATGAGGGTGGTACCTACTGGTCGGATCTTCGTAAAAAGAACGGACACGAAAAGCCTTACGGAGTAAAGATGTGGTACCTTGGCAATGAGATGGACGGTCCCTGGCAGCTTGGTTCGTGGGATAAGAATCCGACGGGGTACGGAGTTCTCTGTAACGAGACCTCAAAGGCCATGAAATGGATTGATGCTTCCATCAGCACAGGCGTCTGCGGTTCATCAGCCTTGTTCATGGAGCATTTCCCTGAATGGGACCAGCAGGTGCTCGATCAGTGCTATGATGCAGTAGATTATCTTTCTGTTCATCATTATCATAGTGCCGAACCCGGTGATTTCAAATCACTCCTTGGCGGTTCGCTTTATTATGAGGATTTTATCAATACAGAGGTTGCAATGTGTGATTATGTTGCAGCAAAGCACCGTTCACCTAAAAAAGTAATGATTTCCTTTGATGAGTACGGCTGCATGGTACGTCCGAACCAGCCGCTGAATCCTGGCTGGGGCAGGTATAACATGACAAGGTCGCATTATAGGTTCGATCCGGAAAGAAAGTATATATTCCATGACCCTGACAAAATGCCTGATTTCAGATTCCCAGGCGGAGATATGGTGCATATGCTTTCTATGGTATCGGTTCAGCTTGCCTTCCTGCGTCATGCTGACCGTGTAAAAATTGCATGTATGACAGGCGGACTCGGCGCGCTCTGTTCATCAAATCATGACCATGTATGGAAATCTGCATCTCATTATGCATTTATGCAGCTTCTTCAGTACGCAAAGGGTACATCAATGCGCGTAAGTGTTGAAAGTGAAACCTATGATATGCCCGGTTATGCTATTGAGGATACTTCACAGTATACCGGAAAGGAAGGCGTAAATTATATTGACAGTGCCTGTGCATGGGATAAGGAAAATTCACGTCTTACCATGTTTGTCATAAACAGAAGTGAAACGGAAGAGTATCCTCTTGAGCTTGATGTTAAGGGCTTTGAGGGCTGTAACGGTTGCTCACATTATGAAATATATTCCGAGGATATTGAGAAGATGAGTGTTTATGGTGATGATGAGGCATTTATTCCCAGACAGAATGCTGAAACCACATTTGAAAACGGAAAGGCTTTATCGCATGTTAAACCTTTATCCTGGAATGTATTTGTTTTTGAAAATTGTAAAGGAACAGTAGAGTAATGTGTTATAAACAGGAACGACGCGCGTTTTACGGACAGGTAGCAAGGCTTGGCCTTCCAATTGCAGGCCAGAGCTTAATAACTGTCGGAGTTAATGCACTTGACAATATAATGGTTGGACAGCTTGGAGATGCTGCAGTTGCTGCTACATCTCAGGCTTCCTCCTTCATTAACATCTATCATATCCTATGTATGGGTCTGGGTATGGGTGCTTCCGTACTGGTATCAAGATATGTGGGTATGAAAAAAGCAAATGATAATACGGATGCTGCTTCAGTTTCATTGAAGCAGACGGTTGCACTGATGCTCAGGCTGACACTTGGACTTGCAACTCTTTTTGCACTTGCAACCCTGTTTTTCCCCGATGTTATCATGAATATGTACAGTAAAGATAATACCAGCACAGAGACAATTGCTCTTGGTGTTGATTATTTACGTTACTCGGTTGTTACATATTTCTTCCTTGGACTTTCACTTGTCTCTACGATAGTCCTTCGTAGTGTCGGCAATGTATTTTTGCCGCTGTTTGTTTCAATCGGTGCTTTTTTTGTTAATTTCGGTGCAAACTATACATTTATTTTCGGACATTTCGGTGCTCCTGCGATGGGAGTTGCCGGTGCTGCACTCGGTACACTTATAGCCAGAATATTTGAGGCCTCGATCATAGTAGGTTATCTGTTCTTCAAGGATAAGGAAATCAATTTCCGTATAAAAGATTTCTTCATGAGCACAAGGTCTCTTCTGAAGGAGTATATAAGAATCTGTATACCCGTGCTTATCAGTGACGGTATACTTGCCATCGGAAATAATACCGTAATGATTGTTATCGGACATCTCGATGATAATGGAGTATTTGCCGCTGCAAACGGTATTACTGCTGTAATACAGCAGCTCAGTACAGTTCTTATACAGGGCGTCTGCCAGGCCGGTGCAATTATTACGGGGCAGACTCTCGGTCTTGGTGAAAAGGAAAAAACCCTCAGGAACGGCTGGCGTTTTCTTGGCGTAGGCTTTGCACTCGGTTCGGTTTCGGCACTGTTTATTATGCTGTTTTCCGATACATTCCTTAGCTTTTACGAGGTTACGACCGAGACAGCTGAGGTAACTAAACAGCTGATGCTTGCCATTAATCTGATAATCATTTTCCAGGCTACAAACAGTATTATGACCAAGGGTGTGCTTCGTGGCGGCGGAGATACAGCTATGCTGATGCTGACTGATAATATCTTCCTTTGGGCAGTTTCAATTCCTTTAGGACTTCTTGCCGGCTTTGTTTTCAAGCTTTCTCCCTTCTGGATTTATGTTTGCCTTAAGTGTGACCAGATTATTAAGACAGGCTGGTGCGTAATCAGATTAAAAAGTCAGAAATGGATTAAAAAAATATCAACCGGAAAGGCTTAGGCCAATCCGGTTTTTCTATTTTTATGAATTATGTTGATTATCTGTTAAAAAAAATATATAATAATAAATTGGTTTTTTATAGGCTTATGAAAGAAAACGGTATTTTGTAACGTTCTTTGTAATAATGTTAAAAAAACATGTATAGCTTTTTGGATGCGGGGATATTATATGCTTGACAGAGTTGCCGAAAATAGAAAGAAAATTAATATTTCAGACAGGACCATCGGTTTATTCCTATGGCTTGTTTTCTTCGGACTTGGTCTGATTGCTGCTCTCAGACTGAATATTCCGCCTGTGCTCGATGAGGTCGGAATCCTTGCAAATTCAGCATATCTGACGGGACGCGACTGGAGTGAAACAGTATATACAATGGGATCATATTATTATAAATATGGTCTTTCCGTCCTCTATGCCCCGTTCCTGGCATTAATTGATAATCCGTATATACTGTACAAGGCGCTTCTTGCATTTAATATGGCTGTTTACGCTTTTGTTCCGGTTATTTCCTTCATAATTTTAAGGAGATATTTTGAAACGGAAAGAACTGAGTCTGTATTAATTTCAGCCGGAACAGGACTTATTCCTTCATGCTTTCTGTATCAGATGTATGCAAAGGCTGATTCAATGCTCATATTTTTACCATGGGTAGTAATGCTTATTCTGTTGGAGCTTGAAAAAACAGAGAAGGAAAATATAAAAAAGAAGGCAGTTCTTTCTGTACTTTTATCCTTTTGCAGTGTATATGCCTTTGCCGTACATACAAGAGGACTTGTTGTAATTATAGCTGCATTTCTCACCGTATTTTTAAGCAGGCTGATTGAAAAAAAGAGCCTTGTAAATTTTCCGCTTTATTTTGGGTCAACCGCAGTATTTCTTTTCCTTGATAAGCTTGCTGCAAATGCTGTAAAAAACGGTGTTTATGGCTTTTATGGTACTCAGCATGCAAGCGCCGAGAGCTTTGATTTTGAATATCTGAAGAAAATCTTCAGCCGTGAGGGTATCTGTACAAGCCTAAAGCTTATGACAGGCTGGCTTTTTGACAGCTTTTCAGCTACGCTTGGCATTCTTCTGATAGCTGTGATAGCTGCTGTTGTCTATATAATTAAGCATAAAAAGCTTGGGAAGCTTACTTTTACTTTATTTGCACTTTTGAATTTCCTTGGCGCTTTTGGGATGGGCATTATTTTCTTTTTCCCTGTAGCCAATAAATATTATATAGGTGAAATGATATCAAGGTCAGACAGACTGATTTACGACAGGTACATGGCTGCCGGATATGGACTGATTGTTCTTTTTGGCATTTATGTGCTTACTGTAAATCGTGAGGTACTTATTCTGAAGCTTAAGCTTCTGTGTGGTACTGTTTATGCCGGTGTTTTTGCGGTTTTCTTTATAAAATGTGCCCATTATCTTGAGGGTGTGACCGGTGCCGCCAGATATTTTATTCCATTGTGCAGCTTTTTAAAGGTAAATGGAGGAACAACCTACGATGCCTTTGAAAATATAACGCAGGCTCTTTTATATGCCGGTATTTTTTCTGCCTGTTTATTTGTTGTTCTTTTGCTTATAAGCGGTTTGGTGAAAAAGGAAAAGCTTCGGACAGCAGTAATAATGTCTGTTATTTTTCTTTCGTTTGGCTTTATTTTAATCACCTGTTATGGAAAAATACGATTAAGCAGGGACGAGTCACTTTATAAATGGACAAATGAACCTGCGGAAATATTGAATGAAATCGGTGAGGCTGCTGAAGAATATCCGATTTTGTGGGATGGCTCAGCCAGGGATATAAAGCATTATCAGTTCCTGTGCAAGGACTTCGTTGTTGGTTCCTACTGTACAGATACGAAAAATTCCGAAAACTGCTTTATTATTTCTAAAAAAGGCAGATTTATTAAGGAATACTATAATGACGATTATTATCTGTTTGATGATTTTGATTATGATAATGCTGCGAAGGACATTGTTTATGTCAAGGGCGCACAGCTTGCAGGCAGGCTTGAGGAGCTTGGTTATAAGCTTACCAAATACACCGGAAAGCTGAAAAAAGCCGACATTCCGGATGATCCACAGGAATTTAAATCCCGCGCAACGGAGCAGTAAAAGAAGAATGCGTTTTTCTAATAAGAGGAGAGCCTATGAAACTGATTATTCAGATTCCCTGCCTTAATGAGGCGGAAACACTGACGGTAACATTAAATGATCTGCCAAAAAAGATTGATGGAATAGATGAAATTGAATATCTGATAATAGACGATGGAAGTACTGACGATACCGTGCGTGTTGCGCGTGAATGGGGAGTTCATTATATTGTACATTTCTGCAAGAATAAAGGTCTTGCAAAGGGCTTTATGGCCGGTATTGATGCAGCACTTCGAAACGGAGCTGATATTATCGTTAATACAGATGCGGACAACCAGTATGTAGGGGCTGATATTGCTGAGCTGGTGAAGCCTATCCTTGCGGGTACGGCAGATATTGTAATCGGTGAAAGACCTATAGATGATACTGCTCATTTTTCACCGCTAAAAAAGAAGCTTCAGCATATAGGCAGTAAAACAGTCCGGATTGCCTCTAAAACTGATATTCCCGATGCACCGAGCGGTTTCAGGGCTTACAGCAGGGAGGCTGCCCTCAGACTTAATGTTATAAATCAGTATACATATACGCTTGAAACAATTATTCAGGCCGGACATAACAGAATTCCCATGACCTCCGTTCCAATCCGTACAAATCCTGAGCTTAGAAAATCCAGGCTTTTCCATAGCATGACCGGATATATTAAAAAATCGATGGTAACGATTTTAAGGTCCTTCCTGATGTATAAGCCCCTAAGGTTTTTTGGAATCATCGGAACTGTTTTCTCTGTTGCAGGTGTCGCACTTGGAATCCGTTTCCTTGTTTATTTCTTTATGGGACAGGGCTCGGGACATATACAGTCACTGATACTTGTTGCAATTCTTCTGCTGATTGGCGTTTTTTCATATCTGCTTGGATTCCAGGCCGATATTATTGCAGCCAACAGAAAGCTGATTGAGGATGTACAGTATCATGCGAGAAAAACCGAGTATGATGTTGATGAGATAAAGAAAATGCTGAAGGAGCAAAATACTGATAAGCAACTGGAGAAATCTGATGGAAAATAATCTTCGTGACATAAATATTGCCATAACGGCGGCAAGCTACAGCGGAAACAAAGGGGCTGCAGCAATGCTTCAAAGCTCCATAAGCCAGCTTCATGACAGGTATGGTAGCAGCCTTAATATAAGTCTTATGTCAGTTTATCCTGAAGAGGACCGTCTTCAGAATCCGCATGATTTTGTTAAGGTAATACCTGCAACGCCTGCAAAGGTTGTTTTCCTTGAATTTCCGCTTGCCCTTTTATATTTCATATTCAGATGGATTCCCTGCCTGAAGCGCCTTTTTATGAAAAATAAGATGCTTAAGGTATATAAGGAGACGGACCTGGTAATTGATGAGGCAGGTATTTCTTTTGTCGATTCAAGAGGCTTTGTAATGAATACCTATGCATTTATTACAATGGCAATTCCTAAGCTGATGGGGGCACATGTTGTAAAATATTCCCAGGCGCTCGGCACATTTGATAAATTTATTAACAGGCTTTATGCCAAAATGATTCTTCCAAAGCTTGATTTAATATGTGCGCGCGGTCAGCTCTCGGCCATTAATCTTGAAAATATTGAAATAACGTCTAATGTACGTGTGTGTGCCGATGGCGCTTTTACTATGCCGGATGATGTGAAAATAAGGGATAGGGTTGCATCAGATATTGAAAAGGACCCCTTTTTTAATGCGGAAGGAAAAGGAATTGTAGCTGTATCGATAAGCTCGGTTGTAGATAAAAAGTGCAGAAAATCCGGTGTGGATTATCGTAAAAAAACAGTTGAATTTATTGATTATCTTAATGAGAACGGCTATAGTGTTCTGCTCATAGCAAATGCGGCAAGAATTAACAGTAAAAAATTACGTAACAACGATCTGCCTATAGGCGATGCCATATATTCGTCGGTTAAAAATACTGATAAGGTCTGCTGGTATCACAGGGAAATGGATGCAGAGGAAATACGTGAATATATCGGCAGATGCCGATTCGTTGTAGCTTCACGTTTTCATGCAATGATAGGTGCGCTTCAGAGAAAAATCCCGGTGCTTTTGGTCGGATGGAGCCATAAATACAGGGAAGTACTTGAGATGTTCGGGCTTGAGGACTACTGTATCGACTATAAGCTTTTAAAGGATGGAGCAGGAGAAAACGAAAGCGGTAATTTTGAATCCTTTGAAGCCGGCATTTTGAAATTGGAAAAGGATGAGGCTGATATCCTTCAGAAGATTGAAAAGAATTATAACAAGGTGATGTCATCCTCGCGTGATAACATACGTTTCATTTCTGAAACACTGGATGGTATTATTGCAGGTAAAAAAACATCCCGAAAGCTGCTGGATTTTGAAAATCCTACAAGGTATCTGGGCTATGATGTTCTTTATTGCAGAAAGGGCTATGCTGCAGATGCGGAAATAAGGAAGAATGCTGCATCAGGCGGTGTTGTGACTGCATTACTTGTAAGTCTTCTTAAGCAGAAGAGGATTGACGGCGCCCTTGTCTGCAAAACAGAGATTACGGATCGAAAGCTTTCGTACAGGTGCTTTATAGCAACTACTCCTGAGGAACTGATGGACTGCTCCTCAAGTGTTTATCTTTATATGCCGCTTTTAAAGGAGCTTGACCGTATCCGCAGCTTTAACGGCAGGGTTGCCGTTGTTCTTACGCCCTGTCTTATGACCGGACTTAATGCCATTCTTGAAAATGACAGGGAGCTCAGGGATAAAATTGTTTTGAAATTAGGACTGTTCTGCAGCGGAAATCAGACCGAAGAGCCCACACTTTATTCTCTTGATAAATGCGGGATTGAGCTTGATAGGGCAAAAAGGCTTTATTACCGGAGAGGTCTCTGGCGTGGACAGTCATCAATGGTTTATGAGGACGGTTCTACAAGGACATTTTCATATACAAAATCCGTTTGTGCTTATAAAAATGCCTATTATTTTGAAAAGCCGCAATGCATGATATGCCAGGATCAGTTCTGTAACGGTGCCGATATAAGCTTTGGTGATATCTGGCTTAAGGAAATGAAAAAGGAAAATATCAAGCATACCGGTTATATTATAAGAACCGAAAACGGACAGAAAATGTATGAGGCTGCCGTATCGGATGGAGCAATCATTGATTCGCATATGAGCATAAACCAGTGTATTAAGGGGCAGAAGCGTGCACTTGTTTTTAAGTATAACTGTGCCGCCGCGAAATTTAAGTATTATGCTGCCCGCGGAAAGAATGTTAAGCTTGATACAATGTCAAAATGCAGATGGAATCATTCACTTGCCTTTAAGCTTGCTGAAAAAAACAGGCTATATTCGGAACAGCATCCTGATAAGCTGAAGAAAAAGCCTATGTTTATCATATATTACAGAATGTGCTTTATCAGACTACTGTTAAGCTTCTGATAGGAAATGGGGATTGTCTTGAAAGATGCAGCTGATAAGAAAAAGTTGATATTAAATATTGTTAAGGCCGTTTTCCTTGTTGCTGTGGCTTTTTTTCTCGGAAAATATTTTTATGATAACTGGGATACCTTCAAAAATCTTGATATAAATCTGAATGTCGGTATTTTCATAGGTTCGATGCTGCTTTATTTTGCCTACAAGCTTTCATTGGCTTCACTTTGGCATTATATAACAACGCTTGACAATGCTTCGATTACTTACGGGAAAGCTATTTCCTGTTATCTGATATCGATACTCGGAAAGTACATTCCGGGAAAGGTTTTTATGCTTGCAGCCAGAATTCCTGCCTATCAGAAGGAAAATATACCTGCACGTAAGGTTACCGTATGTTTCCTGCTGGAGAATGTCTGTACCCTGCTTGGAGCAGCATTTCTTTTCCTTATATCGTTGCTTTTCTTCCCAAATGATATCCTGAAGGACTACATGTGGGCAGTGATTATTTTTGTAATTGTATTTTTTATATGTATTAATCCGAAAATTATTAATTTTTTCTTAAAACTTGCTGGTAAAATTATAAAAAAGGATGATATGGAGATTCCGTTCAGCTATTTTCAGATGATAAAGGTTGTACTTTTATTCATCCTGAACTGGCTTATTGTCGGTACCGGTTTTTACCTTCTGACATGCTCCGTATACCCCCTGGATATAAACTGTTTGCTTTATACCGGTGGAGTTTTCGGATTGGCTGCAATCATAGGAATTATCAGTATTTTCGCCCCCTCGGGTATAGGCGTCAGAGAGGGGATTTTAGTTCTTGGTCTGTCACTTGTCATGCCGGAAGAATATGCTGTTATTATTGGCATTGTTTCCAGGCTTTGGGCAACTGTTGCCGAATTGATTTTAGTGCTGTCTGCCTTTGTTTTTGATAAACTTATTAAAATAAAAAAATATTGATTTTGTTTTCAAAAGATAGTATACTTATCATGTATCATGGGCGTATGGTAGAATTATGCCCTAAAATGATTTTTTATGATTATATGTTTATAAAAATAGAATGACAGTTCATTCAGATATTCAGTTGTGTATTGGAATGAAAATGTAAGGTCGTGTCATAGTTTTTGACAACGATATTAATCAATGTTAAGGCGGGAGAAACATAATGGACAACTTAGAAAATCAGAAAATTGAAAATAATGGTGATGCTAAGTCAGGCAAATCATTTGGTGATCTTTTAAGGGCTTTAAATGATTTTCAGGATTCCCTTGGTGAACTCATGGATGACAATAAGGTTCATGAGCTTACATTTACAAGTGGTGTCGTTGCCGGTGGAGAGGGCTATCATATCAGCATTCCTGATGGATTTAAGGTGAACAGAGATACAAGAAATGCTAATGGTATTAAGCGTGATTTCCTTGCCTGGATGCCGGATGAATATGAAAAAGAAGACTTTATGATCGGCGAAGCAGATGAGGATAAGCCTGTTGAACTTCTCCAGACCGGACGTGATACAACTGAGCTTGGTGCGGATGAATATTTCAGGAATGCTTTTCAGGATATGCTTGACGGCGGTGTAAATCCTCAGCGTGTTTCCACGAAGGAATATGTATATGGTGAGGTTAAGGGCGGATACATCAGAAGAGTTATGTCTTCAATGTGCTGTAACTACTATATCATTGTCGGCATGGAAGGCAAAATTTTCAAATTCAGGGTTATTTTCAATGATAAATATACAGTAGAGGATATGGACAGGACTGTTGATTCCTGGCTTGAAACACTTCGTATAGACGGAAATGATAAGGCTAACGAGGAGGCTGAACGTCTTGCAGCAGAAAAGGCCGAAAGAGACAGGCTTGAGGCTGAGAGACGCGCCAAGGAAGAGGCAGAAAGAATTGCTGCAGAAAAGCTTGAACAGGAAAGACGTGAGGCTGAGCGTGTTGCTGCTGAAATCGCAGAGCAGGTAAGACGTGAAGCAGAGCAGGCCGAAAGGGAAAGACTTGAGGCTGAAAAGGCTGAAAAGGCTCGTCTGGATGCAGAAAAGGAAGAACGACGCAGAAGGGAAGCAGAGGAGGCAGCTGCAAAAGCTGAGGCTATAAGGATTGCTGAACTTGCTGCCAAGCAGGAGGAAGAAAGAAAAGCTGCTGAAGCTGCCGCTGCAGAAGCAGCAAGGCTTGAGGCAGAGAGAATAGAGGCTGAAAAGCGTGCTTTAGAGGAAGCAAAGAGGGCAGAGGCCGAACGGCTTGAGGCTGAACGGCGCGCGAAGGAGGAAGCTGCTTTAAAGGCAGAGGAACAGGAAAAGCTTGCAACAGCAGAGGCAATAAATGCCATAAATGAAGAGCTTGACCAGGCTAAAAAGGAGCACAAGGCCTCCAAAAAGAAGAAATCCATTGATTCCGATAAGCGTGCAGAGATTGAACGTCAGGCGGCTGAGGATGTTGCAAAGGAGATTGCTGCTGCAGTAAAGAAAAAGGCTGCAATTGAGAACAGGGCTTTTGTTGACAGGGCTGTTTCATTCAATCTTGAGGATGAGGTTAAAAATACATCATCTGTTTCCTATGGTGATGGTGCTGTTGCTACAGAAACAATGACATACGATGCTGAGCTGGCTGCTACAGAAAAGGCAGAGGCTGCACATCTTGAGGCAGAACGTCAGGCTGAAAAAATCAGACGTGAGGAATACCGTCAGAAGGAAGAACTCAAGCGTCAGGAGGAGCAGCGTAAGCTTGATGAAGAGAACAGACGTCAGAAGGAGATGGAGCGACACGCTGAGGAACTGCGACGTGATGAAGCAAAGAGCCGTATGGGACAATTAGAAAGACTTAAAACTGAAAAAGAAGAGCTTATCAGTGAGAGAGTTAATGTTGCTTCGGAAATCAACCAGTTTATGCTTGACAAGGCAGAAATTGAGAAGCAGTACGATCAGGAACGTACACAGTACATGTCCTTTGAGAATCAGATAAATTCCACCCTGTTTAATGCTCAGGGAAAGAAGAAGGAGCTTGAGGCTGCACATGCTGAATCCGAGTCTCAGTTTGAATATAAGGAGCAGTCGGAAAGAAGAAGGCTTCTTAAGCTTAAGGATGATTTAAGGACTGCATTTGCTTACGTTGAAATCTGTAGTGAGCTGGAAGCAATTTTCCGTGAAAAGGCTGCCTCAGGAAGAAGAAGAAAGGTTATGCTGTATAAGCAGAAGATAGCTAACCGTGAGGATGCCCAGGAGAAGCTCGAAACAATCCGCGGACAGTATGATATTGCTATTATAAACAGTAATGCAACAATAAAGGAACATCAGGAGGTGCTTGAAAAGTACAATGCTGAGATATCACTTGTTAATGAGGTGATTGAACAGAGTACAGCTGCTGTAGAAGAGAAAAAGGCTTCGCTTAAGGAACTTAAGGAAAGAAGCGCACAGATTGATGAAAAGAGAAATGCCGCAAATCAGAGGATTCGTGATATTGAATCCAAGATGAGGGAAATAGAAGTCCAGATTAGGGAAGAAGAAGCTAAAAACAACTAGTGAAAGGGCAGGTATATCATTATGACACGTGATGAAATATTCAGCAACGAGCTGGAATACCTGTACTTCCGTCTGGTAGCGGCTCGAAATGCATTAAATGAAACAAAAGATCCTGACACTGAACGTTGTCTTTATGATATCCTTACGGATACTCTTGATAAAATTGACCGTAAGGGTTCAGAGGAAGACAGGGCTGCAGCAAGTGAGATTGTTGTCAGGAAGAGTAATAAATACGCAAGATATATTCTTACAAACCAGAAGGTAGTACTTTTATCTACCATTGGTGCAGTACTTATTGGTGCGGGCGCTTTGCTGGCAATAATAATGATTATTATCGGCAGCGAAAGCAAACTTAAGCCTTCACTTATCATAGGTGGCATTGCAGCGTTGACAATTGCGGCTCTGGTTGTGATTATTAAAATCAAGAAGGGCAGAATGGATATTGCCCGTGAACATCTTAAAGGAAAAACGGTTATCGGTGCAAAAATCAACACCTATACATCCAAGGATTCTGATGAGATCGATTTTGAACGTGGCGAAAAATCAAAAGGTGAGTCCCTTAAGGTTGCTCATAATTTCAAGGGTGTATTTGTTACTTCTATAGTTGTTATCCTTGTTCTTCTTGGAGCATTTGTTATTAAGAATAAGGGAAGTGATATTGTTCGTTCAGCAAAGATTATCATGGTTAATATCGGTCTTAATCCGAATAAACCGGATTATTCCTATGAGGACTATGTTGAACTGAATGATATGCTTCAGAAAACTCATGACAGGGTATGCTATGATGCAGCAATGGATTATGCAGGTAAAAAGAATTATGCCGATGCATATGCCATGATGAAGGAAATTCCGCTTAAGTCGAGTTATCTTGATTCGGAACAGAAGCTTAAGGAATTAAATGCTTACATGAAGTTTGATGAGGCAATGGGTATTGCTGAGAAATCCTTATATGAGGCAGCTTCCATACTTGCTGATATTCCTTCTGATATGGATGAAATCAGCGAGCTTGTACGTGAATACAGATCCTACATTTCCTTAAGAGGTACCTACAGCGATTCGGGTAACACATTTGTCATAAGGGATTTTGTTGTGAAGGATGGTAAGGTTTACCTTGTTGAGGATGCAAGAGGAAATCTTGAGATAGTTAAAAATGACAGACCCGGAGCTCTTTGCAAGGCAGTTGAAAAAATCGGCAACAGTCAGGTTTCATGGTTTGTATTTAGTGACAGGGTTACAAGACAGCAGGAGGCTTCTTCTGTAGATTATATTAAGAAATGATTTAAAGGAGCACCATAAAAGTGGGGCAGAAAAAAAAGAAAAATCCGTGGAAAGTAACAGGACCGCTTTACATTGCGGCGGCAATATGGCTTGCGTGGTCACTTATTTTCCCATTACAGGGCTTTGGTGATTTTTTCCTTTGTACACTCCTTTCTTTAGGCGCCTTTGGAACGGGACTTATGTTTTTTCCAAAATACATAGATGTTTCCGATGAAGAAGAAGCTGAGGAGGCTAAGGCTAAACAGGACGAAGCCAAAAAGGAAGCTAAGGAAGAGCCAAAAAAGGAAGAAGTTAATAAGTCCGATAAGTATCGTGAAAAAGTTAAAAAGAGACCACGTACCGGAGATGAAGGAGTCGATAAGATTCTTGATGAGGAAGAGCTTGCGATGGCTGAACTTTTAAGACTTGATGATATGATTGAGGATGAAAAGGTTTCAGCACAGATAGTTCATCTTGAGGATGTTACAGAAAAGATTGTTAATTTCGTTGTGGATAATCCCAACAGAAAAAATGCAGTCCGTCGTTTCTTTAATTATTATCTTCCAACTACGCTTAAGCTTTTGAATGCTTATGACCGTATGGATGAAACCGGTATTTCCGGAATGAATATCGATGGTACCAAGGGCAAGGTTGAAGAGATGATGGATACTGCTCTTGCTGCCTTTGATAAACAGCTTGATGCATTATATGCCGATGAGGCTCTTGATATATCATCAGATATTAAGGTTATGGAGGGCATGCTTGCAACAGAAGGCCTTACAAATGATGATTTCAGTAACGTAGTACAGTAATTTATTTAAAATTATAATAGAATTATGGAGGTTTGAAATGGATAATAATTTTCCTACTTTAACACTTGAACCTGAGACTCAGGCAGCTCCTGCTTTTGAAATGCCTAAGGCTCCTGCAGCACCTACTGCTGCACAGGCACCTTCGGCACCCACTCTTACACTTGATGCTTCAGGAGAAAAGCAGTCAGAACAGCAGAGGGATGCAAATGCAGTTGTTATTGACGAGAGCATGCTTACAGAAGAAGAAAAACAGGTTGTAAATGATTTTACTGAAAAGATAGATATTTCTGATTCTAATATGGTTATGACATATGGTTCTGCAGCACAGCAGCATATTGCTTCATTTTCAGAATCAGCATTAAAGAATGTTAAGTCAAAGGATCTTGGTGAAATCGGAGAGGATCTTGCAAGCCTTGTAGTTGAGCTCAAGTCTATGGAAGAGCCTGAAAAGAAGGGAATCGGCGGATGGTTCCAGAAGAGAAAGAATGATCTTGAGTCATTAAAGGCAAGCTATTCAAAGGCTGAGGTTAATGTTGATAAGATTGTTGAAAAGCTTGAACAGCATCAGGTTACCCTTATGAAGGATATTGCAATCTTTGACCAGATGTATGATTTAAACCTCAAGTATTATAAAGAGCTTACCATGTACATCATTGCAGGAAAGAAACGTCTTAACGAAGTCCGTGCAAATGAGCTTGCTGAGCTCAGAAAGAAGGCCGAAGCTTCAGGTGCACAGGAGGATGCTCAGGCATATAACGATTTTGCAAATCTTTGCGAGCGTTTTGAAAAGAAGATTCATGATCTTGAATTAACAAGAATGATTTCGATCCAGATGGGTCCTCAGACACGTCTTCTTCAGAATAATGATACTCTTATGGTTGAGAAGATTCAGTCTTCAATCGTTAATACCATTCCTCTTTGGAAGTCTCAGATGGTTCTTGCACTTGGTATTGAGCATGGACGTCAGGCAACAGCTGCACAGTCAGCAGTTACCAATATGACTAACGAACTTTTAAAGAAGAATGCAGAAACCTTAAAGATTGCTACAATTGAAACTGCAAAGGAAGCTGAGCGTTCAGTTGTTGATATTGAAACTCTTAAGTCTACAAATGAGAATCTTATTTCTACTCTTGATGAGGTTATGAAGATTCAGACAGAAGGCAAAGCAAAGCGTGCTGCTGCTGAGCAGGAGCTTGGTCGTATTGAGGGCGAGTTAAAGCAGAAGCTTATGGAGCTTAAGTCCTGATAGAGGTTTTTAATGAGTAAAATTAAAAAGTTTTTTCAAAAAAAGAGTGTGGCTATAGTAACCCTGGTTGGGGCTATTATAGCCGCAACCAATATAGGCATATTACGTTCCGGAGTTGTTGACAGCTTTGGCTTTGGAAGTGTGTTTTTACTGTCTTCACTTATTGTTACCGGAGTTGGTGTTGCAGGTATTGTTAAGGGCGTTTCTATGTCAAAAGAGTCCATTAAGCTTTCAAATCCTGACGCTAAACCGAAGGCTTCTGTAAATCAGCAGGAGCAGCCTAAGCTGAATGCAAATAATACAGCTAATTTTAGCGGCTTTGGACAGTTTAACAGCAATCCCAGTGCCAATCCCTACAGCAAGACTGCAAAAAACGGTGCGAATCCTTACAGTTCCACTACAAGAACCAGTGCAGGTAAGGGTGGAAATTATTATGGGAAGCAGTACAACTCCAGCCCTACCGGAGATGTAAGGGACGGTGCAACAAACAATCCTTACAACGGAAATATTTCCTATAACCAAAATAACGCTAATTACCAGAATAATGGCAGATATCAGAATGGCGGGAATTTTAATATTAATTCCGGATATCAGAATAACGGTAATATAAATAACAATGGCGGATATCAGAACAACGGCAATTTTAATAATAACTCCGCTTATCAGAATAATACCAATTACCGTAATAATAATCAGAATAACGGGAATTTTGGTAATAACGGATATCCCAATAATGGTAATTATCAGAATAATAATTATAGAAATAATGGGAATTTCGGTAATACGAATTATAATGCAGGTAATACAGCATATAATTCAAATGGTACGTCCAATCAAAATGTTCAACAGGGTGCTTACTACCAGGGGTCAGGAAGTGGGCAGTCTTCGAAGGCAGGCAATAATGTTCAGAGTGGTGGATATTATGGCAGTAAAAAGCATACCGTAAAGGATGCTAAGACTAAATCAGGTCTTGATGAGAGTGCACAAAGCAACTATTTTGATAATGCTGCAGGCGAAAGCTCATATCGTAGCGGACCTTTAAAGAAATAAAGAAATATTTATTTTAATGAGAGTTTGATTGTATTATGAAAAAGTTTCTGTTAATTGTATTGGGAATCGTTCTTATTGGTGCTGGTGTATATTTAATGAAGGAGCCATTTTATCGCTTTACTTTATTGAGCGATCCTCCAATCAGTTTATATGATTCTTCAGTTTCATGGGATAATCTCGAGCCGGATACCCACGTCAAAATGAATGTGGATTTTCTTTTCAGCTATTTTGCTTATGATGGTTTATCCGAGGATTCAACAGATAAGGATTTTAACAGATTTTATATTTTACCGGATCTGATGCTGAACTATAATAATATGTTTGAGGTCGCTCATTATATGGGTTTAGAGGTTTCGGACAATTATGAGCTGCTTGATCGGATTTCGGATGAAAGTATCAACTGGTGGTTTTATGAAGATGCCGATTGGTCTGAGGAAGTACTTGGATTAGAGATTGACGGATATCTTCGTGAAATGAGCGAAGGCGAAAAGTGGCTTTTGGAGGATGTTCTGCGCGATATCGGATATTCTTCAGATATAATGTCTGAGGTACTTGTACCTTATGTATTTGTTGAAGCCAATTTTGCCAATACCGGAATGCCGCTGCTTATACCTTTTATAATGTTCCTGCTTGGCGTTTTTGAGATAGTATTTGTTATAATTCTTTCAAAAAAACAAAAAGCTGCAGAGGCTGCGGCTGCGATGGAATTTACCGTGATGGGGGATTATTCATCTTCACATAATGCCGGTACTTCACCTGACTATGGTACCGGGTATGGTCAGCCCGGCACATCATCTAAAGCAGCATCAGCTATGAATGCTTCATTTGGTTCTGTAAATGGTTCATCCATGGCCGGTAATGCATATAAATCAAATACGTCAGCTAATTCAGGTTTTGTTTATGACCCTACTGTTTCAATACATAAAAGGTCTGATTATTATGATTCAGAGGCAAGTCCTGAATTTGGTACCTTCGGAATGAAAAAGAATAACCCTGTACAGCCGGTAAATACTGCACAGACTCCTTCAGCATTTCCAAATGTTAATAATAATCAGAATCAGTCACCGGATTTTGGATCATATGGCAGAACAACTTCAGATTTTGTTGATTATAACAGCTTTAAAAACTCTTTGAATGCTTCAAATACCGCTTCTGACGGTTCAAATAACACTTCCGGTTGTTTAAATACTGCTTCTGACGAAAATTCATTATCAAATCAGGTTACATTATCTCAACCGATTGATCTTGATAAGAATTATTAAATAAATTTTGCTTTTAAATGTATTTATGCTTGACATACAATGATAATTGTGGTAATATAATCTTTGGTCGTTGAAAAACGGAATGTGTGTGTAGCTCAGCTGGATAGAGCGTCTGGCTACGGACCAGAAGGTCGCGAGTTCGAATCTTGTCACACACAGTCAGGCTTTAAATCTTGATTTTTTCAGGGTTTAAAGCTTTTTTTATTAATAGATGGAGAATAGGATTTATGATTTCAGGTAATAGAAGTATATATAAAAATTTATTGATTATTTCAGTGTTCATTTTTGCTTTTTCATTTTTTGTATTATCAGCTACATCTACGCTTGGATATGCCAGCGCTGAAAATGATGAGCAGGCTGTTCAGAATACTGATATCGAAACGGTAAATTCAGAGAAAGAAGAGGAGCCTGGCCTTTCGGAAAGAATTGCAAGATTTTTTGCCGATGCAATGGAAGGTCTTCCAAATGAAATTATTTGTTTTGTTGTATCAATGATTCCGATTGTAGAATTAAGAGGTGGACTTATTATTGCTGCAATTCTTGATGTACCGCTTCTGCGTGCTATTCTTGTCTGTATTGCAGGAAATCTGCTTCCCGTTCCTTTTATTTTATGGCTTATCACACCGATTTTTAACTGGCTCAAAAAGACAAAGCTTTTTAAAGGATTTGTTGAAAAGCTTGAGAAGAAGTCAATGAGTAAAAGTGAAAAGATTCAGAAAAAGCAATTCTGGGGTCTTGTTATCTTTGTAGGAATACCGCTTCCGGGTACAGGTGCATGGACTGGTTCATTGATTGCTTCTATGCTGAATATTAAGGTAAAAAAGGCATTTCCTGCCATTTGCCTTGGATTGGTCATGGCAACGGTAATTATGTGCTTTATCACATATGGTATCCCGTGGCTTGCAAATAATGTATTTTAATAATTGTTTTTTTGGTGGGAGAGAACCGGATGGAGAGGTATATTTCAAAGGCTGAACTGCAGGATATGCTGCAAAAATATAATATCGGTAAAAAGCCTTTGGCTGCGCTTTTAGGTTGGGGTGAAACTACAATATTAATTTATATGAATCAGGATGAAATCCCTAAAAATGAGTATTCTGACCGATTATACAGGCTATATGCTTCTCCTGGTGAATATCTGGATTTATTGATAAATAATCAAAATAATATTTCTGATGTTGCATTTAGAAAAAGTCTTTCTGCAGTTACAGAGAATATAAATAACAACAAATTATTATGTGTTGCCCAATATGTGCTTGATATATCTGAAGATAATGTTTCGGTATGCAGACTGCAAAATATCCTTATGTGGTCTCAGATTATCTCACTTGTTTTATTTGATAAGGCTTTATTTCCAGAGAATTATCAGCCTACAAGAGGTAATTATCCTTATAAAACGGTTGTAACGTTTTATGAAACAAAGGGTTTTTTAATTAGTGATATAAGGAAATCAACGAATGGTATTTTGGAAAACCATAAAAAAGTCGGGATGTCTTTTATGACGTTGCCTGATGAAAATGAAAAGCTTATAATCCGGGTAACTGCGGATATGTTTGCATGGTATGGTGATAAGGCATTATCCCAGCTGCTTGCCGCAGAAAGGTTCAGACTTTGTGGTCCGCCTACGCAGAACAGAAAGCGTATTGTTTCAAATGACCTGATGAAAAAAAAGTATCAGGAGGTATTTGAACAGGCAAGAATAAAGAAGATTAAGGATGTACAGGGCTTTATGGCTAAAAGACTTGAGGCTTTAAGAAAGCTCAGATGAATTGTGTAATAAAAAAATCGCTGAAGTTATTCAGCGATTTTTTGGTTTCTGTTTTATCCGCGCTTAAATCCGGCTCTCTTTCTGAGTGTGGGATCAAGTATTTTTTTCCTGATTCTTAAATTCTTTGGAGTTACCTCAAGAAGCTCGTCATCGTCGATGAATTCAAGTGCCTGCTCAAGTGAAAGAATTTTAGGAGGTGTAAGTCTTAAGGCTTCATCTGCAGCTGATGAACGTGTATTTGTCATCTGCTTACGTTTACAAACATTCAGCTCTACATCCTCACTTTTTCCACTCTGTCCGATAACCATTCCGCCATAAACCTGTTCACCTGCACCGATGAAGAGGGTACCACGTTCCTGTGCATTATAAAGGCCATAGGTTACGGTTTCACCACTTTCGAAGGCTATCAGGCTTCCCTGCTTACGGAAGGCAATATCACCCTTGTAGGGACCATAATCATCAAATAAAGTATTGAGGATTCCATTTCCCTTTGTATCGGTCATAAATTCTCCCCTGTAGCCTATAAGACCACGGGAAGGAATTGAGAATTCAAGTCTTGTATATCCGCCGGACGCTGTTGACATACCGAGAAGCTCACCCTTTCTATTGCTGAGCTTTTCTATTACAGTACCGGCAAATTCTTCGGGAACATCAACAATTGCACGTTCCATAGGTTCAAGCTTTTCACCATTGGGACCCTTTTTAAAGATTACCTGCGCTTTACTTACTGCAAATTCATATCCTTCACGTCTCATGGTTTCAATAAGGATTGAGAGATGAAGCTCGCCACGGCCTGAAACCTTGTAGGCTTCGGTTGTATCTGTTTCTTCGACACGGAGAGATACGTCTGTATTAAGCTCCCTGAACAGTCTGTCACGGATATGTCTTGAAGTAACCCATTTGCCTTCCTTGCCCGCAAGAGGAGAGTCATTCACTAAAAAGTTCATCGAAAGTGTAGGCTCTGAAATCTGCTGGAAGGGAATAGCTTCAACATTGTCAGGTGCACATATTGTATCTCCGATATGAATATCATCAATTCCGGAGAAGGCAACGATTGAACCGATTGTTGCTTCATTTACCTCAACCTTTTTTAATCCTTCATATTCGTACAGCTTGCTAATCTTTACCTTACGCTGCTTGGAAGGATCGTGGTAATTTACGATAACGGCATCCATTCCTACACGTATGGTTCCGTTATCAACCTTTCCTACACCGATACGGCCGACATACTCATTGTAGTCGATTGTACTGATAAGCATCTGTGCACCCTTGTTTTCATCGCCTTCGGGTGCGGGAATATATTCAAGTATTGTATCAAAAAGCGGCTGCATGTTAGTAGGTGTATCACCAAGCTCAAGAATTGCAACTCCAGATTTTGCTGATGCATATACAAACGGACAGTCAAGCTGTTCCTCATTTGCATCAAGCTCGATGAACAGCTCAAGAACCTCATCTATTACTCGCTTGGGATCTGCCTCAGGACGGTCGATTTTATTTATGCAGCAGATTACAGGAAGATTTAACTCAAGTGCCTTCTTAAGAACGAATTTAGTCTGTGGCATAGGACCTTCAAATGCATCGACTACAAGAATTACACCGTTTACCATTTTAAGTACACGCTCAACCTCGCCACCAAAATCGGCATGGCCGGGAGTGTCGATGATGTTTATTTTAACACCGTTGTAATTAACAGCTGTATTTTTGGAAAGTATTGTAATACCTCTTTCCTTTTCCAGATCGTTTGAGTCCATAACTCTTTCTTCGACGACCTGATTGCTTCTGAAAATTCCGCTCTGTCTTAACAGTGCATCGACAAGAGTAGTTTTACCGTGATCTACGTGAGCAATAATTGCTATGTTTCTGATATCTTCGCGTTTCATCTGCTTTATCCTTTCCGTAATATCAGTTTACTGTCCCAAATTAGAAAATATACTGTTTCAAACTCATTTATTTTAGCACACTGAAGGAAAATGGCAAGTAAAAAATCCGCATAAAGAAGACTTTTTTTTTGTAAAATGTGCTAAAAATGCGGTTTGAACAGACTGTGAATAGTAACCTAAAATGTCATTGATTTATACTACAGCTAATATTTACGGTTTTTAAAAGAAGAGCCTGCCGCATAATATGGGAGTACGTAATGTAGTTGATTCAACATATACCAAGGAAGGTTCAAAGGAATTCTACTGTAAAAACAGCGGCTGTACTTACAGCTATAAAGAGGTAATTAAAAAAGGACCATGTCACAAGACCATTCCACGAAAGGAACATGTTTTAGATTCAGAAATGCCTTCACACAGTAGGGAAAATCCCTTTATGCAGAGTCATACAGATGCTTGTCATTTGAGACATTGCTCATCGTGCAACAAATGGATTGAACAGCCGCATACAGCTGTCGTTCGGATGCAAAAGATTGTCAGTTGGTTGGAGGATTATTTTAAAATTGCCCGTGCTATCGTTCGGAATTGGCACGGGCATTACTTTTTATTTCTATGACTTCATTTTGCCTGTTCATCTATCGGCTCGCCTTTTTCATCGACCTGTACGGTACATTTAAATTTCTTGCCGGAGGTTGTTTTAACGGTAAGAGTGCACTTTCCGGGGCCGACTGCCTTTACAATCAGTTTCTTGCTGATTGTGGCGACGGTCTTGTCTGAGGACTTGACGGATTTTAGTTTGTATCCGTTTAACTGGATTATAAACTCCATGCCGGGATTCATATACATTTCACTTTGACTTAACCCCTTTTTTACCACCTCTACCTCGGCGGTATATTCCTTGCCGTTATAATCGGCGGTAATCACTGCCCTTCCGGGCTTTTTGCCGGTAACAAGACCTGTTTTGCTTACTTTTGCAACGGTCTTGTCACTTGACGACCACTTAACTCCTTTGGTTATGCCTGAAAGAGTAAGCTGATGCGTTTTCTTGAGAATAACAGTGACATGTCTGTCGGAAATTTCGAGCTGGAACGGGTCCCCGCCGTTGATTTCGCCGTCAAGAATGAATTTCCCTTCCTTCCTGTCATAAGTGAAATTGGGATTATAGTCATCATTTTCATTTCCGAGACGGGACAATTTCATGCCGTCGGGAATACGGCAAATCTGACCTCTCCATCTGTAGTATAGCGGCATTCCCTTGATTTCGGCCTCGCGATGGATAATCAGCAGGCCGTTACCCGTAATCCGGCCGCCGTCTTCCACGGTGAGCGACTTAAAAATTTCCAGACCGACGGGTTCACCCGCTCTATCGGCCAGAGTAAGCGTTACGCCTTTTTTGACCGTAACATTGTCATACGGATTGAACTTGCTGGAAAGTGTCCTGTCGGAGCTGACAACAAGGTCGCCCGACGCCATCGCCTCAACGCTTCCGAACAAAGTCAGCAATAACAAAACAACCAGCAGCGTATAAGCCGTTTTACATACTGTTGATTTTACACTGTGTCGTATATTCATGTGTTAAATCTCCTTTCACGTATCGAATTCTGTTTATGATTTCACTTCTGCAAATCCCCTAAGCATACGTAAACACCGCCGGTATAAGTGCCGGCGTATTGCAGGATATATAAAAAGTATAAATGACATTTTATATGCAGTCAACAACGATAATTACGCAATTTATATGTTTTTTTACGCAAAGAGCTTAAAAAACAGGGCCAATACACCTGTAAATAGTCAATTTCGTAAAAATGCAGGTTGTTCTCCTGCCGACCGGGGAGTGCCGCCGTTATCTGTATGATAGCTTAAGCCCGATTTTTGGGTATCGCTGCTCAAGATTAATCAAACATGACAAAATCAGATTGACGAAACATATCTGGAAAAGTATAATTGAGACAAAATGAAAATGACATGTTGATGAGGTGAAAATAATTATGGAAAACAATATGACACTAGAGGAAGCTCTTAAAAGAATTACAGAACTTGAAAAAGAAAATGCAAAGCTTAGAGAGGAAGTTGAATATTTCAAAAATAGAAAAACCAGTGGCCGTCAGAAA
>JAZQNG010000137.1:0-29685 GCA_045627205.1 Lachnospiraceae bacterium
AATATCCAAGTCCCTTGATCTGGTTTTCAAAAGCCTTTTTAATAGCCTTCTTTGCTTCATTTACATGCTTTACATTATCTACGGTAACACGCTGTGCAAGTGCTACACCATCAAGTGTGGAAAGCATTTCACACATTCTGATGGGATAACCGGCTGTAGCAACATCACGGCCATAAGGAGTAGTCTGTGTAATCTGTCCGGGAAGTGATGTAGGAGCCATCTGTCCGCCTGTCATACCGTAAATTGCATTATTGATGAAAATTACAGTAAGATTTTCACCACGTGTTGCTGCATGTACTGTTTCACAGGTACCGATTGCAGCAAGGTCACCATCACCCTGGTATGTAAAAACGATATCATCAGGCTTAGCACGCTTGATACCTGTAGCAACTGCCTGAGCACGTCCGTGAGGTGACTGAACCATATCACAATTAAAATAATTATAGCTGAAAACTGAACATCCAACGGATGCAACACCTACAGCCTTACCTTCAATACCCAATTCATCAATTGCTTCGGCAACGAGACGATGAACAATACCGTGTGTACAACCGGGGCAATAATGAAAAGGAACGTCTGTTAATGCATGGGGTTTCTCAAATACTACTGCCATTTCTTTACGCCTCCTTACCTGCTAATTTTTTAATTTCTGCAAGAACCTCTGCGGGTGTGGGGATAATACCACCGGTACGTCCGAAGAAGCTTACAGGCTTACGTCCGTTAACAACAAGCTTTACATCATCAACCATCTGACCCATGCTCATTTCTACAGTAAGGAACTGCTTTGCTGTACCAACTGTAGCTTCAACGGCATTTACAGGGAAAGGCCAAAGTGTAATAGGACGTACAAGACCTGCCTTGATACCCATTTCACGGGCTGCATCAACTGCAGAACGTGAAACACGTGATGAAGCACCATATGCAACAATAACAATATCAGCATCCTCTGTCAGATAGTTTTCTGCCCTCTGCTCATTTGCCTTAATCTGCTCATAACGCTCATAACGTTCGATAATGGTCTTTTCAAGATCCTTTGCTTCGATGTAAAGTGAATTTACAATATTGTGAGCTCTCTTATTTTCATGACCGCATGCTGCCCAAGGCTTCTCAACCATCTTAACCTCTGATTCCTCAGGGAAGCTTACAGGCTCCATCATCTGGCCCATCATACCATCTGAAAGGATCATAGCGGGTACTCTGTACTTTTCTGCTGTATCAAATGCAAGACTTACATAGTCAGCCATTTCCTGAACTGTCGAAGGTGCAAATACAAGAAGCTGGAAATCGCCATGTCCGGTAGCCTTTGTAGCCTGCCAATAATCTGCCTGTGAGGGCTGAATTGAACCAAGACCGGGGCCGCCACGCTGTACATTGATTATAACACAGGGAACATCAGAACCTGCAATATAGCTGATGCCCTCTGATTTAAGTGAAATTCCGGGTGAACTTGATGAAGTCATTGCACGAACGCCTGCAGCGCCTGCACCAAGTACCATGTTAATAGCTGCGAGCTCTGACTCTGCCTGTAAAAAGGTTCCGCCACACTTGGGCATCTTCTTTGACAGGTATGCAGAAAGCTCAGTCTGAGGTGTAATCGGATAGCCGAAGAAATGACGGCAGCCAGCACGAAGTGCAGCCTCACCGAGAGCCTCTTTTCCTTTCATTAAAACTTTCTCTGCCATTGGTTTATCTCCTTATTTTTTTTACAATAGAAATTGATAAAATGAATCACTAAAAACATCTGAATATAAAGACAAACTGTCTAAAATCAGCGTTCTACGGTAATACATACATCGGGACACATTGTTGCACAGGATTTGCAGCCTGAACACTGTGACTGGTCTGTCATGGTTGCGGGATGATATCCCTTAGCATTGATTCTGTCCTTTGCAAGCACAAGAAGATGCTTAGGACAATTATTTACACACATTTCACAGCCTTTGCACAGATTCTCATTAATCGTAATCTTTGCCATTTTTTACGCCTCCTTACTATATTAACGTTATAAATTTATCAGAAATCCAAAAAACATATGCATTTGATCGGAATGCTGTTTAACGGATTTACATACATTTTAAAAAGTTAATTTAATGGTTTTTCTAATGGTTTTTCAAGCAGAAGCAATCTATTCAAGACCGGATTTAACATAAATATCAATAGGATATACCGGCTGCATTGCTTTCTCTATTTCATCATTCTGAAGCAGATCCTTCCTTACGGTATTAAAAAGTACCGGCAGACCACAAAGACTGCTGACTTCATCCGCGAAAGCCCTTCCTGTACTGAGAATGTTTATATCCGTTTCCTTCATCATATGTGAATTGTTTACAAGCGCCGTTGCCTTAAGTCCGCTTACCGCCTCAATCTCGCGGAGGATTTCGATTGCCTCGGGAGCCGTTGATGTCATATTTCTAAAATGATTTACGACATATAACATATCATAATCTATTCCTTCAAATTTTGGTCTGAACCTTCCGAGCACGGTTGACCCGACATCATCTCCTCCGACATCAACAATAACAAGGTCCTTACTGTCAAAAATCGAATACATTGCTGCAGGAAGTGATGGAATATCAAGATTTGTATGTCCGAAAACAGGTGCAATCACTTCAACACCGTTTTCTTCAAGCAGCTGCCTGTAATCTGATGTCCTGAAATACGGATTTACGAGGTCCATATCTGCAAGTGTTACTTTTCTGCCCTTTTTCATAAAATCAAGCGCAAGATTTATAGAAAAATTTGTTTTGCCACATCCATAGTGACCTGTTACCACTATAAAATTTTTTAATAAATCCGACATAACAAAACCCCTACTGACTTATAAGATAACATTCTATACAGTTCCAACACATATCAAAGTATTATATCATCTTTGATTATATCAGGCAACTGTTTTTTCTTATTCATAAAAAAAAAATAATGAATAAAATAAAGAAAATATGTGCAAATCAACCTAAAAGTAATGAAATTTCACCGGAATTCAGTGATTTTTCTTCTATTATTCCATCGTCAGATTCAAGTCTGACAATCAGGGCACCCGATTCATCAATATCCACTGCAAAGGCTCGAAATTCCTTATTATTTTCTATATAGGTAATTTCCCGCCCGATAACATTGGAATGCTCACGATAATAGTCCAGAAAGCTTGAATCAGATTTATCACTGAAGAGTTTTATGATCTGATTTCCAATCCTTACCGCAAGCGCTGTAAAATCAGAACCATATCCGACATTTCCGGATTCACATGCTTCAAAGAAGCTTCCCGCCTTATCCTGCAGCTCCTTCGGCCATTCCGAGGTCGAAATATTAACTCCGACGCCAATTACCGCATACTTTAAAACCATTTTCTCATAATCATTTACAGCCTCGCATAAAATACCGCAGCATTTATGCTTCTTCACATAAATATCGTTTACCCATTTGATTTCCGGATAAATGTTAAATTCATTTTCAAGGGCCCTTGCAACAGCGACTGCGGTCCTTGTTGTCATAGTTACCTGCGAAGAAACAGAAGCATTAACAGGATAAAGAAGTGTCATATAAAGGCCTGTGGAAGCAGGGGAATAAAAATCCTTTCCCTGTCTGCCTCTGCCATTTGTCTGGCTATCTGCAAGAATCAGCACCGGCTTTGTTACCAGCCTTTCATTAACCATCCTTTTGGCTTCATTATTTGTTGAATCAATTGTTTTAAATGAAATAATTTCCGAAATTTCACTCAACAGGATATCAGATATATCAGAAGGTGATTTTACAATGAAATCTGCTCCCGCATCATATAGCTCGTCATAATCACCAAAACCAAACAGAACACCCATTGACGCAATATTATTAATATGCGCACCGGAAATATCATTCTCCCTGTCACCGACCATAAGGAATTTATCAAGTATATCACCAGCAGACTCAGTACTGCGTTCATCAGACATTCCGGATTTAAAATCCTCATCCGTTTTTAAAATAGTACTGATGGCATACTCAATTACTTCATGTTTTTTAGTACGTTTTTCATCCATTGTTGCACCAAATACAAAATCAAAATATCCTGCAAGACCAAAATGCTCAAGAATTCTTTCAGCAAACTGCTGCGGCTTTGAGGTTGCAAGTACAAGCCTCTTGCCGGCATTTTTCAGAGAATTAAGGCAATATTCAATACCTTCATATACGCTGCTTTCAAAAATACCCCTATCCCGGTAATACTCCCTATAAAAAGATACTGCCTGTATAGACGAAGCCTTATCTAATCCATAGAATTCATTAAATGAATCCAAAAGAGGAGGACCGATAAATTTAAGAAGATTATCCGATTTTTTTACCTCAATATCCATTTTACCCAGAGCATACCTGACTGCGTTTGTTATGCCCGGTGCGGAGTCTGTCAGCGTACCATCCAAATCAAATAAAATATATTTAAATTCCGAAATATTCATATTGAATATACCTTTCTAATATATAAAATGACCACAATCTCATTTTAGCATGAAATTGTGGTCTGATTCAATTTATTTTATTGAAACATTAAACCAAATACATTCCTTACCTGTAAGCTCTGCGCTTCGTTTATCCGGCTGTGAATCACCAATATAAACCGTATACATTCCGGGATTGACTTTAAAAATACCATCCTCATCATATATACCAAACGAAGAAGCATCAAGTGATATAACAGTTGAAGCAGCCTCACCTGAAGATAAATGAACTTTTTTAAGACCCTTAAGCTGGCAGATGGGCGCACCGGGAATACCCGAGGAGACATAACACTGTACAGTCGCTCCGCCATCGTAATTACCTTTATTTTCAACCCTTACCGATATTTCAAGTTGTTCTGAGGGATTAAATTCTATTGTAGGTATAGCTGAAACCTCCGAGGTATATACCGACTTAGTTCCCGATGCACCCTTAATAATGATTTCATCTATTTTTTCAACAAAATCGGTATAGCTGAGACCAAATCCAAACGGATATAAAGGACTTTCAGTCATATATCTGTAGGTTCTGCCCTTCATTGAATAGTCTGTAAATTCAGGTAAACTGTTCTTTTCACTGTAAAATGTTACAGGAAGTTTTCCTTCAGGAGATTTTTTACCAAAAATAATATTAGATATAGCCAGACCACCGACAGCACCCGGATACCATCCCTGGATAATTGCAGGAAGCTCCTGAGAGGATTTATCCAGTGCCAGACAGCTTCCCGAAAGTACAACAAGGATTGCGGGCTTTCCGGACGAAGCAACCGTATCAATAATCTCCTGCTGAAGTCCGGGAAATGAAAGATTCGGCTTATCACCGCTTCCATACTCGTTTCCGGTATCGCCTTCCTCGCCCTCAAGGCTGGCATCAAGTCCCATACAGAGTACCACAACATCACTAAATTCACATACAGCCTTTGTTTCGGCAAGTCTGTCGTTATGTTCACCCAGTCCCTGAAGCCTGTCCTTATATAAGTCGCAGCCCTCTCCGGAATAAACCCGAATACCGGCAGCCTCAGCTTCTGTGCGTATTCCTTCAGCAACGGTAATATATCTCGAGGCAGTACCCTCGTAGTTTCCGACAAGTGCTTTCCTGCTGTCCGCATTAGGACCTATAATACCGATTGATCTGATTTTTTTGCTGTCCAGAGGAAGAATACCATCATTTTTCAAAAGAACAATACTTTCTTCAGCCATCTGCAGATTAAGTTTCTTTGCTGCATCTGTATCAACATATGAAAAATCAATTTTGGAATAAGGATTCTTTTCGTCAGAGTCAAAAAACCCGAATTTAAATCTGGTAGTAAGCACATTTACAAGTGCTTCATCAATCTTTTCTTCTGTGGTAAGACCCTCCTCAACAGCCTGAAGGAGGTATTCAAAGAGATTGCCGCAGTTAATGTCACAACCGTTATTTATCGCAAGCGCAACCGATTCCGCAGGTGTTTTTGTGACTGCATGTCCCTCGTTCATATCCTTTATCGCCCAGCAGTCTGAGGTTACATGGCCTTCAAAGCCCCACTCCTTACGTAAAATATCAGAAAGAAGCGTTTTGCTTCCGCAGCAGGGTTCACCGTTTGTTCTGTTATAGGCACCCATAACGGCTTCAACATTTGCCTCTTCAACAAGTGCCTTAAATGCAGGAAGATAGGTTTCACGTAAATCCTGTTTATTGCATTCTGCATTAAAATGATGTCGGAGATTTTCCGGACCTGAATGCACTGCAAAATGCTTTGCACATGCAGCAGCCTTTAAATAGTTTTCATCATCTCCCTGGATACCCTTTACAAAGCTTACACCAAGACGGGTTGTAAGATAAGGGTCCTCTCCGTAGGTTTCATGTCCGCGTCCCCATCTGGGATCACGGAAAATATTGATATTTGGAGCCCAGAAGGTTAGTCCTTTATAAATTCCATGGTCATCATATTTATACTGGGCATTGTATTTGCCGCGCCCTTCGGTTGAAATCGTATCGGCAACCCGGTAAAGCAGTTCATCGTCAAAGGAAGCAGCCATACCGATGGCCTGCGGAAAAACAGTGGCAATACCGGCTCTTGCAACACCATGAAGAGCTTCATTCCAATAGTTATATGCAGGAAGATTAAGGTGTTCTATAGCAGGTGCTGTATGCCGAAGCTGGTATACTTTTTCCTCAAGTGTCATCTTTGATACAAGCTCTTTTGCCCTTGCACGATATTCTTCAACCTTTTCTTTACTAATCATATAAAATAAACCTCCATTAATAAAATTAATGTATTATTTAACAATGACAAAACTCACAACTGTTTCACCGGCTGCCGGCTATTATATAATTAATTCATTCCGATTCCGAGAAGGGTAAACATCTTATCCTCATCACCCTCATGCATTCTAATTTCAACAACATGCTTTGCCGCAGTTGAATTTCTGGAAATAATCTGTGCATTACAATGAGTCCAGCCTACCTCTCTTGGATTAATGGTTTTAACAAGCTTACCGTCAACGAATACATCCGCAATACCAAAATCAGGACTGGCACTATCCATTGTAACAAACATTAATACACGGAAGGTTGCCGTAAGTACAAAGGGCTTATTTCCAGCCAAATGCTTCCAGTTATCCGGAAATTCGGGAGTTGTCTGAAGCATATCATTCATTTCAACGCACTGAAGTAATTTATCGGTCTCGGAAAAATCACCGCAATCAATATTCTCAATGAAAATAGTATCATACTCTTTTATTTTCCGAGAATAATCATCTCTTCCGAAGGAATGGATATAATCAAAATCAGTTGTGAAATAAGCATCCTTTACCGAAAATTCTTCACCTTCAGAAGCCTCAAGAGACTTATCTATAATATTTATCAGACAATCCTTCATAATTGTATGCCCCAGATTTGTGGGATGATAGGTATCATAGAAATACTGACTCTTAGAAACAAGCTTACCCTCACTTTTATTGAGATAAAACTGCGGAGTAACGGCATTTTTAAGGCTGACCATCGGTAAATCGTAATGCTTACCGATAGGAATCAGACGCTCCTGAAGATTATAATCATCGGCAAATACACTGAAAAGAAGTATTACAGCGGGATTATTTTCAAGTCCGAGGCAACGTCTTACAAGGCCTTCATAGCACTCACCGTTTGTTTCATCTCCGGCATCATTTACCGCAAATTCTATTACAAAAAGATCGGGATTCTTGTCAGAAGCTTTATTTGCGAGGATATCTCTTTCAAAACGGACAATACCGAGTTCAGATGGAGTACCTCCAACACCGGCTTTGATAAATTTAGCATTATGCAGCGAGGAATATTTTTCGTTAAACTCCCTGAACATCTTGTAAGGATAACATTCAGTATTAATCGGCGTGGCACCTGCTCCCTGAGTTATAGAACCGCCAATAAAAGCAACCGTAACAGACTCACCTGCCTGAGCCCTTGCAACTACCTTCTTAATTCTGGATGTATTTCCTAAGGATACACCGGATTTTGATATCATGTTGAAATATGCGTCAGAAGCAGTATTAACAGGGTCCAAAGGCTCAAAAACAGGAGCGGTATAGCTTTCATTCAGGAAAAATCTTACACTGACCGTAGAAGCAAATCCAACTTCATCAAAATGGAAACGAATCTGCCCCGGAATATCATCATCCTCTGACCATATTACATCCTTTAAGGGAATAAGGTACTCGACTCCATCACCTGTAAGCTCCTGTTCTATCGATGTACCGCTCTTGTAAGGATCGGTTTTTCCATACATTTGAAAAACAAATTTCGCATTTTGATTGGTTTTGTTAATCATGGAAACACCGATACCATAAACCAGCTTTTTAAAGCCATCTGTGGTTTTAAGAAGGGACAGCATTTCTTCGTCCTGTATATTGCCAATCATTTTTGCCGAATTAATCATTCTGCCATCATTCTGATAATGGAAGGAAATACCCTTGCTGCTTACATCGGGCGAAGGTCCGGCATATATCTCCTTTTCATACATAATATAAAAATTTTGTCTTTGCTTTACCGGGTCTTTCGGTGCTATAGGTCCCATATAAAATACCTCGATTTTTTTATTTTGGAAATAATTTTGAAATCATTAATACTATACACAAATGCTATTAATAATACAGTTTGGAAAAATGAAACCGATCAAATTCCCAAACTGTTAATATAAGCCTTAGAATATCAACAATCAATCATAAGGATGAATTGTCTCAATATTTCCATTCTCATCAATATTAAGTTTTGTATACTTTACGCATCTTTCATGGGTAATTCCGCCTGAAAGCTCGCAATCATGATAGAACAGATACCAGTCACCATCAATATTAACTATTGAATGATGCGTTGTCCAGCCAAGAACCGGCTCCATAATACGTCCCTTGTATGTAAAAGGACCATCCGGCTTATCACCCTCTGCATAGCAAAGATAGTGTGTTGTACCTGTAGAATATGAAAGATAGTACTTTCCGTGATGCTTATGCATCCAGGGACCTTCAAAATATCTTCTGTCTTCGTCCTTTGCCTTTAAGGGCTCGCCATTTTCATCAAGAATCTGTAGATGTTTAGGCTCAGTAATAAAGGCGTTCATTTCCTGATTGAATTCAGCAAACATAGGTCCTAAAGCAGGCTCATCACCTTCAGGCCTGTGTTCATTCTCATTAAACGAACCTGACTGCCACATTTCAAGCTGACCACCCCAAAGTCCACCATAATAGCAATATGTCCTGTTATCATCATCAACAAGGACAGCAGGATCAATACTGTAGCTACCCTGAATATAATTTTCCTGAGGCTTAAAAGGTCCAACGGGTGAATCAGATTCAGCTACACCGATTCTGAATTTACCTTCCTTGTCCTTTGCAGGGAAAACCAAATAATACTTTCCGTTCTTGCAAACACAGTCAGGAGCCCACATCTGATTTTTTACCCACGGAACATCATGCATTGATAATGCAAGACCATTTTCAATACACTCGGAATCGAGATTATCCATTGATAAAACATGATAATCCTCCATAATATACTGGTCACCGTTATCATCGTCGGGACAGTCATGCTCTACATCATGTGAAGGATAAATATATATTTTACCATTAAATACATGAGCGGATGGATCTGCAGTAAAAATATTAGTTACTAAGGGTTTTCTTTCATTTGGTCTTCTCATAATTCCTCCTTGTGGAAAAAGCACTGTTAAATATATTTATCAAAATTAAGTTTTGACATATTAACCTATATTGTATTATATCAAATACATTTCAAAAAACATATTTAAATATTGAGCAATAAATCCCCATAAATTGCGTATTTGAAAGCGCTTAAACAATAAAAAAAGGACTTCGGATAACCGAAGCCCTTTGATGTCAAATTGTTAGGTTAATAATCAATTCAGATTAATAATTAATCCTCATGCTTCTTAACAACAACTGCACCACCGCTAACAAGAGCAGCACCAGCAAGTACGAATACTACTGATGAAACAAGACCTGTCTGAGGAAGTGTAGCAGGAGCGTCAACAGCTACATCAGCTGAATCAGCTGCAGCACCAGCTGCAACGGGTGATGTTGCGGGAACATCGCCGATTGTGTTGAGGTAGTTACCATCTTTGTCAACTACTGCAAAACCTGTAATAGTTACGTTAGCACCTGACCAGTTGCAAGGGCAGTACTGGCTGTAGCTCTCACCATTTACGAAAGGTGACTCAGCTGCATAGTAGTTTGTGTAGTAAACACCACCGTCATAAGCAACGGGCTCAACGGGATCCTCTGTGGGGAAGCCGTTCTTCCAGCCCTGGTTCTCTGAATTAACTACTAAATGAAGAGCACCGGTGCTGTCTGCTGTACAGAAGAAAATCATACCATAAACGTTAGCAACGTTAGCTGCGCCAACAAGACCTTCGTCGCCATCTTCGCCCTGTACGCAAACGGTAAGGTTGTCATAAGAGTTTACATAAATGTAATCACCCTTAATTGCATCAAAATTCATGCCATCATAGTTTGCTGCTGATGCGGGAACTACTGCCATAGCCATTACAAGAACGAGTGACAGTACAAGTGCCATAATTTTCTTTTTCATTAGAAAATCCTCCTGAAAATATTATTTTTTCGGTCAAAGGTCTCCCCCTTGAACCTTATGAGCAAATTATACCAAATTGCATTTTGGATTGCAAGCATTCTTTTGTAAAATTTTTATTTTTTCAACACATTTTTTCAAAACTTTTTGTTACAATTTTACAAACCTATCAAATCAATACTAATTTTAATGAAAATAACAGAATTAAATCGTTTTTTCAATCAATTTATAAGCAAAACTGCAAAACATTTATAATGTAAGCTCTTCATTACCACTGCACAGTACATTTATTATTGTCAGATATTTCATTTCGGTCAGTGGCACATCTGCTATTAATTAAAAATACAGCATAGAAACAATCGTAATCATTTCTATGCTGTAATTATTAAGTTAAAATAAGTTGAACAAATATCCGAACCGACAGCAGACTGTCCGTCCAAAGTACTTCAGTACTTCAGCGCGTCAATCACATCCTATTGCGGAGGCTGGATAGCATCGATGTATGACTGATACTCATCCTTCTTGATTTCGTAACGCTCTGCAGCTGTTTCGGTATCAATATTGTAGTAATACTCGTTATCTGTATTTACCTTAGGAATTGACTTATAAATAAGGACATCCTGGTGTGTACGCATCAGATCGAGTGTCTCATCAACTGCTCTCTCATCACGGAATAAAGGATAATAATTGGTCTTCCAGTCATCGGGATCATCGTAATCGGGAGTAGGTTCTGTATAAAGGTTATAAGCGAAAGCAATCTTCCATGTTCTGTCTGCATCATAACATGAAGGAATTACATAGATATTATCACTTGAATAACCGGTGAGCTCATCAACCTTAGGTCCGCGAGGGAACATTACAAAACCGAAGTCATCTGCCATCTGCTCGTTAAAGGTACTTACAAGGTATTCCTCACCAACAAGCATAGCTGCTTCTGCTCTTGCAAATGCGCCGTATGCGTAGTCCCAGTTATCACCGTCTTCACCCTCGAGTGAAGGCATTTCATAATTCTGTCTCATGTAGCCGATCCAGTCATAAGCCTGCATGTACTCATCAGAATTGGAAGCAAGATAGAATCTTCCGTTCTCATCAACATCAATAAGCTGTGCGCCGTTTGAAGCGATTGCTGAGTTCATAAGGTCACCCTTGAAGGATGTCATAGCCCAACAGTCATTTACGCCATCGCTGTTTGTATCACGTGTAAGCTTCTTGCAAAGGTCCTCGAAGGTATCCCATGTCCACTCATTCTTAGCCTGAAGGTCGTAAGGAAGATCGGGATCTACACCGGCTTCCTCAAGAAGTCTCTTGTTGAAGTAAACGCCACCACGGGGCTCCATTGATTCTGCTCTCATACCGTACACAGCATCGCCCTGAGAGGTAAGATGTGTAATTGATTCAAGCCACTTTTCCTCTGAGAAATCAAATACATCAAGCTTACTTAAATCAGCTAAAAGACCTGATAAAAGAGGTGTTGTAAACATTGCGGGTCCCATACAGAACATATAGTTTTCATCTCCGCCCGAAGTGGCGAAGTTTGTGAAATTCTCTACATATGTTCCATAACCTGAAAGCTTATAGTTCTTAATTGTAAAGTTATAGGTCTCCTGAATATAATCACGATATTCCTGAGTAGCTTCCTCATAAGCTGTTGTAGGCTCTACAGCTTCCTTTGAGAACCAGTCGCCGATAAGGATTTCCATACCGCCAAGGTCAAGTGTTGTACCATCGGGATTGCAGTAGATACCATCTTCATTGATATAAACACCGTTTGAAAATGTCTTCTGCTCTACAGGCTCGTCATCGGGATCATCAACAGGCTCATCTGTAGGTTCAGGATCAACAACATCAGGATCTGTATTGTCTTTGCCTGAATCAGGATCTGTTTTTGCAGGAGCCTTGGTAGGCTTCTTGGTTGCCTCTACCTTTTCGGTAGGCTTTGTGTCGTTTTCTTCTGTGCTACTGCATGCTGCCAACCCCAGTACCATACAAAGTACAAGCAGAAGTGCAATAGCTTTACTGAATTTTTTCATATACCTCTCTCTTTCCCACCCCTTCGGGTGAATAAATAGTTATTTTGCATCCCCCAAGCAGGTCTGCCAATAGCAGCACCGTGATATACTGCATTGATATTATTATATCAAATATTTAGTAAATAGTAAATGAGTTTGATAGTCTAACACAAAAACAGTATATCAGATATTGCTATTTAATGCCAATAAATTATTATCACATCTTAACACCTGTAGAGCTCAGTGACTCAACGAAGCCTCGCTGTGCTACAAGATAAAGAAGAATGATAGGAGTTACAACAAGCAGTACACCGATGGCGTTAATCTGCTGTATATAACCGAGTGTTGCATTACCTGAACCTTTTCCGTCCGCAAGATAGTTGCCGAGTGTATCAGCAAGACTCTCAAGTTCGGTAGAAAGAAGCTTTGTCTTACCAAGAAACATACCTGAATAAAAGCTGTCTGTCCACTGCCATACAAATGAGAAAAGGAAGCAAGATGTAAGAATCGGCTTTGCATCCGGAAGCATAATTCTGATGAATGTAGAAAGTGTTCCGCATCCGTCAACATATGCAGCCTCTTCAATTTCCTTAGTTATATTTCTGAAGTACTGTCTGATAAGGTAAATGTAAAGACCATTCTTTAAGCCCATACAGCCGGCACTCATAAGATAATAAGGAAGTGCATTACCACGCAGGTTGATCGATTCACCCTTAATAAGACTGATGATACCGAAAACATCAAAATATCTGAAATGCAGATAAAGCGATGTGGATACAGTCTGAGGAGGAATAACGATTACAAGTATTACACAGGCAAACCAGAATTTCTTAAAAGGAAAATCAAAACGTGCAAAACCGTAGCCAACCAAAGTACATGCAACAAGCTGAACGATGGATATCGTAAATGATATCAAAAGCGAATTTGCAAGTGAGGATTTAAACTCAAGAAGCTCCGCCGTCAATCTGATATTCTCTGTCGAAAAATGTCTGGGAACAACATTAATTGTTGAATCATAGATATCATTACCGGACATTACGCTCAGAGAAAGCTTGTTCAGAATCGGCTGAAGAATAAGGAAGCACAATCCGAACATAAGCAGAAATCTCAGGAACTTAAGTGCATAACCCAGTATCGTCTTTTTGAGGAGATATCCGTCTGATAATCTGTTACGTCTCCAGAAGTCATCTCTCTTCGGTAGTTTAACTTTACTCATAATAGTACACCACCTTTGAAATTATTGCAGAGCTTATGCCAATCAAAAGCATTACTACGCCAAAATAAACCCACGCCATCGCCGATGAAAAACCATAATTCATACTGACAACCATTTCCTGTTTAATCTTGGTAACCATACGGTTATCTGACTTCATGAAGAAGTCGATGATGGTGTAAATCCAGTTTACAAGGAACATTGAGCTGACCATGGGCATAGTAATTTTCCAAAGACTCTCCCACTTTGTACAACCCTCAATTTCAGCTGCCTCATACATACTCTGCGGAATTGTCTGAAGAGCCGAAAGGAAAATAATAATCTGAATACCTGATGCAATCGCAATATCATAAACCTTATTAACGATATCAAAAATTGTATCAAGGAATCCGCCCGCAAGATTTGTTGCAGAAAGAATATCCTCAAGCACTCCGGTAACGCTTGTTGTCGAGCTTGCCTCAACAGCGCTCTTCATTCCCTGAACAAGTGCATTTCCGCTCTCAAGTCCGACAATAACACCTGAGGAGAAAATAACGGGCAGGAAGAAAACCGCTCTGACAAATGCTCTTCCCTTAAACTTCTGATTAAGAAGCAGGGCAACAAACAAACTGAAAATTATAGTAGCAATTGAGTTAATGACCATTTTCCAAAGTTCATCGGTAAGTATCTGATTGAACTGAGGGTCAATGGTAAATGCCTTGCTATAGTTGTCAATACCGATTATATCCATGCTGAAACCTTCTGAGCTGACGGTAACATCACTGATTGACATAATAAACGATTGTGCAAGAGGCTTAATCATAAAAAATATAAAGCCAAATATAAAGGGAAGAATGAAAAGATATCCCTGAACCGCATGCTTTCTGGCAAGCGTTTTTTTCTTTTTTCCGGATGTGACATTCGCTCCATTTCCGGTTTTGTTTTCATTATACTCTAGACTCAACGAATATCACCTCCTTATTTAACAACATAATCTCTTGCCGGAACCTTAACCCCGTCTACTGTTTCATCAATAAAGCCGTAATTTACATAAGCCTTGGTTCCATCCTCAAATTCAGTAATACGGCAGTTGTTACCTACTACTGAATGGTTTACGATTTTCTTATCGAACGTTCCGCTGAGTTCCGAATTGTAACGCTCATATATTTCTCCGATTTTTTCCTTCCAATTACTGAAGTCAGCACCGAAGAACTTTGTGTATCTGGTATCCTGAAGCTTCTTTGCGGAGCTTGCCATTACCTGGAACTGAAGGCCTGCACCGTACTCAACAGACTTAAGAAGCTCAAATTCAGCGTCCTCAGCCATATTGATGGGATTTCCGGTATAATTTACCTTGTCCCTGATAGCCATCTGATAGAACGGAATATCAAAATCGATAATTGCCGAATTGGTATTCGAAATATCCATTCCTGTAATGATATCTGCATATTCAAGAGCATAATCATTACCATAGTTTATTATAAATCCGGTACCTGCATCAACAGCTCCCTGAAGCTCTTCACGCTGTCTTGCGATCAAATCCTCACGTGTATAAAGATTCTTGGGATTGAAGTCTGAGCTAAGCAGATAGCCTGTATTTCTTAACGAAACATTTACATTATAATCTTTTGCAAACTTTGTCAGGTTATTGAAACTCTCTGTTATAAACTGAGGTCTGAGCAGATAATATGCATCAGGATCGCCTTCTTCATCCTCCTGTCCGTACCAGACAATCGAATAATCATAAAGCTCAACATTTTCCCGTGTGGTAAATCTTGCCGCATCCCTGAATGCCATAAATCCGTCAAACATTCCGCTGTTGTATGCAAACTCGGTCTGACCGTCAAGATAAATGCCTATTCCCTTTGATGAAAGTGCATTAATCATGCTCTTGAACTTTGAAGTGCCGCCCAGTTCAGAAATCAAATCGATATCCGTAAGAACTGTATGTGTATAACCATCATTCATCCAGCCGGAAATCTTCATATCGAAGTTTTCGATTCCAAGCTCCTGAATTTCATCAGCCATCTGTACTGTTTCATCATATGTCGTTAATGCATAAGGAGCAGATTTGGGAAGACCGAACTTCTGCTGAACCTTATCAATTGACTGAATTACATTGAATACAACAGGTGTATCGCTGTCTGCAGTCTTGTCAAGAGCCGGATACTTTTCAACGAGATAGTCACCATATTTCTGTGCCAACTCTACATATGAATCGGTATCAACAAATCTGTATCTCTGTTTTGCGGTCAGAGCAGGTAATTTATCCTCAAATACATAGAAGGAAGCCGAGGATTTTGAACCAACCTCATATGCCTCATATTTGAGAATTGAGTATCCTGCACTTGCATGATTGTAGCTGTGGTTACGTCCGCTTACATCTGCATTGATGTTTGCTCTTGAAGCGCCATCCTCGATACAGCAGAGGAAGGACGTACCGTTTTTGCTTATTGCATACATTGGAAAAGCATTTCTGGTTTCTGTAACAACCGCCTTTCTCGATGTAGCATAATCCCAACCGTAAACATCTGAATAATATGCATTCTGATTATTACGATCATTATTAAAATTAATTACACATCCTCCGCTTTCGGGAACAATGATGTAGCCTTCATCATTAACACTGCCGGCACCAAAATAAGGAAGAACCTCAATATTGGTAATGGGATAATCCGACTTATATTCAATATCCTCATAGGGTAATGAAACAATAAAATCGTGGCCGTCGAGCATATAATCAATGGAAACATTGAATATCGGTATGTCCTGACTTGTAACTGTTGAGTAAAGTGCAAGGTCAGCCTCATAATCCTCTTCGGTATATCCTACTTCGGCAAAAAATCCTTCAATCTTCTGCTTCAGATAAGGTTTAACATTATCACGGAGTGCATAAATCGGATGCTCTGCAAGATCGGGATACTGTTCAAGCAGTGCATCCTTATCATCAGATGCCTTAAGCTTATTGATATCGTACTTACGATAATACTCAAGAACCTGTTTTCTGGGCTTCTTTTCCATCTGGTCAAGGAACTCAAGCATTCTTTCTTCAGGCACCGCAACAGGTATGATGTACTTAGGCTCAATATTACCGATGGTATATTTTACCTTAATCTCATCATCATAGTATTCAATATCATAAATCTGCTTTTCAATACTTAATCCGTAGTTGTTTAAAGTTGTCCAGACACCGTTCATATTACCGTAAGTAAGAATCAGTGTTGAATTTAACAGCTGCTTATCAGCAGGAAGCGCCATGGTATCGGATGCAATGTCCTGAGGATTTGAATACCAGGTTTCACCGGTACTCTTATCGTAAAGTGAGAACTGAGTAGTTTCACCGTCTAATGAAAACTTTAAATATTCATTTTCAAGAACATATGAACCTGAATCATTGGACAGGGAATAAACCTCAAGATCCTCTTCAATCTCTTCTTCCGGTTTTACATTAATAATAAATATTACCGCCGCTGCAACTATAGCAATGGGGATAAATATCTTAAGTATAGAACCGATAATGGATTTTTTCTCGTTTTCCACTTATTTTTCCCTCCATTAATATAGTCTGAAAATAATTTCCTTATAAAGTGAATAGAAATATGAAATTCCATCACCGATAAGGCTGAAGAACAACAGTAAAATGAAAATAATGATTGCCATTCCGAGTATTGAGAACAGGGTACTCAGAATAGTTTTGCCGAGTGTATAGTCGTGAATCATCATCATTGCAAATACAATCAGCAGTACACACCAGATAAGTGATAAAATATCAAAGAATGTATAAAATGCGCCTTCATCAACAGTAATGAAATTACTTAAAATAATGAGAGGCAGCTGAATCAGGGGATAAGGAGTAATGGCGTAACACGAAGCCATATAAACCTGTTTCAGGGTTCCTTTACCATCAAACAGTGTGGTAAGTGCCCAGTTTGAAACCACCCAGATTACAAAAGGAACAAAAATACCAAGAACCTCCATAAATATATTTACAGTCTCATAATTGATTCTGTTGAACTGGAAGTTTGTATTCATAAGCTTGAGAACTCTGGTAACTAGTGCAAGTACAAGAATCAGTGTACCTGCGCCCATTGAACCTCTCTTTTCACGAGTCAGATCCCAATAGCCATCAAAGGGATGAAAAATACAGTATGTAGAAAACTTTAATGTCTTTCCAAACCTTTTTACAGACTTTTTATTTACGCCTGAAAATAGTTTCCATTTCATACTCATACCTCTCAACCTCCTTTCTGACCTTCTTTAATCTGCCTATTCCGAGAGGAATCAGCAGAACTACGAAAAATACAATGAAAATCAGACCGATATGCTCCTCAACCCATTCCTTACGGTAGAGCTGGAAGGCCTTGGCATAATTATCATCATCATATTTAGTTTCAAAGTACTCCATTGCTTCCTTATATTCGCCCTTACGGAGAAGTGCACGTCCGATACCGATATAAGCAAGGTCGTAATTGCCGTTGTAGGTAAGAACCTCCTGCCACTTTTCAGCGGAAAGATCATATTCGCCTCTGCTGTATGCATCAAGTGAATCATAAATTTTACGTCCAAAATCGGTAGGTGTAAAGACTGTAAGCTGACCGTCAATCGAATCAAGAGCTATAATATCATATCCCATATGCTCGATTGATGAAGGTGAACGGAAGTAACCGTCCTTATTTCCGTTTCCGCCGAATGCATAAAGAAGATGTCCCTGATCATCATATCCGAATATTCTGCCTCGTGTCTTGTCAAACAGGAAGTAAACATCATTGTCAAGAACGGTAACATCTACAAACAAGGAAGGTCCGTTGTAGCCGGCAGCATTACTGAACTGAACATCACCGATAGGTAAAAACTGACCGTTTCTGATAAGGATATCATTTCCAAGTGAATTAAGCTTACGAACGGGAGTAGCATCTCCTGATAAAAGATCTGCCTCCTCAAAATTCTGTGTTACTACATACATGAAGCCCTTGGGGTCAAGTGCTATATTATCATACTCTGTAGGAACAAAGCTCTCTGTCTGTGCAATCTGTTCAGCTGTCATGAAATACTCTTTCCAGATATATTCATACCAGGAATAGGTAACCTTGGTAGCTCCAACAAATCCTACAAACTCTCCGTCTGCCTCGTACTTTACAACGCCCTTGTTAATATGATCAACAAGTGCAAACATACGTCCGGCATCATCAACGACAATCTTTTCGGGAAGGAATGTTACGTCCTGGTCGAAATTATCATCGGAAGGCTTAGTAAATTCCATTACAAATTCAAGATTCTCATTGACCTTCACAATACGTGAATTGTTCTGGTCACAGATGTAAATATACCCTTCCTTGTCTACAAAAATATCTGTAGGAGTATTAAATGTAGTAACATCTGTACCTGTAATACTGTCAATTATCCTGTCTACAGAATATGTATCATTCTCATATCTGATCTGGATAATTCTGTTGTTGCCTGTATCACATACATAAATGATATTATCCCTTACATAAAGGCTGAGTGCATTGGAAAGCTTATTTTCAATACCGAGCTCCTTGTTCGTCAGCGTAGCCTTAACAGCATATGCATCGGGAGAATACTGAACCTCTTCCCAATAATCGTAATTGTATGTGTATCCTGTGTCTGCAAGTGCCGCATAACCGGGAACAAGCAAAACAAGCAACACTAAAGTTGTAAAAATTCTTGTAATTGTCTTTTTCAAGTGCGACACCTCAATCCTTTAATCCTGAGCTAGCCATTGTCTCAAGGATCTGACTTTCTGATAAAATGAATGTTAAAATAGGAACTATCATTAAAATTACTGTAACTGCTGCTGCAGGACCTGTCCTGGCAACACCTCCGGCCGAAACCTGTGAAAGTGCATAGCTGAGACCTTTCTTCTCTTCTGAGAAGATGTAAAGTGAACCATTGTTGTTCCACAATGACTGAACTGAATAAATGATAATTGTCAGCCATGCAGGTTTAACGTTAGGCATTACTATTTTCCAGAAGATGTACCATTCCTTGGCACCATCTACCTTTGCAGCCTCAATAAGTGAGGAAGGAATACCTTCCATGAACTGCTTCATAAGGAAAAGACCGATAGGAGCAGCAAAAGCAGGAATGATAAGTGAGAAATATGTATCAATCCAGCCTAACTTATTTAAAATAAGGTAGTTAGGAATACCTGTAATGTAGTTAGAGAACATAAGCGCTGTAACTACAATGCTGAAGAAAAGCTTTCCACCGGGGAAATCATACTTTGCAAGAACGAATGCAGCCATTGAAGCAATGATAACATGACCGAAGGTTCCTACAAATGTAATGAATACAGTGTTAAATAAGTATCTTGAGAAGGAAATTGATGACTTTCCCATGAAAACAAACAAATCTGCGAAGTTATCAAACGTAGGATTCTTTGCAAACATTGTAGGCGGGAAAAGGAACAACTCATCAAGAGGCTTAAGTGACTGGCTGACGGCATATACCATAGGTACAACCATTATAAGTGCCATAATTGTCAGGAAAATATATATTGCAATATCTCCACCCTTTGAACGGTTTGCTGCACGTCTCTTAAGGAACTTAGGTTTCTTTTTTGCAACCGTATATGATTTTCTTTTACTCATGTTCCTACCCTCCTTAATAATGCCTGAATTGCTTTATTGCAAAGGATCATTACAACAAAGAGGAATGTACCGATTGCTGCGGCATATCCCATTTCAAAACGGGTAAAACCATAGTCATAAAGGTGAGTTACTACTGTTCTTGCAGCATAATCCGTACTCGGATATCCACAGAGTGCCCTGGGCTGGTCACATACATTGAAGGCTGAGGTAATTGACATAACAGCGCCGAACAGAAGCATTGGCTTCATGTTGGGAAGTGTAATGTACCAGAGCTCCTGCCAACGGTTACGTACACCGTCAATCATACCTGCCTCATACTGAGACTTATCAATACCCTGAAGACCGGCAACGAAAGCAAGGAAGCCGGAACCAAGGCTCATCCACAATATAACGATTATAATACATGGCATCATATACTCAGGATTTGTAAAGAACATGATAGGCTCATTTACAATACCCATATCAATCAGCCAACCGTTGATAACACCATATGTATCACCACGGAATAACAGTGAGATAACCGTCATAAGGCTCGCACCTGCAAGAGAAGGAGCATAGAAGCAAACGATTGCAATTGCCCTTATCCAGGTAGGAAGCTCGTTAATGAACCAGGCCGTTATGAACGAAAGTATATATCCGACAGGTCCTGTAATTGCTGCAATAAGGAAGGTATTCTTTATACCGATAAGGAATACATCATCCTGAAGGAAAAGATTGATATAATTCTGAAGTCCGATAAATTTTGCAGGCTCCAGGATATTATAATAGGTAAAGCTGTAATAAATCGAAGAAATAAGTGGTAAAATGTTGAAGGTAAGGAATATCAGTGCATAAGGAAGAAGGAACAGATAACAGGTCTTCATAACCTTTGCTTTTTTCCATGCAACCTTGATATTTCTTTTCTTCATCGAAAAATAGGATTTAAATATTGATTTTCTTTCTAATGAAGGTGCCTGCATCCTTATTCACTCCTTTCCGAAGGGTTGGGCAGATTATATTCTGCCCTCTTCTTCTCAATTTCTTCATTAATTGTTCTTACATAATCCAGAAGAACCTCTCGAGGATCTTCCTTCTGGTTTGTTACCTTACGTGCTGCATTTGTGATATGACGGCTTGTATAATAACCACCGGCTATTTCACGGAAGCCCTTGGTCCAGCTTCTCTGGTTGTCAAGGATTTCAACCTGCTTTGCACTCCAGGGATATTCCTTAAAGGCTTCAAGATTTGCTGTTGCATATCTTGCGGAGCTACCCATAACAGCCTCAAGCTCACGGCCATAACGTACATGTGTGTCCTTATCAGCCCACCACTTGAGGAATTCCCATGAATTCTGCTTAACCGTCTCATCGTCTGTGGCAATCATCATTGAACAGGTACCCCAGCAATGAACTGTTCTGTCAATGTACTCATTTCCGTTCTCGTCAGTTCTGACGGTGCCGGGGATTTCACAGAAATCCCAAAGTCCCTTGATTTCAGGTGCTGATACAACAAGTGTATTATATGTGCTGTAGTCGGTAATACCGATAGGCATCTCGCCCGAACGGAAACGTGTCGGGAAGTCATAAACAAGAGGAAGTCCGTAGTCTGAGAACAGGCTTGTAAACATCTCGAATGCTTCAACACCTTCGTTATTATCAATCAGGATCTTTGATCCGGCCTCATCATAGAACTCTCCGCCTCTCTGCTCAACAAGTGTGAAGTAAAGTGAAAGGTCAGGGTTCTGAACGTTATTAATAAGACGCTCTACCGTAGGAAGTGCAACCTGCATGTTGTTACCAAGGATTGTAGGAAGCATATCAATAAGCTCATCCCAGGTCTGGGGAACCTCAAGACCAAGTTCATCAAGAATGTCCTTTCTGTAGAACATTACATTATAGTTAAGTGTCTCAGGAAGGCCGTAAATACCATCCTCAAATTTGTAAGAGGTATATGAGCTTTCAGGATACTGTGAAAGTACCTCATCAAGTCCTTCAAACTGGGTAAGGTCCTCTGCTGCATTACGCAGTGCATAATCAACAGGAAGCTGTGCACCGGCTGCAAGAACGACATCGGGACCGCGGTCTGCCATAACGGCATTCAGAAGCGACTCGGCACCGACAACCTGTACATTGACCTTTATGCCTGACTTAGGTGTGAAATCATCATCAACCATCTTCTTCATTACTTCATTCTGGTCACGTCCTGCAAGGAGCCATACGTTGATGACATCGTCATCGTCCTCGTCGTAAACATCACCAACAGCATTATAATCATAGAAGAAGGATACGAAGAAGCTCTTTATATCATGCCAGAGATTCTTAATGAAGTTAGTACTGTCTGAAACATCATCTGTATTGGTTCCCTGAACAAGGATATAGTCAATATCAAGCTTTGACTCAGTCATTTCATTCATTGATGTTCCAAGTGCTGAAATATTGTTCTTATATGTTGCGAACTGCTTTGTGATGTCTCTATAGTCATCCATGAAGCGTTCCATCTGAATTGCAAGTGTAAGAGCGTTTGCAATCTTATCGGATTTCTGTCCGGTTACGGCAACTGTTTCATCAACAATCTTGTAAAGACGTCTGTATTCGAGGTCCATACCCTCGATAACCTCAGGATAAGACTGTTCAATCTTATAATCACGGAAGGTATCGGGCTGAGCGCCTGTAACAACAAGAAGTTCACGATACATCTGGTTCATTCTGTAAACGCTGTCCGTAAGCTCCTCAAGGATTGTACCCATATCACCGAGTGTTGCCTCAAGCCTGATGGAATGCATACCCTCTGTAAGGTAGAACCAGAATGGCTCATCATTCTCATCGCTCAATGTAAGCATTTCCCAGTCATTGGAATATTCAAACTGAACAACTTCGCAATCCTCAAAAGGAATCTCACCGTCAAGATAGAAGGAACGGCATGAGATACCGCCTCGCTGATAGCCCTGTCTTGCCTTTAAGGTAATTCTGTAGAAGCCCGAATAAGGAACATTGAATTCCCACTCAATCCACTGTCCGGGTACCTTCCAGCCCTCGCCGCCGATATAATTCAGCTTGATTGCGGTAAGACTTGAGGGATCGGTATTTGCAACTGACTTATCATATTTTGCATAGAGCGAAGCATCGCTTCTGTAGTCAGCATCCTCACCGTTTATTTTGATGATGGTATTCTTTGCATCATCCGAATCAACACATCCCGCATACCTTGAAGAATACTCCTCGTAAGAGCAGTCCTCCGTAATAGGGGAAATAGTGATGTTCTTTAAAATAACAGGCTCGTTTACCGCTTCTAATGAAAGAGTATTTTCACCCTGTTTAAAATAGAACTGATAGGGCTTTACGATATATCCGAGGTAATCCTTGATATACTGCTTCTGCCATCTGTAATACTCAATCTGTGAAGGTCGTATTTCGTTTCCACGGTTATCGGTTGTCTTTTCCCCATCATCTGTAAAGATACGGTCGAAGGTAAGCTGGTCTGCACCAACAAAAGGAACCTCTCCGTTAATCTTAAGGGTTCTTTCAACCGGAACTCCTCTGCTCTCAACGGTATAATAATCAACAATAATATTATACATACCTTCCTGAGGAACATTAAACTTCCATTCTGCAAAGGAATCATCCGCACAGTAAAGTACATTGCTGACGCCGTCGCATTCGGCACGGTTTTCGGTATTTGTTGACTGGGAAAGATTGTTCACACAGTCAATGACAACCTCGGATGTACCCAAACGCATATCAGCATATGTCTGCATATACTTCGTATAGGTATTTCCTCTGCCCAGACCTTCAACTTCAGTTGAAAGATCATAGCCGGCATATTTTTCTTCATAGTTATCTGCCGATAGCAATCCCGGAAGGATAATTATCGCCGCAATAACTACTATGACAACTGCCAGCACAATTAGTTTCGTCTTCGTTAACTTCACGGTATACCTCCTATTTAATACATCCTGACAAAGATCCCCATAACATCATAATCAGCAGGATGCTTTTAAACATAAACACGCAAAAATACGCCTTTTAATAATACTTTTTTTGCTTAAAATATACCTATTAGAAATTGCTTACATCAATTTCAAATATTGCCCTTTTACAAATTGCTGTATAAAATACATTTTTTAATTATTTAAACAGACTTACTATTTACTTTTTAAGCAATAAGTGATAATATCATTTTAGCATTTTAATCAAATTCGAAAATATCTCGACGGTATTTTTTGTGCAATATATACATTATTATTATAATATCATATACCGTAAAAATCAATCAAAATTTTAAATTTTCGCAATATTTGGTAAAGTTAAGATTTCTAATTAATTATACTTATTGTAATAATTGTTTTACGGATAAATAACAATTGTTTTTTCTATGTTTTTAATTTAAAATTGGAGGTAGTTATGGCCGAGCAGAACATGAATCATTTTTCTTTTCACCGCGACCTCGACGGTCACCACGAACGCGTTGATTATGCAAACGGATCCAGCATACGAATCTGGCGTAACCACGAAAATGCTTCTTTTCCGACGCATTGGCATTCAGCGGTTGAAATTGTCACGCCCATCGAGAATACCTACACGGTAGTAATACACAACCATAGCTATGTACTTAATCCGGGTGATATCATCGTAATCCCATCCGGAGAGCTGCACGAGCTTGTAGCACCCGAGGTTGGTTCCAGATTTATATATCTTTTTGATATAAGTGTCATTTCAAAGATAAAAGGTTTTTCAAGTGTTCTGCCATTTTTTACTTCCGCCCTTCTCATCACACACGAAAATGCACCGAATATTATAGAACAGGCAAACAGGCTTCTGCTTCATATGGATGAAATATATAATTGCTCAGAACCGCTGTGGGAGCTTTCGATATATGCCGACATCATAAATTTCTTTGTACTGATCGGGCAGAATCATATAGACAACATTATGACCATACCAAGCGGAACAACCACCAAGCAGAAGGAATATATGGAAAAGTTCAATGCTGTATTTACCTACATTGACAATCATTACATGGATGACCTGACACTTGAAGCGGTTGCTGATATTGCCGGTTATTCAAAATATCATTTCACAAGGCTTTTTAAGCAGTATGCCGATACTACCTTTTATGATTATCTTTGTTTCAAAAGAATACGTGTTGCAGAGGAGCTGCTGATCAATCCCTCGCTAAGCATTACGGAAATAGCACTCAGAAGCGGTTTTCCGAGTATTTCTACCTTCAACAGGATGTTTAAGAAAATAAAGAAATGCACCCCTACGGAATACAGGGATATGAGACGCTAATAGCGCACTATCGTGCGCGATAATTTAAGGCGGAAACCATTGGATTTCCGCCTTAAATTATATCTGTGGTTCATGTGGTAGTTTTTAATTATAAATTATATTAATCCTGTATCACAATTTTAAGACTGTTTTTAAATGTTGTTTCCGTACATGAGATTTTTTCCATTATTCAAAAGCTTAAGGCTGATTATTGCAAGCACAAGTGCTGCACTCTCAAAAAATGCTGCGGCAAAGCCTACAATATTCCAAGCACCTATTCCTATAATATCAAACTCGGATAGGGAAGCCGTGAGACAGCACATTACCGGTGCAAGTATAATCAAAACAGCAGTCATGACAATAACAAATATCTGATGCTTTCTACTCCGCTTATATATATCTGCAGGATTGATTCCTTTCTGTAATCTCTTACAGCCTTTAATATATTTAAATCCGAAAATCATAAACAGTACAAAGCATACCCATGCTAAAATAGAGCCTGATAATAATATTACTCCGGTAGAAAGCAGATCCTTCATATTATCAGTCCACTCAGGTTTGAATAACGAAACGAATCCTAATCCGAAAACAAATGAAAACCCCATCACAGTAGGGATGACAAATGCTACTGCAATTGTAACAAGATTAATAATCATTTCAATAAGCTTAAACTTTCTTGCGCTCTTAAAAGCATCCATTTCTATACACCTCAAAAATAATTGTTTTTTTCTGTTACAGTTTCATTTTATTTTATTACTCCAAATTCTTCAAGAGGTTATTTGTATTTAGAAAAAATAAAAAAGGGCCTTTCGGCCCGCGCCTCAAACCGAACCCGGCGCATGCAGTTTCCTGCAGGTTTTTAAGCAGAACTAAATTGTGATTATAAAATCTATATCGGATTTATCTGACCTTGAACATAAACAGATAACAAATAACCAAATAACAGATAATCAATAACCATAAACATAAACCTTATTCAGCCTGATGTGAAAGGAGTTCTGCTTCGGAAATAATATTTATCCCCAATACTTTAAATTACAGACGCAAAGTCTGTTACAGGTCAACTTCAAATGTCTCTGTCTGATTATATTTATCCAGAGCCATCTGCATATCCATTATAATCTGGGAAACACGCTCAAATTCAGTCTTTATCAGCTCAATATCGTAATTGACATAGCGATATTCAGGTACTGCATTCCTCTGTGCAAAGCGCTGGTCCTCCCTTGCCTTTGGAAGCTGCTTGCGCATAATGTCCAGAATAAGCTTTCTTTTGTTAAGCTGTGCCATACGGATAAGTATGGTATCAACAGTCATCAGCTTATCTCCTACCTGAACCTGTGCAGTAGCATTCGAAAGATTTAATGCATGCTTTATTACAGCAATTTTCTCATCAATTTCTTCTATTTCAGCCGCCGTCTCCGCATAATCATACTCGGGAATCACAGGCTCCTCATTGATAGAAGCAACATAGGTATTTGAATTATTTTCCTTATTTACAAGATAGGCCTTTTCATCCTCAAGGCTTTTAAGTAATTTGTTTGCATATGCTGATGTCATTGTCTGCATCTCTATATCCTCCTTAAAATATTATTTTTAATACAATCGTCAAAATCATAATAGTAAATATCACTATCATTATACGGCCAAAACAAGCTGTATTCATCCGTCCTGTAAAAAGCATTATATCAGATAATCAAATATAAAGCATTAAACCATCGGTTAAATCAGATAAATATAATACGAATTTCAGCCTGCCTTCCCGAGGGCTTCCGTTAAACTGACAACATCCCCGTCTACGACGAGGATGTCTTCAATATTTGTATGTAGCAGTCTGCTTAAAATAACCATATTGTCAAGGCTTGGTAATGACTTGCCTGAAAGCCATTTATAAATTGCCTGCGGATTTTCAAAACCCATGGCATTCTGAACGTCCCTGACTGCATAGCCTTTTTCTGACAGAAGCTGTCTGATACGTCTTCCGGTCTTCTCCTGATGGATTGACATATAGATAAGTTTCATAAGCATTTCCTCCCCAATTATTATTCCATCTGAAATATTAAATCAAAAAAATTTCAAGCTGATTAAATATTATAAAATAGTGTTCTGATTTTGCAATAAACCAATGGTTTAATCCATATGGTATTTAACAGTTTGCAAACATTGCATTTAAGATATCCTCATAGCGCCACATAAGAAGAACCCTCTGCAAAAGGCCAAGGTCCTCCCCTGTTCCGGTTACAAAACTGTTGTTGTCCCACCACAAGCAGCTCATTCCAAGACTTCTGGCCTTGGCAACGTAGTATCCGGCCCATTGTGTTCTTGCATCAGTATTCTGTGATTTATCACGTGCACCGAACTCTCCGATTACAACAGGGATGTCCTTTGAAATAAATTTGTCATACAGCTGCTCCATAAACCAATCTATATCCTTTGTGCTGCTACTTTTCGAAGCATCAAAATCACGGATACTGCCGGCATCTCCCTGCGCTGCAAGAGCAAAATTATATGGTGTATAGGCATGTACCGACACAATCAGCCTGTCCTTTGCCGTATCCTCAGGTAATACAAACAGGGGTGTCAGTGCGCCCTCCGGTGCTGCATCATATCCGGGAACCATCAGAAAACGGTCGGCATTGTTCTTACCGCTTTCACGCACAATTTTAACAAATTCCTGATTCATTTTATTGATACAGTCAACTGCATCCTTAACCTCATCCTTCTGAGTGTTAACAACCCACTCATACTGAGTGTCCTTCAGTCTCGGCTCATTTAAGGATTCAAAAATCAGTCTGTTATCATAGTCACCGAAAACCTCACAAAGCTGTGTCCATATGCAATCCACATATTTAAGTGAGGATTCAAGATATTCAGAGCTGGGATAATAGTATTCCGGATATACATCATGATGCGTGTTGAGAATTACATACATATCCTCCTCAAGACACCAGTCAACAACCTCCTTAACCCTGTTCATCCATGCTTCACTTATCTGAAAATCATCACCGCTTACATGATTATGCCACGACACAGGTATTCTTACAGAGGAAAATCCTCTTTCCTTAACTGCATGTATCATTTCACGTGTGGTTTTGATTTTAACCCAGACGGATTCATAATCAAGATCCTTTGTATTTCCATCATCAGCAAATGCGTCAAAGGTATTTCCAAGATTCCAGCCAAGACCAAGCTTCTGAACAAACGCAAGACCTTCAGTCAGATCACTGCCAAGCCGGCTTTCCATATCATAAATCTTTACTTCCTTCATCGTCTCTGCTCCTTCCACAGGTTTGGTTATATTATCAGACTCCTGTCGGGGAGTGGGTGTAGCCGTTATAGTGCCCGGTGTAGGCGTAGCAGTAACCACTGCTGTAATATTATCTCCATTAGAACAGCCACACAATGTTATAGCAAAAATAATGTTTATAATAAGAATAATGCATATAAGCTTTTTCAAAATAAACCTCCAAATAAAAACGGCAAATAAAAATATCTGACCATAAAACCGTATGATACATATATTAACTATATTTAACAGTAGTGTCAAGTGATACGGACACATCCGGTAAAATATAAAAGATTTTAAAAATATTCTTTCTTTTCTTAAAATAATGATGTATACTACAGAGTGTTTTAACTGTAGTCAGCGGATGGAAATATATGTGTTCGGATAATAAATCTGAATTCACAATCAGCTTGAGTTGCGGGTCTCCAATCTGTATCCATCACTTATACGTAAATACAAATTGCTTCCTGTCAGTATAAGTTACGCATGTTTTACCCGCAAAAAGAGGATTAATATGAGTCAGAAAAAAGTAGAAATGAAAAAAGCGCAAAAGCGTGAAAATAAGAACTACACAGCAAAAAAACGTAAGCAGAACATAATAAAGGGAATTGCCGGAGGATTAGGCCTGATTGTACTGGTATTCCTTATTTATCTTTTAGTAAAGCCTGCAGTTCCGGATTACAGCAAGGTCAACACCGGTACCAGTGCCTTCGACGATGCCGCCATCGCACAGCTCGCCGGCGCCGACTACGTCTTTTCTTCTTTGGGGACGGACCTTTATTAACAAAATTCTTTATTGGGGACGGACCTTTTTTAACAAAATTCT
>JAZQNG010000138.1:0-12029 GCA_045627205.1 Lachnospiraceae bacterium
GCATGAATAAAAATAGGGAGTGGAATTGTCAGACACGCTTTGCATACGCAAAGCCCGTGCTGCCTACAATAGAACTGCGTTCTATTGTCAGGAATTCCACCATATCCGCATGTAAAATCCATTTTCATTCTGCGTTTCAAACACGCTTATACTATCACATACATGCGTCAAAATCAAGCATCATATCGAATTTTGTGCCCTTTAAGGTCTGTTTATTCTATTTAAAAAAATATTTAAATAGTTGTTGACATATGATGGTAAAGGTAGTATTTTTTATGTGAGAAGTTAAAAAAATTTTTAAATAGAGTGTTTTCTTTTGAAATTTATTCTGTTTTTATAGGAGGCTTGAATTGGGAATTGCCGAAACGTTTAAGGTCCTGGCAGATCCGCAGAGAAGACAGATACTGGAGATACTGAAGAAGGGACGGCAGAATGCGGGGGAGCTTGCGGAAAGACTTGATATTTCAGCACCTGCGCTGTCATATCATCTGAGGCTTCTTAAGGGTGCGGATCTGATTTTGGAGTATAAGGAAAAAAACTATGTGTTCTACGAGCTGAATGCTACCGTATTTGACGAGATTATGCTGTGGTTCAGGCAGTTTACGAAGGCAACTGCGGAAGACAAGGCGGAAAATAAGGATTAGGGTGAGGGTTATGGAAAAGAAATGCAGGATATTAAAAAGAATAGGATGGATTTTGTTTGCTTTACAGGCAGTCGGGACTTCGATAGTATTGAAAATACTACCGGAGAAAATACCAATGAACTTCAGCTTTTCGGGAAAGATTAACCGATATGGTTCTAAAAATGAGCTGATCATTCTGGTAGTGATTTCACTGTTTTCAATTATGATGTTTGAGGCATATTCAAAATCAAATACGGAAAAGCAGCTGAAGTCTGAGGATGAACATCAGAAGGCGGCAGGACGGACGAACAGGTATGTGTACAGCGTGCTGGGGCTTGTCTTTATTATAGTCATGATTGCAGCAGAGTACTCACTGGTCGTAACCGGCTTGAAAAGTGCTGAAGAGCTTGCTACGACGGACCCGTTGGAATGGCTGATGGTTGTGATGAACATTATAATGGCCGGAATACTGATTGTTTTGGGAAATGTTATGCCAAAAGCGAAAAACAACGACATGTTTGGCGTCAGGACAAGCTGGAGCCGTTATAATGATGAAACCTGGTTCAGAACAAACAGGATTTCCGGTAAAATCAGTGTCATTATCGGAATTGCCGGTATTCTTATCGCCCTGTTTGTTGATTACAGGATTGCCATGTATGTTATTCCCGGGCTGATCGGCGTCTTTGCAGCTGTAGCTGTGTATATCAGCTATAGGGTTTATAAGGATGTAATCAGCCGCGAACAGGAGGAAAAAGTAAATAAGGAAATCAGACGTGAACAGGAAAAAAAAGTTAATACAAAAAATGAAAATAGTTAATATAGTCCATTTCGATATGTTAAAAAATTGAATATAATTACGATATACAGTTAAAGAAGCTGTTTTAACGGCCGGCAAAGGACTGTTTGATAACAGACGGAAAGGAAGAAGAAGCTATGCCACAGGGGTTGGGGCCGAGAGGCCATTTAACGGAGGAAGAGAAGGCAAATAAGCCGAAAGTCACGAAAGCACTGCTGCTCAGGATCGGAGGGTATCTGAAGCCGTATTGGGCAAAGTTCGTGCTTGTATTTATTACAATTCTTTTGTCAGCTGCAGTGGGACTGCTTCCCTCGATCATTACGGGAAAAATAGTTGACCGGGCACTGGTAAATCAGGATATGGAAAAGCTGATCTTTTTCTGTATCGCTGCATTCCTGGCAGTAACTGTCAGCCAGGTAATAGGTGTTGCCGAAAGCTATATTAATTCCTGGATTTCACAGCGGATTATTTTTGATATGAAAAATCAGATGTATTCGCATCTTCAGCAGATGCCACATGCGTTTTTCACATCAGAAAAGCAGGGCGATATCATTACCCGTATGAATACCGATATAAACGGTGTAAGCTCCGTTGTCAGCGGAACTCTGACAAGCATTGTCAGCAATATTGCTACAATTGTCACGACGCTTGTTGCACTGTTTACCATGAGCTGGCAGCTGGCACTTGTTGGAATGTGTGTTATCCCGCTTCTTATCATCCCCTCGAGAATGGTTGGAAATACAAGGTTTAAGCTGGCAACGCAGAGCCAGGTGAAAAATGATGAAATGAACCAGGTAATAAATGAAACCCTGAGCGTCAGCGGTTCCATGCTGGTTAAGATATTTACCCGCGAGAAGAAGGAATATGATAATTTCGTAAGGGTAAACAATGAGGTTACCCAGCTTTCCCTCAAGGAGTCCCGAAGCGGAAAGTGGTTCTTTGTCGTAATGGGAATGTTCACGCAGATCGGTCCTCTGCTTATATATCTGGCAGGCGGCTATTTTATGATAAAGCAGCTTGATCTTGGTCTTTCAGTAGGTACGATTACAGCTACGGTAGCCCTTATCAACAGACTGTACAGGCCTGTGGAGTCACTTTTGAATATGGGAGTGGATTTCACGAGATCCCTTGCTCTTTTCACAAGAATTTTTGATTATCTTGACAGACCTATTACCATTAAGTCTCCGGAAAATGGCAAAAAGCCTGATCTGGATAAACAGGACATTGTATACAGCCATGTGGAATTCTATTATTCAGAGGATAAGCCTCTGCTGACGGATGTCAATCTGACAGTTCCCGGAGGCAAAATGTATGCGGTTGTCGGACCGTCCGGCTCGGGTAAATCAACCGTAGTAAATATGATTCCGAGACTTTACGATGCCATCAGCGAAACCGTTACAATTGCGGGCGTTGATGTAAAGGACATGGATTTAAGCTGGCTTCGTTCACAGATCGGTGTTGTTACCCAGGATACCTATCTGTTTAATGGAACGATACTTGAAAACCTCCGTTATGCAAAGGAAGACGCTACAATGGAGGAGATAGAGGACGCCTGCAAAAAGGCAAGCATCCATGAATTTATCCTGAACCAGCCGAAGGGCTACGATACAGAGGTCGGAAACCGCGGACTTAAGCTTTCGGGCGGTGAGAAACAGAGACTTTCGATTGCCCGTGTAATCCTGAAGAACCCAAAGATCCTGATTCTGGATGAGGCAACCTCGGCACTGGATTCAATTTCGGAAAATGCCATTCAGGAAGCTCTTGAAACCATGATGGAGGGACGTACAAGCATTGTAATCGCACACAGACTTTCAACTATTTTAAAGGCTGATAAGATTATGGTTGTATCAGGCGGTGTGATTGCAGAAATAGGTACGCACGAGGAGCTTCTTGCCATGAACGGAGTATACAGGGAGCTTTATGAAACCCAGTTCAGAACCGTCATTACCTATGAAAATGAGGGGCAGAACGGTAATTTTGATATAGGTATGCTCTCCTCCGAATATGAAACAAGAAAAATCACAGAGGCAGATATACGCGATGTTTATGTGCTTTGCCGTGAGAACCGGAAATATTACAGGTATATGCATACGGAGCCTACAATGCGGAATCTGACGGCTGTCATCAGTGAGGTTCCCGAGGGCAGTGCACCTGAGAACAAGCATTTTGTCGGCTTCTATGACGGTGACAACAGGCTGGTTGCCATTCTTGACCTGATAACAGGATATCCTCAAAAGGAAAGTGCGTTCATAGGCTGGTTTATGGTAGATGCAAAGCAGCAGGGAAACGGAATCGGCTCACAGATATTTGCTGATGTACGCGCAGCCATGAAGGGACAGGGCTTTACCGGTCTTTCACTGAATATCCTGAAGGAAAATTCTGAGGCTGCTAAATTCTGGGAGAAGCAGGGCTTTGCCTTTACCGGAAAGGAAAATGCAGACGGCAGTAAAACTCTTGCAGAAATGTCACGCAGACTGTAGGAAATATATTTGAAATTAATATAAGCGTCAGGAGAATGATGTTTTTCTGCCTTTGGGCATGAAAAAACGTTCTCCTGACGCCTTTTTGCGGTTAACGAAGAAAAAAAGCAAATGCAATCAATCCGACGATGAATAATATACTTAGAATTATTCCGATAATTACTATTTTCCTGTGACGGTCATATTCGGGTGTGCCGGGCTCCGGCTTGCTGCCGACGGGCTTAAATCCGAACATTCCTGATTCCTTATTGAGATTCATGGTAAATTCCTCCTCGTTTATTATTGCTTTTAGTATTATGACGGAACAGTTGTAATGTTTCCAATCGTAAACACCGCATTGAATTCACTTACAAATGTAACGTGTCTATTATATATCATGATAAATGTGGATTATACCTGTTTATGAGCAAATTCAATTATCTCATATCCGTCGATTTTTGGTATTGTGACAGTGCAGTAGCCGTCCCTTATAGAAAAATCGGGAGAGCAGCCGCTTCGGATGCACCGGACGCATGATATTTCACTGCTGCGCAGCTTCAGGGTAACATTGTATAATGGCAGACGGGTATCGACAATATCGATGGTACGTGTCCTGCGCTCGGCGATATAGCTGAGCATATGGACAAGTGTTTTCCCGGGCAGGCTCCTTACCGTGGTTTCGGTACAGGTGGGTGCATCGGTGAGGAGGATGGGCCTTGGCAGCAGCGTTTTCAGCATTGCTTCAAAAATCTGCCGGTAAACCTGATTGCCGTTTATGATGTAGTCCTTAAAAAGCGGAAATGCACAATAGCCGATTTTTTCATTTAAAAGAACAGCAGGGTGATCTGTTTTCCTCTCAAAGGGGAAATGCCTGTGGGAGGAGAAGCAGTCGGCAGTTCTGTTGAAATAGGGCTTTCCGATGCAGGCTATGACCGGAAGGCAGCTTTCAACATAAACGCCTCTTTCGTAGCATACATATTCAAGCGGGTCGATACCTTCAAAAACATCATTTTTTTCTATAGCGATATATGAGGGACAGAATTCATTGTCACCTGTTTTTCTTATGCCAAGGGAGGCCTCATCGGTAGAGCTGCCTGTTGCGATGATGTGTCCGCCATTTGAAAGATAGTCCCTCAAACGTACACTGAAGCCTTCATCTATCCGTATGGTGTCCGGCAGGATGACAAGACTGTATTTATCCAGAGCCTCCGTTGCCTGAATGAAATCAAAGGGAATATGAAGCTCCATCAGCATTCTCATGGCACCCTCGTCAGAGGCAGTATCCTTTTCAAAGAAATCCGTGGATAAAACAACTGCGGCTTCAGCAATTTTCGTGCTTTTGTCGAGCCAGGGCTCAAGTTCCTCAATTTCAGAAAATACCCTTCCGATACGTTTGTAGGCGGCTTTATTCATTTTACCGCGTGGATGAAGCTGGTCTCCGACACAGCAGGCACAGCCGTTTGCTACCATTCGGAAGCATTCATATTCAAGAGCTTCCCGGTTTTTAAGGCTTCCATGGTCGCCCCAGGACAGATGGAATTTGCCGTTCATTCCGACTGTGTATGCATTGTTACGGTTGTGGAAGTTGGCAAAAAGAGGAAAATGGTTATAGCCCCATTCACCCGAGGGCAGGGATTCTATCTCCATATGGTCCTGCATAGCGGCACGGGTAGCAGAGGTGAATACTTCATGGGCATCGGAAGACTTGGCATAGCCTCCGTCAGGCAGCCAGGAGGAATTATAGAAGGTGGGGATATTGCGGCCGAAGCTCTGCAGATATCCGTTCAGCTCCCTCTGAAGCCTTTGAAGGACAAGCTCATCGTGCATCATCACATCCCTGTCATCCTCTGGGTTCAGTCCCAGCTCCACAAGCTCCCTGCGGCACACGGGACAAAGACATTTCTGCTGGAAAATGATGTCAAACCAGAAGCCGTCAACCTCATAGGCTTCGACAATTTCCTTCAGCTGTTCCTTTATGAACTTAATATAATCGGGATTGTTCAGACACAGCTTTTTCCAGCGGTAATAGCCGCTTTCAGTCGGAAGCTTGTGCCCGGGGACATTATCCCTGCCGATTTCAAGCCAGTCGGTATGAAGGGCTGCATTTTCCTCCCAGCCGAGTGGAAAATACAGGGGACATCTGATTCCTTCCGCGTGAAGCTTTTTTATCATTTCCCCCATCATGTCAAATTTCAGGGCAGGGTGCATAACACCGGTTCCGGTCGGATAGTAGCACATACCATGATGACATTTCGCAAATATATTGATGGAGTTGACATGGGCCTCCTTTAGTGTCTGCACAAAGTCATCAATATCAAATTCAGCACCGACATCGGGAATGACGGGAGCAGTGTGAAAATCCAGGTGAATCTGTCTGTAGGGTATTGCAGTATTCATGTATTCCTCCTGAAAGCCATATTTTAAGCTTTGCACATGATAAAGCATGGAACGGTAAAAATGCGGACATATGGCAAGTAAAAACACAGCCTTCTATCTGTGCTGATTTATGACATCAAATATTTTTTCAAGGTCCTCCTGAAGTACGGCGTGTCCTTCTTTGTGGAAAAAGGCATACAGCCTGTCCTCAAGACCCATTTCGCTATATATTTTCCTTGCTTTTTCGTAGCATTCCCACATGGCAGGGGCGTTTACCCAGTCCTCATTTGTCCATGCGGCAACGATAAAGTAGTATCTGTTTTCGTCTGCTGCCAGAACGGGCAGCATGTATTGCTCCACAGGAATGTCGGAATAGCTTTTATACCGGAGGAAGCTGTCGTTAAACCAGCCACGTTCAGCCTCGGACTGAAGGCAGCTGAGAGGCTCGTTCTGTGAGTATGTATATTCCGCAGATGCACCGCAGCCTGAAAGGTCGTAGGTTTTTCCTTCAGAGCTGTAGCCCCAGAGTGCAAGTCCTCCGGCGCCGGAGCAGGCAGGAACCACATATTTAAAGCGTTTTTCAAAGGCACCGCAGACAGCAGCAGCCTTTCCCCATCTTGAAACACCGGTAATCATGGCCTCCTTTGGATTCAGCCCAAGTTCCGTTCCGAGACCTTCATAAACAGCATCAAGAACCTTTGAAGCCTCCCAGCTCCAGGCCATCAGTTCACCGGTCTGGGATTCGGGATCCGCGCCATACGGATACAGCTCGTAAAAGCTGCCCTTATGGTACATATTGTCCTCGGCTACCATTGAGGTATCCATAAAGATGAGAGCATATCCCTGTGAAAGAGCATAATCCTTTGGCATAATAGGATGCATGCATACGATAAACGGACATCCGTCGGTAAATTTTGCCGTGGTATCCGGGGAAGGAAGGTATGCCCGCACCGTGAAGGCAGCGGTTCTTCCGTTGACACTGACACTTATTTCAACATCCATGCCCTCGTCGCTTGTGGACAGCTTGAACATTGTGGCAAAGGGATTTGACGGATCCGGAACAACAACACGCCTGCTGTTCTTATGTATCTCATATGTCACATTTTCACCGCTTCTCCATACGCCGTAAACATTGCTTTCATAAAAGCTGCGGATTTCCTGTAGGTTGTAATTTTTTTCTGTCATTTTTTTGTTCTACACTCCTGTGAATAGTAAATTTCCCCTCAATCCGACTATACAAAAGTTCTGTATTTTAGTCAAGAAATATGTTATTATCATAATAGGCTTTGGCGGGGCACCGGGTACTTTTGCTGCCGTTATCTTTTAAATTCAGTGGGGAAAAAGAAGGAGGCTTAAATGAGATACAGAAGATTGGGGAAAACAGGCCTTATGGTCAGTGAAATAGGCTTTGGCGGTGAGTGGCTCGAACGTCATGAATATGCAGACAGTGTTGAACTGATTAATTATGCAGGCGGGCAGGGGATAAATATAATAGACTGCTGGATGGCGGATGCGAAATCAAGGAGTATCATCGGCGATGCCATAAAGGATAACAGGGATAAATGGTACATTCAGGGTCATATTGGCTCGGTATGGAAGGATGGCCAGTACTGTAAAACAAGGGAGATGGAATTTGTCAGACCGGCCTTTGAGGATTTATTAAGCAGGATGCAGACCGACTATATAGATCTGGGTATGATTCACTTTGTCGATTCGGAGGAGGAGTGGGACAGGATTCAGCATTCCGATTACCTTGATTATATTTTCACTCTGAAGGAAAAGGGGATTATCAGGCATATAGGAATGAGCTCGCACAATCCGAGGGTTGCGGCAAAGGCGGCACAGTCAGGCTATGTTGAGATGATTCTTTTCAGCATTAATCCGGCCTTTGATATGCTTCCTGCCGGGGAGAATATCATTGATGATATGTTTGCGGACAGCTTTGCAGAGCAGCTGAAGGGTATAGATCCGGAAAGAACTGAATTTTACAGGATATGTGAGGAAAACGATGTAGGAATTACGGTAATGAAGGGCTTTGCAGGCGGGCGTCTGTTTGATGCGGAAAGGTCACCCTTCAAGGTTGCCCTTACCCCCGTGCAGTGTATCCATTATGCCCTCACGAGACCTGCTGCCGCCTCTGTATTGTGTGGCTATGATACGAAGGAGCAGATTGACCGGGCGGTATATTATGAGGCAGCTTCCGAGGAGGAAAAGGACTTCATATCGGTTGTAGCAAATGCACCGCTTCATTCCTATAGGGGACAATGTACCTATTGCGGTCACTGTAAGCCGTGTCCCGCTGATATTGATATAGCCATGGTCAATAAATACTATGACCTTGCAGTGATGCAGGAAAGCGTGCCTGAATCGCTGAAATCGCATTATACGCTTCTGGAGCATCATGCTTCGGAATGCCTGGGCTGCCAAAGCTGCGAGGAGCGCTGCCCGTTTGGAGTTTCGGTGGCAGAAAGAATGATAAAGACAGCAGAGCTGTTTGGAATATGATGTATTTATCACATTGCTGAAGGGAGAAGGATTTTATGAACGAAACATTAAGGGTATTGGAAACAAGAAGAAGCTGTAGAAATTTCATTAAGGACAAAATGGTTCCTGAGGAGACGCTGGAGGCCATAATAAAGGCAGGAACCTATGCGGCAACGGGAAAGGGGAAGCAGAGTCCCATTATTATCGCGGTGACGAATAAGGAGCTGAGGGACCGCATTTCAAAGGAGAATGCGAAAATAATCGGTGCCGACATAGATCCCTTCTATGGTGCTCCCGTTATTCTCATTGTGCTTGCAGACACCTCGGTGCCCACCTACAGATATGATGGTTCACTTGTAATGGGAAACCTCGGGTATGCTGCGGAAAGCCTTGGAATAGCAAGCATCTGGATTCATCGTGCAAGAGAGGAATTTGAGTCGGAATTCGGAAAGAAGATACTTGCGGATTTAGGTATAGAGGGCAATTTTGAGGGTATCGGTCACTGTGCACTCGGATATGCTGCGGAGCCTTTACGGGCAGCGGTACCGAGAAAGGAAAATTATGTCTACTATGTGAAGTAGGTCCTGTATTAAAGCGTTGGAGAGCCTGACGGAAAAATCGGATTTGACATCCGCATCACATTTATGAGAGGTAAATTTTATGAATAAAGGTAGAAGGACAGTCCTGGCAATGGGGCTTGCTTTAGCAGTTTCGGCTGCATTTTTGTTTTCCGGGCTGCAGAATATACAGCGTGCTGCCGGAGCCTCAATTTATGTTTCAGAGAGGATAGACGGAGGGACGGATGAAAAGCTGCAGTTTTACTATGATTCGGCGTGGCTGGTGTCGGAATACTGGGAGGATTCGTATCGCACGGAAACGAGCTATACGAAGAAGGCCGGCGCAAAACGTGTAAATGGGAAGTGGTATCTTCCTGCGGACGATTTTGACGGATATGAGGCTTCCTACACCTATAAAGGGAAGAAGTATGTTCCGCTGGAAACACTTGACGAATCGGGGGTTTTTGAAATTGACAGCACAAAGAAAACGGTTACTGTTGACAGACCATACCAGATGAAGCGTCTTATTGTAAAGATGAAAAAGGGGTCCCTGACTCCGAGACATTATGGAGCCCTGAAGTGTGCCCACGACGGCAACGGTCTATACGTTCTCCAGTTTTCTTCGGAGGAACGGACAAAGAAGGCTTATGATATGCTGGTGGCAAAGACGACAAAGGTCGAGTATGTCGAAGCAGACAGGTTTATTTCCATGATTGAGCCGGAGGATATTACAAATCCCGTAATTTACGATGGAGATACAGTCCCGGGAAAAACAAAAAAGAACGCCCTGCAGGAAGCTGACCCTGTGCGCGGGATGACAGGCTGGGAGCAGGATATGCTCGGTGTGGAACGGCTTGCACAGCGTCTTGGGGCAGCAGGACTTGACAGGAGCGTGACTGTGGCAATCGTGGATACAGGTATTGATTATACACATCCGTATCTTTCAGACTATGTTCCCGACAGGGGCTATGATTTTATTAATAATGATTATGACGCTTATGATGACAACAGCCATGGTACGCATGTGGCGGGAATTGTTGTTAATACAATGTCGGATACCGCAGTGAAGCTGCTTCCGGTAAAGGTTCTTTCGGGCGACGGGTATGGCAGCAGCCTTTCAGTGTCGAACGGAATACTTTATGCGGCAGAATGCGGGGCCGATGTGATAAACCTGAGCCTTGGCGGAGCCTCGACAGGAAGCGGGCACTATGAGGACAGGGCTATAGCTGATGCTGTTTCAATGGGGGCTGTTGTGGTTGTTGCAGCGGGAAATGACAGCTCGGATACAGCCTATTCCTGTCCCGCACACAACAGCAGTGCGATTGTGGTTGCGGCTATAGATGAGGATATGGACCGGGCGTATTTTTCGAACTATGGAAATTCTGTTGATGTATCAGCACCGGGCGTCGATATTTACAGCTCCATACCTGGCGGAGGCTATGCCTTTTATTCAGGGACCTCTATGGCAGCTCCGCATATCAGCGGCGTTGCCGCACTGCTGAAAAAGGCATATCCGGAGTATAAATGCAGTGAAATAGAGAGCCTGATAACGGCAAACTGCATAGATCTCGGTACGGCAGGCTTTGATGTATATTACGGCTATGGTGTGCCTGAGGTTTCAAAAATCAGTCTTCCGGATGATGTTTATCCGACTGTGACACCTTCTGCCTCACCGGTGCCGCCTACAGCAGTGCCTACAGTGGTACCTACCGTATCGCCTGCAGTGCCTACGGAAGTACCTGTGGTTTCACCGGAACCCACCTGGACGCCGATCCGGCCTACCCAGACCCCGTTCCCTACATACCCTCCTTTGTGGGATTGGAATGACTGGCCATGGCCTACATGGACGCCTGTACAGCCCACACAGACCCCGGTTCCGCCTACACCGGCACCCACAAAGATACCGGTGAATCCGACGGCGGCACCTACTTCAGCTCCTACTTCAGCCCCGCTTCCCACTCAGGCACCTGTATACGGGGACATCTCCACGAGCATAAGCACAGTTACCTCCTATGCGGGCGGTGTCCGCTCCGTTACAATAAAGATATCGACAGGCTCGGGAATAAGGAATGTGGTGATCAGCGGTTCGGACGGAACAAGGTATGAATATGTCAACGAAGGAAACGGAATCAGCAGGAGCCTTACAATCAGCGGAGGCGGAGGTACTACGGTATTTAGTATATACAGCTATGATTATTACGGTAATGCGGTTCAATCCTCTATGCTGACCGTTTAATGCGGAAGACTTTATCTACAGGCTGTTTATCCCCCCTTCATTGTCCAATAAAAATACTTGACTTTTTGTATTGTTTGGGATAATATCGTGTCATAAATTGAAAAACCTTGATGGAGACAGTAGTGCGTACGATATCATCCGGTTATATGGAGGCGACAGGCGAAGCGGTTGTCGGTTCTGACCGAGGATGGTTATGGAAAATCACAGTGAGTCCGTGAAAGTGCGAAGCGGGCATGAGTACATACGTATGAAAATCACTCCGGAGTTGCATGGCTGAAAAAAACAGTAGGCTGTGCCGGTTGCTCCCGTTACAGGGCTCGGCATAAAGGTGGATGACACTGAGTGCTTACAAAATAGGTGGTTAATGACGTAGAGCGCGCGTTCCTGTTTTGGGAACGCGCTTTTTATTCGGGGACGGACCTTTTTTAACAAAATTCAACATAGGGGACGGTCCCGGACGGGGACTGTCCCCTATGTTAAATTTTGTTAAAAAAGGTC
>JAZQNG010000139.1:0-4312 GCA_045627205.1 Lachnospiraceae bacterium
AGTCGCGAGCTCCTCAAATTGTATCCATTAGCCACTCGTAAAACTCGCGGCATGAGGATTAGTGTGAAAAATCATATACGCAAATTTTTCACACAGCAATTTGAGTCGCGAGCTCCTCAAATTGTATCCATTAGCCACTCGTATAACTCGCGGCATAAGGATTAATATGAATATTGCATAAACCTTACAATGGGATTGTTTCAGACAGAACAGTCCCATTTTTTTGAACGTGTTGGGCAGGAGTCAGGCTGCCTGATACGCCTGTATTGTAAAATCTGAAAAAAAACAGCTATGAATAATTCATAGCTGTAATTCAATAGTGAGCAGGGATAGCAGGATTCGAACCTACAGATGACGGAGTCAGAGTCCGTTGCCTTACCGTTTGGCGATATCCCTATGTAACCAACGAAAGTGATTATACTACGAAGTTTTTGGAATTGCAAGCACAAATTTAAAAATTTTAAAATTTTTTTCTGAAGGCTGTATTGGACTGAAAAAAGCAATAAATTACATTAAAATATATTAAAATAATCGTGACTTTATCTTGAGAATGATTATAATTGTACATAGTAAATGCTACTGTATAAAATCAAACATAAGATTGTACGGTAATATTATGTTTATCTGGCAGAAAAGCGGAGGATTTTTTATGCTGGAAATAATCGAATACGATAAAAAATATATTTCGGATATCAGGAAGCTTGATGAGCTGATGTTTCTGGAAATACAATATCATGCTGATGTCCTGAAGAATACAATCTGCATTGCATTATATGACGGAGAGTTTACCGGAGCAGGTTTCCTGATTGCAGGTCCAACCTACCTTCAGCTTGGAAAGCAGGATTTACCGTATTATCATTTGCATGCTGAGTATAAGGCCGTTGTCGGAACTGAGTGCGAGGTTGAGGCTTCAACTGAAATGCTCAAGCATTTGAAGCTTGATTTCTGTAAGCTGCAGGACAGATATTATGATAAAAGGCTGATTCTCAGATTGTGGTGCGGCGGAAATGAATCTGCATACATGGAATTTCTGATGTATCATGAATTCAGGGCGATGAAGGTTACACCGATTCTTGTAAAGAGCCTTGATATGGGACAGATGAAAAGAGAGCTTCAGATAAGCGAGTTCCTTTACAGACTGGATAAGAAGCTTGAAATTTGCGAAATAAAGCCGCAGGAGGACGAAAAACTCATGCGGGCATATATGAATGCCAATGGGAGCGCATTTGAGGTTGAGGACAGTGAGAATGAATTAAGATTCCGGCTTGCTTCTCCCAAATCCCACGTTTTTGCCGTGATGAGAGGAAATGAGGTTATTGCCTCTGTGACAACCTGGGAGGTTTCGAAGAACCGTGCGGCAACCGAAAATATATTTTGTATTGAAAAATACAGGAACAGGGGAGTTACCACCGCGCTTCTTGAATATGTTTTTGATTATCTCAGGGAAAACGGATACCATGAGGCTTCGCTTACCGTATTCGGTGATAACCAGCCTGCAGTCCAGCTTTATTTCAAATTGGGTTATGAGCTGCTGGCCACACTTGTTGAAATGCATTATGAAACGGATTATTCTCCGGTTATGTTTTGAAGTCGCTGCTTTATTTATCTGGAGCAGGGTATGGATACCGGCAAACTGCTTTTAGCAAAAATATCTTATAATTTGTTTATTTTTATGTTGAAATTTAAAAAAAATTGTGTAAAATAAGTCTTGTAAAACGATTTACTAAATTTATTTATTAAATTTATCCGTCAAATTAACAGGATAAATTTATATCTTATAATGACAGGGAATAGAATCCCGGATATGATGGAGGCTTTTATGTTCAATTTATTTATTAATCCAAAGGTAAAGAAAGGTCATATCAATCCTGAGCTTCAGGGACATTTTTCAGAGCATCTGGGAAGATGTATCTATGAAGGTATTTTTGTTGGAGAGAATTCCGATATTGAAAATGTGAATGGTATGCGTAAGGATGTTGTGGATGCCCTTAAGGAAATCAGGATTCCGGTTTTGAGATGGCCGGGAGGCTGCTTTGCAGACGAGTATCACTGGAAGGATGGAATCGGTCCGAAGGAATCCAGAAAGAAAATGATAAATACCCATTGGGGCGGTGTGCTTGAGGACAACAGCTTCGGTACGAATGAATTCATGGAGCTTGTAAGACAGCTGGGATGCAAGTCCTATGTCAATGGAAATGTCGGAAGCGGAACCGTTCAGGAGATGAGTGAATGGGTTGAATATATGACCTTCGAGGGTGTTTCACCTATGGCAGACCTTAGAAAGGCAAATGGACATGAGGAGGCCTGGAGGGTTGATTATTTTGGCGTTGGAAATGAAAACTGGGGCTGCGGCGGCAATATGACGCCTGAGTATTATGGAAATCTGTTCAGAAGATATCAGACCTATATCAGAAATTATAATCCTGAACATCAGATAAATAAAATCTGTTGTGGTGCAAACGGCGATGATTATGAGTGGACAGACAAGGTATGCGAGACTGCCTTCAGAAACGCTTCCCAGTTCCATGGCTTTATGAACAGTTTTTCACTCCATTATTACACTGTACCCAACAACTGGGAGAACAAGGGCAGTGCAACGGAATTTGATGATGCCTGCTATTACAATACATTGTCAAAGACTCTTTATATGGAGGAGCTTATAAATCGTCATACCGCAATAATGGACAAGTATGACAAAAAGCATGAGGTTGGTCTTGCAATTGATGAGTGGGGAACCTGGTACGATGTTGAACCCGGAACAAATCCCGGCTTCCTTTATCAGCAGAATACAATGCGTGATGCAATTGTTGCCTGCATTAACCTCAATATTTTCAACAAGCACTGCGACCGTGTAAAAATGGCTAATATTGCCCAGGTTGTAAATGTACTTCAGTCTGTTATCCTGACTGAGGGTTCAAAGATGATAAAGACACCTACATATCATGTTTTCAATATGTTCAAGTATCATCAGGATGCTGAGCTGCTTGAGAGCTATATTGAGACAGAGAAGATCGGTGTAAAGGATACGGAAATGGTTCCGAATCTTTCTGAATCCGTATCGGTTGCTGCCGATGGACTTGTTCACATCACCCTCGGCAATCTTTCAAAGGATGCTTCATACGATATTAGGACTTCACTGACCGATTCACCTGCAAAGAGTGTAAAGGGTGAGATTCTTACCGGAGAGGTTCATAACCACAATACCTTTGATGAGCCCGATAGAGTTGCTACAGCTGAATTTACCGATATTGAAATTAATGGAAATGAGCTTATGTTCACTATTCCTGCCTGCAGCGTCCTTCATCTTACGGTGGAAATCTGAATTAAGCGGGAAAACATTTAGCTGCAGCCATTATTTGACTTGCGGCATATGGATTAAAATGCTACAATTTAGCCATCGCGATTATTCGTGGTGGCATTTTTATCATGTTATCTGTTAGCCACTCATAAAACTTACTGCATGAGGATGAATATGAAACATAATATACTTGCACTGGATCTTGACGGTACACTTCTTACTTCCGACAAGAAAATATCGGAAAATAACAGAAAGGCGCTGCAGGAATATATGAATGCAGGAGGAAGGCTTGTTCTTTCTACGGGGCGTTCATATACCGGAACCATCAGATTCCTGAAGGAGATAATGCCGAATGCACCTGTTATATCCAATAATGGGGCTATTCTTATCAATTACGGTGAAAGACCTGATGTTTTATACGAGCAGGGACTTGAACGTGAGGATGCACGGAAAATATACGAAATGGGTGAAAAGGCCGGTGTATCCATGATTATCTGGTGCCGTTTTACCCTGTATGGGAACAGAATTGATGAAAGACTTCTCGATTATGGGAAAAGATTTGGTCATATTGAACCTGTATTGGCGCCTTCACTTGAAGAATTACTTGATATTGGAATTACCAAAATTTTGTGGTATACTGATGAAAATAAGGCAAAAAGTCTGTATGAGCCGGCAAGTAATATGGAGCTTGATTCAGTTACGATATGCAACTCCGAGCCTATGTTTCTGGAGTTTTTTAACAAAAAGGTATCAAAGGCCATTGTACTTAAAAAGGTATGTGAAATGTACGGTACAACACTTGAATGTGTGGCAGCTGTTGGAGACGGTGAAAATGATATCAGCATGCTGAGTGCGGCAGATATTGGATTTGCAATGGCAAATGCGGGAGAATACACGAAGGGCTTTGCAGACAGGATTACGGAAAATACGAACGATGAAGACGGGGTAGCAGAGGTTATCAGATATCTGATGTCTGAATAGTGTGAAAAATCATATACGCAAATTTTTCACACA
>JAZQNG010000140.1:0-37525 GCA_045627205.1 Lachnospiraceae bacterium
CACCCCGCTGTTTCAGCGGGGTGGCTTACTTAAATATCTTTAGAGTTCGGTCTTGAAAAGTGGTATAATATCAATAGAAATTAGCTTTGGATTTTACTGCTGTCCGGCAATTGCGGTCAGGGTAATTTGACAAAAGGGGGATTTGTATGAAAAGAAAAACAATATCGATATTAATCTGTATGGCCGTTTTGCTTGTGTCTGTTCTCAACGGTTTCACCTCTGCGACTGTTGATGCTGCGGAGAGGTTCAGCAGTCTTGCAGACTGGCAGGGAGACCTTGACCCGGACACACCGATAACCGAGGTCAATACGCCCGGCACACACGATTCAGCAATGTTCGGCATCGGAAGCGGTCTCTTCAGTGGAGTGGGCTTTGCCCACAATCAGGACCTTACCTTTGCCCAGCAGTTCAATATCGGCGTGCGTTATATTGACGGTCGCTTCTGCTATGAGGATGAGGGAAATGCCAATACAATAGACAATATTTTCTGCTGTCACGGCGGCTATATTCCGGAAATGAACGGCCGGGATATATCACTTGGGGATATGCTGGATGAAATCAATAAATTTCTCGATGCACATCCTACCGAGTATATTTTCCTTCCCTTCAAATGCGAGAGCGAGGAGGATATGAACAGCTCAACGCTCAATGCGCTTCTTGCTTCGATTTTTATGGAATTTGCTAAGACCAACGATAAAAGATATATGTATGTGCGACAGGGAGATCCGGTGCCGACGGTAGAAGAGGCGAAGGGGCATATCATAGCCACACCGAACAACAACTCCGGCATTTTCTCCGATTACTGCTGTATAGCAAATACATACAGCAGCGGAACGGATAAAAAGGTTGTGGAGCTTTCGCGTGTGTTTGATATTAACAATGTCAGGAAGCTTTCAAAGGAGACGAAGACATTTTCAAGTTCCGGTGAAAATAAACCCGAATCAGAGAGAGTGCCGAGACTGATACACACCTCCTGTTATCAGGCACCCTTCCGTACACCTGCGAGGACGTCTGCAGATATTCACGAATGGATTCTCGGCAAGGTCACAGGGCTTGACGGATATAAGCCGCCCGTGTTTTATGCGGGCTATTACTACGGCATAGTGCTTTTCGACTATGTAAAGGAGGATGAATGCCGTCTCATTATCAATCTGAACAAAACAGAAGATTCGGCCGATTCTGCCGAACAGGTATCCGAGGGAAGCGTTCCTGCGACTGCGACCATTATCGGAGACAGTGAGAATACAATCGGAATTGTAGTTGTATCAGCCGTGCTTATCGCGTTTGTTGCAGTAATAGTTATTCTGAATGGGAAAAAACGTAAAAACCGGGCAAAGGCCGAAGAATAAAGGGGGAAAATATGCAAAACCTTAATCTGATACTGTTTCTTTGCTTTGCACTCCCGTTGAGCATGGGTGTGTTCGTTTGCGGGAAAAAATCAAAAAGGGTTTTACTTTTCTTCCTCTTTGGAACATTGATTTGTCTGTTTTCCGGCGACATTGCGAATATCATAATAGATATTTCCGGCATAGCGGTAACCACCTATTCCAGATTTATCACCCCGGTTATTGAAGAGCTGTTTAAAGCACTTCCGATTTTGATTTATGCTATTTTTTTACGGCCACGGAAAAGGACGCTTCTTGAATGCTCACTGCTTTTGGGAATCGGCTTTGGCATGCTTGAAAATGCATACATCATTGCTGTATATTCTGAAAGCATTATGCTTTCGGATTTTATAGGACGGGCATTCGGATCCGGAATGATGCATGGTGTCTGCACATTTGCAGTCGGCCACGGAATGACCTTCTTAAATCAAAAGAAAAAAGCGGGTTATCTTTTGGCGGTATCGCTCATGCTTTTTGCGATAGTATATCATTCCCTATATAATAATCTGATTCTGTCATCCCTAAAGTATGTAGGCTTTGCAATGCCTGTTCTTGCGTTTATTCCGCTCGTTATACTGGGCCGGAAAAAGCAGCCGGACAGTGAAGAAGCTGATAAGCAGCAAATCGAAGGATAAAAGACTTTCTAAATAAAATATTAAATAAATCTTATTTGCCCGTTTATCGTTGAAAAAAAGAAAATACTATGTTAAAATCACTTTAAGTTTGGGCTTGTAACCAAATATGTGCAGCTAGCAAATCATCATAACACAGAGGACCAGAGCATGGACAAAATCAGTGAAAAGGTAATCCGTTTCATCTGTTATGGCGGCCTGGAGAAGGAAGAGTTCTACTCGCTTCGACCGGTGTTTGACAAGATGAATTTGATGGTCTGGCGAATTGTTTCCATTTTTATGGTGGTGGCATTCGGCGGACTGTTTTTGGCGTCTATAGGAAGTGATTCCGAGCCGCCGATATTCGGTGTAAATCTCGCAATGATGCTTGTGTCGGCCGTATTCGTATTTCTTCTGTTTTATGTGGTGTACGAGGACGGACCGTTTATGAACTTCCTGCATTATGCGCTATGCGGGTTTATGCTGGTATACGGAATACATCTGTCGATATATGTATTTACCGAATCGCAGTCGACGGTATATTTCGTAATATTGATTGTAATAAATGTCGTCACCGCGGATGCACCGATCCGGGTGGCGGTTCTGGATGTCATAGCGCTTCTGTTCTTCCTGATAGAGGCCACGGACCACAAGCCGGTTGAACCGGTAAACATCAGGACAACGGATGTCGCAAACGGACTGATATTTACGCTTCTTGCAATCCTTTTGAATGCGATTATCATGTATTCGCGATGCAGCAGCCTGTATACTATAAAGCACGCAAATGAAAAAATAAAGAACGACTCGGAAGAAGCCAGAACGGAGATGAGGCGTTCCGCACAGCATATCGAGGTGCTGTCGGCGCTGTCGGCCGATTTCGAGAATATCATGTATATAGACTTGAACAACAACAAAATCATGAAATGCTTCTCGAATAAGCTTTTGGGACGATACGAAGGGGATTTGACGAAGCTGTCCTACGGTGAATACATCAACCTCTTTACCGAAAAGATTGTATATGAAGAGGACAGGGCATATGTAAAGGAGCAGTTCTATCCGAGAGGGCTTCTTTTATCCCTGGCAGAGATGCCGGTTGTACTGGTCCGTTACCGTGCGTTGGTAAACGATGAGATAAGGTACTATGAAAGCAAAATCATACCCGATACGAGCTCAAACAACAAGTTTATGGTAATTGCCGCCAGCCACGATATAGACGCCGAAACAAGGCGTTATATGGAGTATAACAAGACACTGAAGGAAACAGAGATGCTGGCAACCTCCGATATGCTTACAGGCGTAAAGAATAAAACGGCATACTTCCGTGCGGAGAAGGAATTCAATTCAGCAATTGAAAAAGGTGTCGACGTCGATTTTGCAGTTATAATGTGCGATGTAAACAATCTGAAGACCACAAACGATACGCTCGGACATGAAGCGGGAGACAAGCTGATAAAGATTGCCTGCTCGAAGATATGCAGTGCCTTCCAGCACAGCCCGGTTTACCGAATCGGCGGCGATGAATTTGTAATAATAGCCTCGGGCAGCGACTATGAGGAACGCGAAGAAAACTTCCGTCTTTTAAGGGAGATGGGAGCGGAATCGGACGATGGAATTACCTTTGCATGCGGAATATCCGTTTACGATCCTGAAAGGGATTTCGTATTTAATGATGTATTTGCACGTGCGGATTCCGAAATGTATGAAAACAAGAAGTCCATGAGACACAGCAGAATGTGAGATTATTAGAAAAATCTGATTATAAAAAAGGGCGTGTAAAAAATTTTTTTTACATGCCCTTGATTTATGTATAGATTGCTGATTTCCTCTTATATGGCTGCGGTAAAGGAACGTAAATGCCCTTCTGTTAGGACATCTCATTATCCCCTCGGAATCGATGGGGAAGTTTACCGCTCTAAAAGGATTGTTATGTTCACTGCAAAAGGTAACCGGAGGACGCGGCTCGGGCGTGGCGAAAGTCCAAAATCTTTGGAAACCGGCTACCCATGATGCTGCGCTGATTTTTATAAGCCGGCTGTCGCAGCAGTATCAGAGGCTGATATTTGAGACCTGCATTGGTTTTCTTACTGCGACAGCATTGTAAAAAATAACTATGTCCGTCAAGCCGTCCAGGGACGGACGGCGCGCCGAAAAGGAGTCCAGGGAGGGACGACTTGAGGCGAAGGACATAGATACAAAAATGCTGTCGCAGTTAGTAAACCGCAGGTCGAAACCTAATCAGCCGAAGATACTGCTGCGACAGCCGGCATACAAAAAACAGTCGCATCATGGGTATCCATGATACGACTGTTTTTGGACTTGGGCGTCCTCCGGTTACCAGAGTTTTTTCACAGCCCCAGATTTTTTACTTATCTGTTTTTGTTCTGAAACGGAGCCGGCGCTTTCGCGTCATATTCCGAATCATTCAGCCTTGGTATAGGTTACGGTAACGGTAACTGCAGCCTTGTCGTTTACAGTTATCTTTTTGTCTGCAAGTGCTGCACCGTCTAAGGTTGCGGCAGCGGTATATCCTGTCTGTGCCTTAATAGCACTTGAGAAGTCTACTTCCTTGCCCCAGTAGGTATTTTCTACAACTACATCCTCAAGACCATCAATGCCCTTGAATTTAAGAGTAAGAACATATTCGGTATCAACCTTGATTGATGCAGAAACGGTAGCATCCTTAGCACCCTTTGTAATTGTAACAGTCTTCTTGTCAGAAGCTACTGTATATCCGCTTGCTGTATCAAATGCGTAAGCCATCTTGTCAAGCTCAGGAAGCTCGATTGTTGTATCCTTCAGTATTGAAGTATAGCCTGTGATAGGAGCAAGCTTATCTGATTTAGCATAGTCAAATTCGCCACCCTCCTTAGGCTGCCATGTTAAGAAGCTGAGCTCGTACTTATATGCGTCAGCACCAACAAGGATCTGAGCTGCATCAGTCTTAGCTACTTCCCAAACATACTTCTTTGAGGTTGCGTCCTTGTAAACGTAGGTTATGAGATATTTAGAAGCGAGAACCGCATCTGAAACACCCTTGCCCTTTACGCCTGCACGACGGATAAGGACAACAGTTTCAGCATCGCCATAAGGCTTGCCTTCTGAAGCTGCTGCACTACCTGCCTTAAGTACAGCTGTTGTAGCTGCTGCTGCACCTGTAACGTTATACTTTGTCTTTGTCTTATCGTTGATCTTTGTTCCTGCCTTGATTGACTTCCAGCCAACTGTAGACCAGTCGATGGTTCCAAGATCGGCAACCTTTACAACTGCCATTTCGTACTTGGCAGCTGCTGCGTCAACTGTTGCGCCCTCAGCGGGAGCAACATCTGCACCGATACCTGTCCATGCTGATGTATAGTTTGCAAGATTGGGTGTCTTAAGTGAGAATTTCTCACCATCAGCGATTGTGGTATAGGAAGAGGTATTCTCCTTTGTGTAAATCTGAGGAGCGAGAGCCTGTGCCTTAACATCACAATATGTGATAGCTGAAGCGGGCTTCTTGTCTGTTGCGGACTTTCTTACTGCAAATGAGAAGTCAGCGTTTAAGGTCTTGCTAATCTTTGCAGCGAGAACATCAAGACCGAGTGCCTTGAACTTATAGCTTGTATAAGCATACTTTGTTGCCGTACCAACTGTGATGGCTGCCTTTGCTGCATCAGCATTCTTTGCAGCAAGAGGAAGATATGCAGAGGTTGCAACGATACTTGCAGCAGACTCCTTGATGGCTGCATTCTTCAGATAAGGAAGAACTGTGAACCATGCTGAAGCATCGATAGTACCATAGGTTTCGCCTGTCTTTGTAACAGCTGCGAAATCAAATCCGTTCTTAATGTTAAGTGCGTTCTTCTTTACATCAAGCTTGATTGCGGGAGCCTTTGCCTGCTTTGCAATCTTAACCTTGTAGGCCTTTGATGTACGCATAGCAGTTGTACCCTGAACCTTGATATAAATTGTAGCACCTGCCTCAAGTGAAGCAGCGAGCTTTGCGCCTGTGTAGCCGTTTGTTGCATCATTTGCTGCAACATATGCTGTGTTGTCTGCACTCCAGATAATGACTGCATCCGTTACGGCCTTCTTTTCCTTGTCCAGAACATCTGCTGAAAGGGCAGCAGTTGAAGTGGCGATATCAGCCTGGGTGTAATCAATCTTTCCGACAACCTTGTTTGCCTTGGGAGCTGCGAGTGTGAAGTTTGCCGTCACGTTCTCTGCATTTGCCTCAAGAGCAGCATCAACAACATAAAGATAAACAGCTGCGCCTTCCTTGAAACCGAGCTCTGTGAGCTTGGTTGCGGTTGTTGAAAGCTCTACACACTTACCTGTTGTTTTTACTGTGGCAGCTTCGCCATTCTTAAGAATGTAGCCGATGCATGCCTTGTCTGCAACTACGGTGTCTGCTACGGGGTCGTATGTGACGGTAGCAGCCTGTGCACTAACTGCACCGGTAGCGGCGAATACTACGATCGCCAGTGCCAATGCGGAAAGTAAAAGTTTAAATTGTTTCTTCATAAAGTTACCTCCTTGTGTAATTGTGTTATCCTGTCCGTGGTTCATCCTTGAGCACGGACAATGAGAACTGTACCTTTCGGTTCCGGCAGGTGTACGGGGCCTTCCGTAGTGGGATCGGCACATCGGATGTGAAGTGTCTCATTTCAGCATCGTAAAGCATTACACAAAAACATTCGATTTAGCAGCACTCTCCATGCTGTTACTCTTTTTATCGGCAGGAAATACAAAAAACTTAACAGCTTTGTGACATTTTTGAAAACAAAAGTGCAAGGTGATTGATATTTGAATTGAAATACCATATAATCTATAGTAGTCGGATATAAGCACAAGGTATTGAAGTATACTTACCTGGGTGTAAGTGGGAGGAAAATTTGAAAAGAATTAAAACAGTTATTACGATTGTGCTGTTTGCTGTTCTGACAGGTCTGTTTTCACCGATGGCAGAAGCATATGCCCGGACTGATATTTCCTTAAAGAAAACAACGAAAATCATATTTTGCGGCGGCTGCCGCGGGAAGCGGAGCGACGGTAGAAAGGCATCCTATTCCAAGCTTATAAATGCGAAGAATCTTTTAGAGGGCTTCAATCCGGATAAGATGAAGCTTACCTTAATAAGTGCGGATAAATCCGTAGCCACAGTCAGCAATAAAAAGCTGCGGATTTATGCAAAGGGAATCGGAAGTACCGATATAGAAATGAAGGTCACCTCCAAAAAAACGGGAAAGGTTCTTTTTGATAAGCCGTTTAAGGTACAGGTTTGGAAGAATGCCGATGAGGACAGCCTTACAATTCTCGGTGCAGAGGATGGGGATGTGTTCAGACCCGGAGACAGCGTTAAAATCCAGCTTCCTGCATTTGTGGAAACTACAGAAGGAAAAATACGGACCGATACGGATTTGAGGCGTCTTGTCTGCGATTCGGATGAGGTTTATGTTGAAAAAGGGAAGGAAGAAAACAGCTTTATCGTCCGGTTTGATGAACCGGGAGAATATATCCTGAGGGCAGAGGCCTATCAGAGTAAAAAATACAGCGGTACCACGGTTTTAAAGGAAATCCATGTAAGTGTAGAGGAACAGGAAAGCACTCTTTGGCAGACCTCATTAAACAGCTTCTGTTATGAGGGAGAGGCGGCATATGAGGACCTTGAACCGTCAGAAATAGGTATTTATGAAGTGTTTATGGACGTTGAATGCTTTTATACAAATGTCAGCGACATAAATATAGAGGATGGCACGGCATGTATCAGCGTGTTCAAGCCCTTTGAGGGCGGCAGTGAATACATCATAAGGATTGCAGATGAGAAATTCAGGTTCAGGGCTGCAGAGGGCGGAGTCGGACAGGTCGCTTCAATGGAAATTGAACTGCCTGTGGTGGAGGCCGGAAAGCTGGCTGAGATTGGCTACCGCTACCTGAATCCGGACGGAATAGATATTACGGACAGCGTTGCGCAGGTCCTTCAGGATTATATCAGTGTCCAGATTACGGGCGATGCGGAGGGCGTGTTTGTTTCATCAAACAGACTCTATGCACCGAAGGCAGGTGCCAGCCTGACAGTGAAGGCGGAGGCAGTCTTCGAGGGACTGAAAAACGGACGGCTGGAGGCTCAGAAAAATGTCATTACGAAGGGCATTGAAAAGCCGGAATATACAGGCGAATATATGTATACCTTCACGAAGGATGATGGGAGATATCTTGCTCAAGGTGAAGAGGAGAAGCATTATATAGCCTTTGGCGACAGTGTGGTTTTTGAGGCCCTGCTGAAATTCAGCGACGGGAAGTACAGGACTCTGAAGGAGGCCGGAATCGACAGCCTGCGGATTGAAGAGGAATATGTTGCCATGCAGACCGGACGTCTGTACGGTGCAGCCTCCGGTGGCACGGAGATTGGCGTGAACAACGAGGGCGCGACCATTATCCTGGCCATGAAGGGCGAGGAGATTGTTGAACGCTTCAGACTGGATGTAAAGGAAGCGCGGAAGCCCGCCTCGATTGAGGCATCCGTCAGCAAGGATAAGCTGAATTCAAATGCTTTTGCGGATGACTACATTATAATAAAGGCAGATTTGCTGGACCAGTACGGGGATGTGATGAAGGCCGACGGCTTTACGGCCGTACAGGATGAGGAAAACAGGGCATCGGCCGGCACGGTTGATTTTGGAGGCTTCACGGACGGCAGGATGATACTGTACGGAAGCAGCTGCCATATGACAGGAAAGGATACCATGGTAAAGGCTGCCGTAAAATGGCAGGATTTTTCAAAAAATATCAGCTTTAATGTAAAGGATGCAGATTTCAATCCGGATCTGATTCAGGCCTATGATTTCAAGCTTAAGACAGAGGATGTACCGGTTCTGGATACTGCACTTTACGGGGATGCGGAGGCAAAATCGATTTTTATGTGCGTGGAGCTTTCGCGCGATGGATATTTTGTCGGTGAGGCTTCCGATTTCGGATATGATATAAGAATCCTGACGGAGGAGCCGAGCATGGGAATGAGTGCCGGGGAATACAGGCTTGATGTCGGTGAGGCCATGTTTGCTGTTCTTGTCAGATTTACACCCGAGGGCAGCAGGGAATCACGGCTGCTTGGCGAATCTGACTGTATTTATGTGGGCTATGACGGTGCGGAGTTCATTTCATTTGCGCCGGGCGCCATGCTTGAATCGGGAAAATATGAAGTAGCCCTTTATTATATATGGGGCGGTGAGGAAATTTCACGGCTGGAATACAGAGGTAATGATTTCAGCTTCCGGGTAATAGACAGTACGCCGGATATAGTATATGACCAGATAGCCGAGAGTGCAAAAATAGAGGAAGGTGCACCCTGGACTAAAAATATAAAGAAATTCTTTAAATTTTATCTGGACGGTGAGGACATCACCGGTTATGTAACAAAGGTTGATTGCTCTGAGTCAAAATCAGGCAGCGTTTATGTAAGGACGGTGTCATTCGGGCTGGAAAATCCCGAATATGGGGAGTTTACAAAGACGTGTGATGTTGACGTGCTCATAGCAAAACAATAATTTAGGAGGTAAATAACAAATGAAAAAAGCGTTAAGGTTTCTCGCAGTGATTCTTGTGATGGCGCTCATCGTCGGAACAGTTCCGGTTTCGGCAGCTTCATCGGTATCACTTAAGAAGTCATCCAAGACATTATTTGTTGACGGATGTTCAGGCACGACAGCTGCAGGCAAGGCAGCAAAGTATTATAGCAAGGCAAAGCTTTCAGGCTTCCTTACAGGCTATAGTTCAAAGACAATGCAGATTAAAGCTACCTCTGATGATACCGACATCTGCAAAATCAGCAACGGTTACATCATGTCTACAGGCATGGGTACTGCATATGTAAATATCAAGGTTAACAGCAAGTCTACAGAAAAGACTATTCTGAACAAGAGTATTAAGATTGTTGTTAAGAAGAACTCAAATGCAGATACCTTCTCTGTTACGGGTATTAAGGACGGTTCAGAGTATCAGGTAGGTACAAAGCTTACCATCAAGATGCCCAGAAACGGTATCGATACAGACCTCCGTGCGCTTACCTGCGACAATGAAAATGCAAAGCTTACCAAGAAGAACTCAAAGGGAACAACCTATACCGTAGTTCTTAACAAGGAAGGCGAGTACAATTTCACGGCTTATGCTTATATGAGCTCAAAGTACGAGGGAGTAACCGCTCAGAAGACTATCAGAGTAAAGGCTGTTAAGCCTGCGGATCCTACAGCAACACCTGTTCCTACGGCAACACCTGTTCCTACAGCAACACCTACACCTGTTCCTGCAAAGACTGAAGGCACAGTAAGACTTGCAGCTACAAACAAGTTTGAAATCACCTTCAAGGAGAATGCAGATCAGAATGCCAAGGCATCAGATTTCTTCGTATATACAACAGTAGTTGATCAGAAGAACAGATTCTCAACAGTAAAGAATGTTAAAGTTTCGGGCAAGACCGTTACCGTTGAAATGTCTTCAGATTTCGTTATCGGTATGAAGTATGGCATTGACTACAAGGATTGCACATACGAGGTAACAGGCATTACCGCTACAAAGGACGATATCGCTTCAATCAAGATTGAAAAGACAGAGCTTCAGGTTGGCAAGTCAGAGGATATCGGAGTACGTTATTTCAACAAGGATGACGTTGATATCACAAACAAGGTTGCCGGCTCAGTTTCTCCCAAGATTACACTTATTTCGGGCCAGTATGACGGCTTTGCAGACGGCACCAAGCTTTACTTCTCAAAGGCAAATGTCGGCTATCAGATTAAGATTACAGTTGATGTAAATGCATCAAAGAAGATTGAGAACAATTTCGTAATCGCTGTATCAGCACCTTCAGTAACAGATGTTATCTGGTCTATTACCGATGGCGACAGCACATATCTCAAGCAGGGCGACGAGCTCGTTCATTACTTTACAAAGGACGACCTGAATGCAAACCTTGAGGCACTCTTCATTTACTCAGACGGTTCAGTAAAGACACTTACACAGATGGGTGTTACTTCAGTTCTGGTTGGCGATGAGACCGTTCTTATGTCAACAGGCTGGAATATCAACGGCGGTTTCAAGCTCATTGCAAACAATGTCGGAAGCTCTTACCTTATGTTCAAGGATGCAACCGGTGCACAGATTTCAAGCTCAATCGCACTTGAGGTTAAGGCTGCAAAGAAGGCAGACAAGATCTCCTTCAAGCTTAGCAAGAATACTCTGAATACTTATGTTGCTGCAGACGACAGCCTTGTAATTTATGCAAGTGTTTACGATCAGTACGGCCGTGAGATGAAGGGCAAGACAATCAATGTTGTTCAGTCGGCAGATTCAGCTTCAATCGGTACAGTTACATTCCTTCCTATCGTTTCTGATGCCGGTACTACTGTTTACGGTTCAAGCGTTACACTGAAGAGCGGTGTACAGTATGGTACTGTTACCGGTACTCTTGAGTGCGATGGTCTGAAGCAGGGCTTCTCATTCTTCGTAGGCAACTTTGACACACCTGATAAGTGGGATGTTATCGTTGAAACCAAGAACGAAACCTATACAATGAATACAGCGGTTGCACCCGGCGATGTAAAGCCTGAGTCCTACAAGTTCACAATCAACGGCGTAAAGCAGAGCAATATGGGTGTAAACTTCTCAGTAAAGCGCGAGCCTATGACATTATTCTCGGGTGCTGCCCCTGCAATTAATACTGCAACAGCTGACAGATTTGGTCTTCTTGAAGGCTCAGAGATTTATGTTTATACAATTGCAAAGGACGGCAAGTACCTTACCGATGCAGATTTACTGTCGATGGAAGGTGTGATTGATTACAATTCGGCAGAGAAGAGTCTCACGATTTCAAGCTTTGCAAGCGGCAAACAGCTTGCTGCCGGTGTTTATTCAATCGTAGCGTATAAGATTAAGGCTTACAACGGCGGAACCAATTACTCAACAATCACAACAATCGGCGGTGCTACAATCAATGCTGTTGACAGTGGAGTTAACTACACAGTTACCGCAAACAAGACCTCTTCATCAATGTCCACAGCTGCAGGAGTTCTTGCTGACTGCTTCACAATCAAGGTCAATGATGTTGCAATCGATCCTACACAGATCATTTCAGTTGACGCAAATGAATCAAGCCAGAACTTCTACATCGGCAATGCAAAGATCGGCTATATCAATAGTATCTTCGGTCTTTACACACTTACAATTCCTGTAGGCGAGCTTATCAAGAGAGTCTGAGCGTGATATGACAGGAAGTCTTTAAGACTGATGTTTTAGGAAAGCCTTAGGGTAACACTTAGGGCAACCCTGATTAATGAATATAAACCGGGTGACATCCAAAGCTGAATGCTTCGGGTGCCGCCCGGTTTTGTGATTATTAAAATGTTCCGCTCATGTCAATTTTTGAAGGTGCAAGCTTAATCTCAGCCTCTGCAGTAACTCCTTCACAATACCGGCAGTGAGTGTTCTGGTTCTGGCGGCATCACTGCTTGCATCATTTATCCTGAATAAAATTCCTGTATTAAATAAGTGGATTGTATGATATTTACCAACTGAAGTAAATTTTCCCAAAATAAAATAAATTATATTCAAAACCTTTTCTTGATTTCTTATTATATGTATGCTATAGTAAATGGCGTTGAGAAGAGGGAAAATGCTTGCAAAACGGCATTTTATGAAATGAAAAGCAGGTTTATATGAGTGTGAGTTTTGAAATAATGGTGTGAGTATTTTAATGGTCACGGGAATACTGTGACCTTTTTTGCGTAAACAAAGTTGGCACCGGTATTTTTACGGGGCCGCAGTATTAAAAAGAAAACAATCGCTCCGCAGGGTCGGGAAAGGTATGGTAAAAGATGAATACTGTAGTGAAAATTGATGTGGGAAGATGTTTAAAGGCGTTGCTGAAAAAATGGTACTATATGCTTCTGGTAGGAATAGCAATAGCTGCCGTTCTTTATCTTGTGAAGGGAATCCAGAATAAAACAACCTATACGGCAAGTGCGACGATATATAGTGCTTCCTATGGTTCATATTCGGAGACAACCATTGCTACCCGTGCCATGCAGACATATTCACAGATTATTTCAAGCTATATGATTGCCGAACGTGCGGAAGGACTTATCGGTGACGAGAGCATCACGGCCCAGGAAATCAGAAGCATGGTTTATATTGATTATGAGGCTGAATCGCCCATCCTTTATATTCTGGCACGTTCCTCAAGTGTCGGCAAATCCGTTGCAGTTGTAAATGCTGTTGCAGAGGCCTTCCTTATAGAGGCACAGAATATCACCGGTGGTGAGGGAATACGAATTCTCGACAGGGCGAGTGAAGAGGCGGTAAATGCCTCAAGCTCGTCCGATGGTAAAAAGATGACAATTCTCGGCTTCCTTGTCGGATTTTTCGGAGTGGCCTGTATCATCGTGCTCCATGAAATATTTTCTGACAGGGTATACAGGGTTGAGGATGCAACACTTGGCAGTATGGAGCTTCTCGGAATCATTCCGGATGAGGATCTGAAATAAAGCATAGGTGTGGAGGTTGAGATGAGAAATTTTAAAAATATATATCAGAACCACAATGAAGTGCTGAACGATGCTTTCGACCGTCTGGTAGCACAGATTCATATCAAAAAACAGAAAAACAATCTGAAAACCTTTGTGGTATGCGGCTCGGAGCCCGGTGTCGGTACAACCACGATAGCCATAAATCTTGCCATTGCCATGGCGGAGGCAGGCTGGAAGACACTTCTGGTTGATGCGGATTTCAGGAAGCTTGGAAAGGACAAGCACCTTACGGATACGGACGAAAACGGAATTATAGAGTTTCTCGAGGGCGGTTCAACACTGAATGAAATCACAACACCGACGAATTATGACCTTCTTTCCTATATAGCGAACGGAAAGGACGACAGAAACGCAATCAATTCCGTATGCTCTGCCGGAATGCAGGAATTCATGAATATGGTGGCAGGCCGTTTTGATTATGTCATTCTTGATACGCCGTCATTGTCCTCCTCGATTGATGCGGCAGTCCTTTCAAGCCTGGCAGATGCGACGGTGCTCATTACCTCACAGCTGAACAGATACACAAAAAAATCAATTAAAGAGGCTAAAAAACAGCTTGATAATGCGGGCGCAAATATCCTCGGCGTAGTTGTGAACAATGTGGAGCAGCAGGAATACCGCCGCGTAATGAAGGATTATGACTACTTCAAAAAGGAAAAATATTACAGGAACAAGGCCCATTATACCGGCTCTTCGACGGAGGATGACTGATTATGAAAAAAATATTTGCTATTATTCTGGCAGCAGTGCTCGTTCTTTCGCCGTTTGCAGGCGTTACCCGGACTGTATATGCCATGGACAAGCCGGAGCTGGTCATTACTTCATATGCGGTAGACCCGAGGATGGAGTTCAACGAAAGCTCATATATGGATGTTACAATAAAGAATACCAGCTCTGAATACGTCATCAGGAATCTGGTTATTTCCTACACCTCGCAGAATCAGGTTCTGTTTCCGGCAAAGGGTGCCTCAAACCAGAAATATATTGAATCTGTTGAACCCGGAGCCAGCATAACCATCCGTTTCAAGGTTATGTTCATAGAAAGCGGATATCTGTATGCCAGCGGGAATTTTACCTGGGAATACAACGCTGAGGGCAATTTTTATACGGGAAATGCTGCAATTGCAGTGCCTCTTTCCCAGGCAGGAAGCGTAAATGTCAAAAATGTGAACGTAACGTCGACGGCTACTGTTGGTGCTACATCGCTTATCAATTTGAACTTTGTAAACCACAGAAAGGAAAAAATATTCAATACCCGTCTTGTAATAAGCGGTGTATCCGGTGGCGAGCAGGTTTATCAGATCGGAGAGGTTGAGGCAGGAACCAGCAGGTATGCGGAAACCTTTGTTACCTACGATTCGGCGGGCACCCAGAATGTATTGCTCACCCTTCAGTATGAGGATTCAAATGAAAACGAGTATACCGAGGATGTAGGTATTTTCGTTGTTGACGTTTCACCGAGACTTTCTACCTCCACACCGATTTATTCAGATGAAGCTGAAAGCTCAGGCTCCATAATGAAGGACATTCTTGTTATTGTTGTGGCAGGAGCTGCCATTGCAATTGTTGCCCTGCTGCTCATCAGAAATATGAAGAAGAAAAAAAGATGATTATGTTCGGAGAATGGAATAGATGAAAATTCTTTTTGTGAATAAATTCCTGTTCCCCAATGGGGGCTCGGAAACATATATATTCAAGCTTGGTGAGTATCTGCAGTCTCAGGGACATACAGTTGAATATTTTGGAATGGAGCATGAAGGCCGGTGTGTCGGAAATCATGCCGGGGCATATACCACCGATATGGATTTCCATGGAGGTAGCAGGCTTTCAAAGCTTACTTATCCGATTAAAACCATATATTCAAGGGAGGCACGGAAAAAAATACGCCTCGTACTTGAGGATATGGAACCGGATGTGGTGCATCTGAACAATTTCAATTACCAGCTTACACCGTCGGTTATCCTTGAGGTTGTAAAATACAGGAGAAAAACAGGACGTGCGGTAAAAATATTGTACACGGCCCATGATTACCAGCTTGTCTGCCCAAACCATATGCTGAACAATCCGTGCACACACGAAAACTGTGAGCTTTGCATAGGCGGCCATTTTAAAAACTGCATGAAAAACCGCTGTATTCACGGTTCGAAGGCTAAGAGTGCGGTGGGCATGGCAGAGGCGATGTACTGGAAAATAAAAAAGACCTATAAATATATTGATACCGTCATCTGCTGCACGCGGTTCATGCAGTCGAAGATGGATACCAACCCCCTGTTTAAGGACAAAACGGTTGCATTGCTGAACTTCATGGAAAGACCTGAACAAAAGGCGGTCAAAAAGAAAAACTATGTTCTTTATTTTGGGCGTTTTTCCGAAGAAAAGGGAATAGGAACACTTATAGAGGTATGCAAAATGCTTCCGGAGGTCAGTTTTATTTTTGCCGGAACGGGACCGCTTGAGGAAAGGCTTTTGGGAATACCGAATATTAAAAATGTCGGCTTTAAAAGGGGTGAGGAACTCGAGCAGCTCATCCGTGAGGCACGCTTCAGTATTTATCCCTCGGAGTGGTACGAAAATTGTCCTTTTTCGGTGATGGAGTCAATTTCCTACGGAACTCCGGTGATAGGGGCCGATATAGGCGGTATTCCTGAGCTCGTGGAGGACGGAAGGACCGGTCTTTTGTTTAAAAGCGGCAGCAGGGAAGAACTTTATCAAAAGATAAACAGTCTCTGGTTTGATGCGCAGAAGCTGGAGGATTTTAGTGCCAACTGCCTGCAAAAGAAATTTGATTCGGTTGAAGAGTACACCGAAAAGCTTATGAAGTATTATAAATGATGTTCATGTGACAGTGAAGGCTTTAGGGGAAAGCTAATAAACTGAGCTGTCATGAAACATAAATATGAGAGGATTGTGTAGTAGTAATGAAGAAACTGAACGGAACCGTAATAGTAACATATCGGTGTAATGCGCGCTGTAATATGTGCAACCGTTACAAATGCCCTTCAAAGCCGGAGGAGGAGATTTCCCTTGAGACAATCAGGAAGCTTCCCGAAATGTATTTTACAAACATAACCGGTGGCGAGCCCTTTATCAGAACTGATTTAAAGGATATTGTACGGGAGCTTTATAAAAAATCAGAGCGTATTGTTATATCCACGAATGGTTTTTTTACAGACCGTATTGTGGATTTATGTAAGGAATTTCCTCAGATCGGAATACGTATTTCCATTGAGGGACTTGAGGAAACCAATAACAGAATACGTGGGCTTGCGGATGGCTTCAACCGCGGCTATACCACCCTGAAAACCCTTGTCGGAATGGGTATGAAGGATGTTGGGTTCGGAATGACGGTGCAGGATGCCAACGCAAAGGATCTGGTTGCGCTCTACAGGCTTTCCGATGAAATGAATATGGAATTTGCCACGGCATCACTCCACAATTCATTTTACTTTGTTGAAGCTAAAAATATTATCCATGACAGGATGATGGTTGCCCGGGAGTTTGAAAACCTGGTAAATGAGCTTCTGAAATCAAATTCTCCGAAGAAATGGTTCAGGGCATATTTTAATCATGGACTGATAAACTACATATTCGGGCAAAAGCGTCTGCTTCCCTGCGATATGGCCTTCGATACCTTCTTTATCGATCCTTACGGCGATGTAATGCCTTGTAACGGCACAAAGAACAAGGAGGTTATGGGAAATCTGAACCAGGTATCATCCTGGGAGGAATTGTGGGAGTCCGAACAGGCGGAAAAGGTACGGCAGATTGTACGCTGCTGCGATCGTCAATGCTGGATGATAGGCTCCGTATCACCTGCAATGCATAAGTACATTATGAAGCCCTTATGGTGGGTTGTACGGCATAAATTCCTTAAATTTTGGAAGAAAAAGAAATATTCCATGTTTGAAAACCGGATTGTCTGTGATTTCCGCGACGGAAAGGTGACGAAGGAGGAGCTTGACAAATGTTCAACCTGTGATTTTTCATGTGAGGTAAACAATGGTCTTTCGAAGACCTCACAGGAGGCCCTGAAGGGTACCACAGGCGAGGAAATCGTAGACAGGGATATCGCAGAACAGCTGCGAAAATGAGAGGGATGTGATATTGAATGAAAATAGCCATGATTGGTCACAAGCGTATTCCATCGCGTGAGGGCGGTGTGGAAATAGTTGTTGAGGAGCTTGCAACACGGATGGCTGCCCAAGGGCACACTGTTGTTGCTTACAATAGAAAAGGACAGAATGTTGCAGATAAAAAGGCAGATTTGGAGCTTCATAAGCTAAAGGAATACAAGGGTGTGAAGCTGAAAAATGTATTCACCTTTAGGAACAGAAGTTTGAACGCAATTGTATATGCTTTTAATGCTACAATGAGAGTAATTTTTGGACGATATGATGTGGTTCATTACCATGCTGAGGGGTCGTGTGTTTTCCTTCCCCTGGCACACCTTTTTGGAAAAAGGACGGTTGTTACGATACACGGTCTGGACTGGCAGCGCTCAAAATGGGGCGGCTTTGCCACAAAAATGCTGAAGTTCGGCGAAAGGATGGCAGCAAAGTATGCCGATGAGATAATAGTTCTTTCAAGGAATATTCAGGACTATTTTATGAAAACATATTACAGGGAGACAAGATATATTCCGAACGGGGTAAATATACCTGAAAAAAGAAAAGCAAAAATAATAACCGAAAAGTACGGACTGCAAAAGGATTCATACATTCTTTTCCTTGCACGTCTTGTTCCGGAGAAGGAAGCCCATCTTCTGATAGAGGCCTTTAAAAAGCTCGATACGGACAAGAAGCTTGTCATTGCGGGCGGCTCCAGCCATTCAAATGAATATGTCGCCCGGCTGAAGAAAATGGCGGCGGATGACAGCCGTATTGTAATGGTGGGTTTTGTACAGGGAAAAACTATTGCGGAGCTGTTCAGCAATTGCTCTCTTTATGTTCTTCCGAGTGATGTTGAGGGTATGCCCATAAGTCTTCTGGAGGCTATGAGCTTTGGCTGTAACTGCCTTGTGAGCGATATTCCGGAAAATGTTGAGGCCATAAACCGAAATGCCGAAACCTTTAAAAAGGGCGACGTCGACAGCCTTTGCGCGAAGCTCAAAAGCTGCCTCGAAAGGAATGCGGAGGGTAATGCGGACGGTACTGCGCTTCAGAATTACTGTAAAAAGAGATACAATTGGGACCGGGTTGTCGAAGACACCTTGATTCTGTATTCATTGAACTAAGACCTTGCAACGGGCAATAAAGCGGATTGAGAGTATCCCTGACTGATGGAGAAAACGACATGACCAGGATTTACAAGATTATTGAAGTGAATATTGTGAATTTTCTCTTTGGGATATGGGCTGTTTTTTTCCTTATGTCTGATACAAGGACACAGATTTCATTTATAGACAGTTTTTTCGCTATGACAGAGCGTATAAAGCTGAAGTACATCATAGCCCTTGCCGTGTGCGCCTATTATTTCATTGTGGCTGTAAATAACGGATTTAAATTTTTCAAAAAGGAATTTAAATGTTATCTGTTGTCGGTAGCGGTACTTGCGGGTATATCACTTTATGCGCTTATTTTTAATTCGCGTGAAATGAATCTTGTGGACGAACTGCTTTATTTCCTTGTTCCGATAGTGTTGTCTTTTATGTATATAAATGCTGCGGACGGTAAAATAGAAAATGCCGTCGATACCATCTTTTATCTGATGACTGCAGCCTTTTTCCTGAAAAATCTGAAGCTGTTTTCGATTAATAACTTTTTATCCATAGATATTATTGATTCGTATTCTCCGTTTGAAAGCGAGCTGGCTTTTATTTTCGTATTGCTTGTGGTGTATTATGTCCGGAAGGGAAAACGGATTAAAACGTTTGTCTCATTTATTTTCTGTTTTTTGTCCTTAAAGCGTCTTACCTTAATATTTGCCGTTTTTTCAATATTGTTTTTCAATCGGATAAATGCGAAAAGCAGGGTTAAAAAGATATATTATATAGCATTTGTAGTTTTGTTTATGGTCGTTCCTTTTGCCTTTGAACTACTGTGCAGTGATGCGATGGCAAGCTGGTTTTTCAAGACGTTCGGGATGGACTGGGACCGGTTTGTTATGGGCAGGTTCAGGACAATGAATGCTGTTTATGACAATTATCGTCCGGGTGGCGGCCTTGGCTCCGTGAAAATGCTTGTTACGGAATATTTCAGGGAATTCCACGGTACGGTAGGAACCGAGCGTATATACGATTTGCATTGTGATGTTGTTAAAATTTATCTCGAATGCTATGCAGTCGGATTTTTTGCTCTTTTGGCAGGCTATTTTAAGAGTGCAAAGGGCTATCATTCCCTGTGTCTTTTAGGTTATATTTTTACGGAATGCTGCTTTAACCATATGTTTGGGTCCGGAAGGGCACTGTACTGGGTTTTGGTCTTTTTCCTGATTTTTATGTTCAATCGGGAGGTGCCCGATTCGGATGAGGAAGCGGCAGAAAGCTCCGGTATGCAGGCTGAATGCAAACAAAACACTGCTGCTTCAAAAGGATAAATGTTTAAAGAAAGGCACTAAACAGTATGACTTCCCGATTAATCAAACGCCGGCTGAGGCAGGCTAAGGACTCGATTAAATATTTTTCTGTCTGGCCCTTTTTTCGTCTCTTTGGTAAAAAAAACAATGTATGGCTTGTGGCTGAACGCGGAAACGATGCCAGAGACAACGGATACCGGATGTATAAATATCTTTGCGGGGAGCATCCGGAAATTGAGGTGAAATATGTTATATGCAAAAACTCACCGGACTGTCATAAAATCAGGGAAGAGGACATAGTTGAATATGGTTCGCTGAAGCATTTGTATTATTATATTACTTCGCCGCTTTTAATCAGTACGCATTATCAGGGATATTCACCGAATCTTGAACTTTTCTCACAGCTTGACCGTAGGAAATTGGTTTCGGTACGCGGGAAAAAGGTGTTTCTTCAGCATGGTATAACGATGGGTAAAGTCAGCTGGAATAAAAAAAACCGGAGGATAGATTTATTTATCAGCGGGGCGCCTGAGGAAGCCGCAGCACTCCTGGAGGAGACGGATTACGGAAGCGAAATCATCAAGTGTACAGGTCTTCCGCGGTATGACAATTTGTTTAATTCAAAAAGCCTTAACGTGACCGGGGACATTCTTCTTATGCCTACCTGGCGCATGATATATACAAATTATTCCGATGAGCAGTTTAAAGAGAGCGATTACTATAAAGCCTTTCAAGGTCTGATAAATGATGATGAAATCCTGATGTATCTGCAAAAGAAAAATATATTCCTGAATTTTTACCCGCATGTTGAAATGCATAAATTTATACATCTGTTCAGTACAAAAAGTGAGCGTGTAAGGATATTGGATACAAAATCGGCGGATGTGCAGGAGCTTCTGCTTTCCTCGGCACTGCTGATTACGGATAATTCAAGTGTATTTTTTGATTTTGCCTATCTGAAAAAGCCGATTATTTTTTATCGGTTTGACCGGGAAAAATATGGTGAAATACATGGCAAGGCCGAGTTCAGACCTTATTTTGAGGAAAAAAGATTTGGACCGGTTGTAACGGAGGCGAAACAGCTGAAATGTGAACTGTTCAGCCTTGAGAGCTTTGAAATGCCTCAAAAATACAGGGATAATGTGGATGCGTTTTTCCCTTCGAGAGACAACAAAAACTGTGAAAGAGTATTTAGTGAAATACAGAAGCTTTTATCGTAACGTATGACTATAAGATAAGTTTGAAAATAAATTTTCAAACTAAGAGATTGGTGCAAAGAACGCACCAATCTACTCCATGAGCAACTCATTACATTCGTTGCATTAGGAGGAAAAATGAGTTCAAAACTTAAAACCAATTTTTTATTTAATCTTTCATACCGGATAGTTACGCTGCTTACACCGTTGATTACCGCACCCTATGTTTCAAGGGTTTTGGGGGCGGAGGGCGTGGGAGAGTACAGCTTTACCTATGCGGTAGCCCATTATTTTATGATTTTTTCCCTCCTTGGCATATCGGATTACGGCAACAGAAGTATAGCGCGTGTCAGGGATGACAGGGAGAAAAGAAGCCGGGTTTTTTATGAAATTTACTATTTGCAGCTGCTTATGACGACTGTTCTGACAGTCGCATATGTACTCTATACGCTGTTTTTTGCCGAAAACCGTTTTGTTGCAATTGTTCAGGGAATCAATGTCATTTCGATTGCGTTTGATATTACCTGGTTCCTGTTCGGCATGGAACTGTTCAAGATTACGGCCATCCGTAATATTTGTGTTAAAATATTCAGTGTAATTCTGATTTTGGTCCTTGTAAAAACAGAAGAGGACGTTTGGCTGTACGCCCTTATTCTTGCAGCCTCAACCTTTATTTCATACGTAACCGTATTTCCTCTTATCAGGAAATATGTTGTCAGGCCCGTGGTGCGTTTCAGTGATTTAAGGGTACATATTAAACCTGTTATCATTTTATTTTTGCCGGTAATCGCCATAAATCTTCTGAATTATTTTGATAAGATAATGGTGGGTGCCATGGCGAATAAAACAGAGCTCGGATATTATGAGAATGCAGAGAAAATAATACAGATTCCGAACAGTCTGATAACAGCCCTGGGTACGGTTATGCTTCCGCGGGTATCAAACCTTGTTGCAAACAGGGCAGACGCGGGACTGCTTGCCGGTTTCCTGAAGAAATCCTTTATGTTTGTGGCCTTTGCCACGTCCGCCTTTGCTTTTGGAATATGTGCCGTTGCACAGGAATTTGTCCCGATTTTTTTTGGAGAGGGCTTTGAAGGGGTAACGGTACTGATTTATTTCCTGGCCCCTACCATGCTTTCCATAAGCTTTGGCAACATTCTGAAGACTCAGTATCTGCTGCCGAACAAACGCGATGTATCGTTTGTCGTGTGTCTGCTGACAGGGGTAACCCTGAACCTTGTATTAAATTATCTGCTGATACCGGTTTACGGGGCAGCAGGAGCCTCGGCTGCGACTCTGGTAGCGGAGCTGGTGATTTTTGCGATGGAATGGGTGCTGTCCTTCAGGCACATACCTGTTTCGGACTGCCTCAAGGACATTTTTGTCTTCCTGATTATAGGAGCGGTGATGTTCCTTGCCGTATTCAGAATCAGCCTTGAAAGCAGCATTATCACACTGCTTGTTAAGATTTTTCTGGGGGCAGCAGTATATATCGGCTTAACCCTTATTTATATGTATCTGTTCAGACGGGAGGTTATGGCTTCGTTAATCGGCCGTATGAAGAGAAAAAAGTGATTTTGGAGAAGATTTATGTTAGGTGTATGTATTAAATATTTTCATGAAAATTACGGTGGAATGCTACAATCCTATGCAACTGTATCCTTATTGAAAAAATATAATATAGATTATGAATTAATCAGATATACCAAAAAGCATACACTTTCTGATAGTATCAGGTTTATTCCACGTCTCCTGAATGTTGTACTTTTAAACGATAAATATGAGAGCCTTAAGAAAAAAATAGGTAAAAAGCTTCATCCTGAGTTTGCAAGGAACGATGCCGTACGCTCGCAGGCCTTCAGGAGATTCCGTGAGGCACATTTTGAGGGTTTTTCAACTGAATGCGTTGGATATGATGAATTAAAGACAAATGCCTTAAGGTATGATGCCGTATTGACAGGAAGCGACCAGCTGTGGTCTCCTGCCGGACTTCCGACTAATTTTTTCAATTTGAAATTTGTTGATGATGCTATCCGCAAAATATCATATGCTTCGAGCTTTGGCGTAAAGAAAATACCCTTTTACCAGAAAAAAAGAACCGCCGAATACCTGAAGCGGATTGAATATATCAGTATGCGTGAAAACCGCGGCGCAGAAATAGTGGAGGAGCTGACGGGGCGCACGGTTCCAACGGTTCTGGATCCGGTACTTATGTTTGACAAAAATGAATGGGACAGAATGGTTCCCGTAACGGATAAATGCGGAATAGATTCAAAATATGTTTTTGCATACTTTCTCGGATGCAATAAGGAATACAGACAAAAGGTAACGGAATATGCTAAAAAACGCGGTTTGAAGATAGTTGCCCTTCATCATCTCGATCAGTATGTGCCCGAGGATGAGAATTTTGGTGATATGACCTTTTATGATGTTGCCCCTGATGATTTTCTGAATATTCTCCGTGGCGCTGAGTATGTCTTTACGGATTCCTTCCATGGAACATGTTTTTCCATAATATATCAAAAGAAGTTCATTACCTTTAACAGATACAGTGAATCCTCCGGGCATTCTAAAAATTCAAGGATAGACTCGCTTTGTACGAATCTGCAGCTGAATGACAGACGTTACAGGGATGATGGGGATTTTACGCAGATGACCGAGAAGGAAATCAGTTATCCCGAGGTCTGCTCAAGGCTTGAGGCTATAAAGGAGCAGTCGGAGGCATATTTGAAAGAAGCGTTTTCCGGTAAATAACCATTTAGATAATTTGTTAGTTGCCCGTACAAAAGTATGGAGATTGCCATGATTGATTTAAACAATGTTGTATGCTGCGGATGCACAGCCTGTTACAGCAGCTGTCCGCAAAAGGCCATACAGATGCAGCCGGATAGGGAAGGCTTCCTATATCCTTCAATTGATAAGAGCCTGTGTGTGCAATGCGGGATATGTGAAAAAATCTGCCCGGTATTAAATAAACCATCTGTTCCTGAAACGGTTCCCGTTTCATATGTGGTAAGGACAAAAAACGAGGGGGAATTATTGGAAAGTACCTCCGGAGGATTTGTGTCACCGCTTTTCCGATATGTGACAGGTAAAGGCGGATATGTGTGCGCAGCGACATATGATGAGGATTTTAAGGTGCGTCATATGATATTTAAGGATGATTTGGAGCTGCAGCAAATCAGGGGCTCAAAATATGTTCAAAGCAGCCTGGACGATGTGTTCAGACAGATAAAGGGACTGCTGGATAAAGGCAGTATGGTTTGCTTTATCGGAACGACCTGCCAGGTGAGCGGACTGAAATCGTTTCTTAGAAAGGATTATGACAGACTTATTCTTGTGGATCTGGTATGCCATGGTACACCTTCACCGAAATTGTGGGATAAATATCTGGAATTCCAGAAGGAAAAGAACGGTGAAATCAGGACGATTAACTTTAGAAACAAAACCTATGGATATCATGGCGGTACAATGAAAATTGTATTTGAAAGCGGAAAGGCGTATTACGGAAGCGCCCGTGTCGACTACATGCTGAAGAGCTTCTTTAAGGAAATCGCATCCAGGCCAAGCTGTTATTCCTGCAGCTTTAAAACCCTTAACAGGTGCAGCGACTTTACGATTTATGATTCCTGGCATGCAGGGGAGCTGGTTGCGGAATTGAAGGACGACGATAAGGGCTTTACCAATCTGATTATACAGAGTGAACGCGGAAGGCAGATATTTGAAGAGATAAAAAACGGGTACGAATACTATATTACCGATACCGAAAGGGCTGTTTCGCTTGACGGGGTGATGGTGAGGAATTCGGCAGTACCCCATACGGACAGAAATGCCTTTTATCAGGATATAGATTCGTACCCTATAGATAAACTTGTAAATAAGTATCTTCCGATCGGCTTCAGGGACCGTGTAATTGAAAGGCTGAAGATTGTTATATACAGGCTCGGCCTGTTCCGGCTTGTAAAGAAGCTGAAGGGGTAAACGGCTTTTGTTCCGGATTATTTTGTGACGGCAGCCGCTGAATTGTTGAAGGTGTTGCTTCCAAGGTCGGTACAGCTGTCAGCCATGAAACGGTTTACCTTGTAGTTTGAAGTAATCGTATTGTTGCCTATTGAACAGTCGAGCCGAAATACCATATTAAGTATTTTGATTGCGTTTACATCGATTACATTGCCATCGAACAATACATCCTTAACTGTGGAATTATCAAGGTATGAGAACAGTGAAAGATTTTTTTCACCTATCTGCCGGTGCTGTATCCGGTTATTTGTGAATTTAACATTTTCACAATTGCCGAAGGCTGCAATGAAGCTTGTGGATTCGGTGTTGAGGTCGTTGTTGTCAAAAACAATATTTTTACACAGTATTGAATTTGCCTGTCCGAAGCAGAAATTAAAGGGTGAAGGTGTGAAGTTGCCCGTTTCCTCGGTTGTGAAGCTGTTGCCGGATATTTCGACCTCCTCGATGCTTCCGAGATATATGGCCAGTATTTCGTCATGGCAGCGCTTGTACAAGGTGTTTCCCGTGAATTTGAGATTGCTGCAGCCCTGCTTTAAGAGGTCACGGATCCATATTCCGCCGCCCTTTTCACCGCCGCTGTTATTTACCAGCATGCAGTCGGTTATTTCAATATTGTGCCAGTTTGTATAAAGGTCAATGTTTGTATGGCCGAGTGAAGAACCGTCATTTTTAACGGTGCATACGGAGTCCGGATATTCAAACGTGCAGTTGTTCACCAAAACATCGGAGGCATTCATTATGCAGAGCTGGTGTGTACAGGGAGTGGCGATGGTTTCAAAGGATTTAATGTTCAAACAGTTGATATATATCTCATCACTCTGAACAATAAAGAACCATTCCTTTGTTCCGGCATAGTCGTTGTCGGTCTTTAATATGGCATTGTTGCCGTAAACGTTGACGCCGGGCTGGTTCATGATGATTTCGGAGGTGCACTTATAGGTTGTATTGGAAAACAGCACGTTTTTGAAGCCGCTGTTTAATGCGAGATTGATGATTGCGGTATCGTCGTGGACACCGTCGCCGTGGGCGCCGAGCTGCTCAACGAAAACAGCGTTGCCGGGAGTCTCCAGAACTGCAAAAAGACCGTCGCCAAGCCTGATTACGGTAGCCTCATTGGGAACAAGGGAGCTTTCGGAGGAGATAATGTAATTGGCTGCGCCGTTGTCGTATTTGCTGTAATAGCCGAGAGTGGCAACCTTAGTTCCCGCAGAAAGCTTCTTTGCTGATTTCTTGAGCTGGGCAAGGGTGTTGTATACATATTTATTTTTAGCATAGTTGGGAGTGGTAACATCGAATGAAACATTGTTTGGAACGGCAGAAATATTTGTTATGGAATAGGGAACCTTTGAGGACGGGCTGTCTGAGGAACTCCCGCCAAAATCCACCATATCATATACTACCGTCAGGACAACTGCAATTGCAAGGACAGCTACAATGAGCTTTAAAATTTTATTGTTTTTCATATGAGCACCCCTTTGAAGAATAAAAAAACTCAGCACAATAGCTGAGAACACAGGTGGCAACCGGCTGTCATAGTATAAAAATACTTTAGACCCGTGGCTTTGCGTCATCATCTTTCGAAGATTTTGCTATTAATTAGTTTATACACGATTTATCAGAATAAATCAAGCAGTTTTTATATAACTTTAAAAACATTTTGACAGAAAGGTATGGATTCCGAATGAACACACAGATAGAATTTATTCTTTTACTGATAAAAAAACTGATGAACCCGCAGCTCTCAGAGGAATGCGGGGCACCCTATGCGTCGGGGATTGATTTTTATGAACTGAAGCAGGAGCTTATGGACCAGAATATGCTTTCAACCCTGTATCTGCCTATGTTTTCCATGCGGTCTGCGGCAAAAATACCGGATGATATACTGAAAAAAATAAAGGATTTTGCGTTTTCGTCCGAGCTTTCATCGCTCCTTGCAAGAAAGGACCTGGCAGCTGTACTTCAGACGGCAGAAAACGGGAATATTACGGTGGCTCTTGTAAAGGGGCCCGTGCTCAGCAGTCTTTATCCTGAACCCCTGGCAAGGCATTCCGGAGATTTCGATATATTGATAGGACCGGAGGGAGAGGAAAAAATAAAGCCGATACTTAGCGGGGCCGGATATAAGTTTTATGAGGAAGAGGACAGTGTATTTGTCGGCATCAGCCCTACAGGCACGCATTTTGAGTTTCACAGGAGGCTGTGGCCCGAATCCGAAGGGGAGAGGGTTGAAATACTGAATTCCCTGGGCCTGACGGAGCCTGCCACCTTTAGGGATATACAGGTTGACGGCTGTAATACAAAGACTCTCGGCTATACGGAACATCTGACCTATCTGATAATCCATGCCGTAAAGCATTTTTCGGTGGCAGGTATCGGAATCCGGCATCTGCTGGACCTGTCCTTTTATGTTAATGCATATTTTGGGCAGATAGACTGGAAAAGGTTTTGGAGTGACCTTAAGAGGCTGAACTATCAGAAAATTACGGAGACCATGTTTACGGCCTGCATCAGATATCTGTCTATGAATGAGGGCGCATTACCTAAAGAAAAATTCAGCGATGATGCGGACTGGATCATCGAGGATTCCTTTGAGGCCGGAGTGTTCGGAAACAAGCTGAAGGAGCGCTGGAAGACCACAGATGTAATCAAGCCCTATTATCTTGATGAAAATAAAAAAATACCTAAAACCAGGCTTGGGATTGTTCTGAAATTTATGTTCCCGGATAAAAAAAGTGTTCATGACCGGGGGCTGTCGACAGAGGGCTCGCTGCCGGCAAACTGGTTCAGACGCTGGAAATCAATGTTTGCAAAATGGAAGCATGATGATAAAAGGGTCGGCGTTTTCAAGCGTGCCGGAATAGCCAGAAAGCGTATGAAAATGCTGCAGGATTTAGGGATAATGAAAAACAGATAAATGGTCATTAAAGCTTTACGGAATGTTTTTTCTTGATTTTTTGAAAATAGTAATATATAGTTATTGGTTAGAAATGGTTTATTAATGTTTATGAGAGTAGTGGCATTATGTTAGTGAAAGGTGAGATTGATGTATGGAAGCAGACAGAAAAGTTAAGCTGAAGAAGCAGATTACGGTGACTGACCTTGCCGGAGAGAAGGTAATGGTCGATTTCGATAGCGGGAAATACTATATGATAAAAGGTGTCGGGAACGACATCTGGGATATGATTCAGGCTGAGGCGGTTTCTCCCGAGGAAATCCTGGAAAGACTTTTAAAGGAATATGATGTCACCCGTGAGGTTTGTTCGGAATCGGTTTACAGCTTTCTTGGCAGACTGGATGAATTAGGCTGGCTTGAATAGTGTACAAACACCACATGAACACCGTGGCTTTGTTACTGTTTAAGGCTTGCACGCACACACTTACATGGTTTGTATGAGCCGGTGGAAAATGACCCTACAACCCCGTCCTCAAGGGGTCAGTTTTCACCGGTGCTGTTTTTTGGACGGAGAAGATGAAGCACCTGATCAGTTTTATTAAGAATAATAAAAATAAAAAGATGACCGTGCGTGTCTGGTATCTGACAGCCTGGTACCGTTTCAGGATTAAGTTTTTCTCGAAACGCCATTTGGAAAAGGGCTGGGGAGTTCAGGGCGAGGAGTCCCCGATGGAGGTTCCGCAGGAGTTTGAAAGGTATATGTATCTGGTGGCCTGGCAGGTGGAGGTATCCTGCAGACGGATTCCCTGGACACCGGGAGACAAATCCTGCCTTGTAAAGGCACTTACGGCCAGAAGGCTGTTGATGAGGAAGGGGATTTCCTGCACGCTTTATCTGGGCGTAAAAAAGGACGAAAAAAATGAAATGGCTCCGCATGCATGGCTGAGAAGCGGAGAGCACTATATCACCGGTGGAAATGGCGAGGAATATGCCATGGTGGCGAAATTCAGAAGTTAAATAATCTATTTTTTATGAGTTATGGAAAGGGCTGGTAGTTATGTCAGCAATTTGGGGAGCTATAGATTTTAGCGGAAGGGATATTCCGGAGGAACATAAGCAGATATTCAGGGATGCCTTTTCGAAATGTGTTATAGACAGAACGGAAGAAATATCCGATAAGGGCGTATATATGGGATGCGGAATCCGGTATATCAATGCTGAAGCAAAAAATGAAAAGCTGCCCTGCCGAAACGGCGGAGTTTTTTTTACGGGTGATATAATCCTGGACAACAGGGACGAGGTTTTTGCTGCACTTGGAATGCAGGCTGATGCTGCAATGCCCGATGGGGAGCTTGTGCGCCTCTGCTTTGAAAAAAAGGGCAAAGAGAGCCTGAATCTGCTTCTCGGTGCGTATGCTTTTGCAGTATATGACAGGGATAATAAAAAACTTGAGCTTGTCAGCGATGCAGTAGGAAACAGGTATGTTTCCTACTATCAGCAGGGAGAGGTCCTGTATTTTTCCTCGCTGATTGAGCCTCTGACGAAAATAATAGGGAAGCCGAAGATCAGCGAGGCCTGGTTTGCCGCCTATCTTGGTCTGTACGGTCTTGATATGTATGCGGACTGCGAGAGCGAACCTATTGAGGGTGTATTCAGGACGGAGCCCGCTTCGTATTATGAGATGACGGCCGACTTAAGGCTGCAAAAAACAATTTACTGGGACCCCAAAAATCCGGTAAAGAGAAGGCATGACAAGGATGATGAAGGCTATAAGGAGGAGTTCCTTTCCCTGTACAGACGATGTGTGAGGGATGCAATCCGGACAGACGGGGAATGTGCCATTTTCCTGAGCGGCGGCTACGATTCGACCTCTGTTGCCTGTATGGCAGCACCTATCCTGAAGGAAAGGGGAAAGAAGCTCTATTCCTTTACCTCGGTTCCTCTGAAGGAATATAAAAGCGACCTTGGCGGGGAATATCTCACGGACGAGTCCGGTGTTGTTTTGAAAACGGCAGAGTATCTGGGAAACCTTGAGCCGGAATTTATCGACCTGCAGGATGTGAATCTGTGGGACGAGCACCTGAACTATTCACGCATAATAGAAACCCCTTATAAATCCATCTCAAATATGATGTGGCTTTATGAAGGAATTAAGAAAAGCGCGGCAAAGGGTGCCAAGGTGATTCTTGAGGGTGCCTTTGGAAACGGTACGGTTTCCTACAACAATTACAATACCTATATGCTTTATCTTGTGCGTTCACTGAAGCTGAAGAAATACTGGCGGGAGTTAAATGCACTTCACAGGAAACACAAACAGAGCAGGAAATGGCTCATCCTTCATACCTTCAGCTGTCTTCTGGGCCGGAATGTAAAGGGAAGGACACATACGGCGGCCAATGAAACCTTTGCAAGACCGGAATTTCTGAAGAAATACGGTATTGATGAATACTGCATCCGTTATGATGAGGGATTGAAAAAGAGCTATAATTATCACGATGCCTATCACCGTGAGTTTTTAAACAGACTGAATATGAGACATTACGGTGAGTTCGATCTGAAGAACTCACTGTATACAGGCGTTATCATGCGCGATCCGACGCGCGACAGGCGTATGGTGGATTTTGTCCTTAGTCTGCCTCCGGAGTGCTTTTCAAAGGAGACGGAGATACGTCGTCTGGTATCCTCCTATATGCGGGATATTATGCCGCCCGGATTTTTTGACAAAGTGTATCAGGGACGCCAGAGTGCGGACCTGAAATTCCGGCTTCTGAAGGAGGAGAATTATATTCGGGACTACATAATCAGGGTAGCCGAAGCCCATAAGGACAGCCCGATGGTTGATACAGAAAAGCTGCTCGACTATGTCAGAAATACAAAAATGGAGGATATGACAGGCGGAGATATTTTCATGTGCTTCTATACGGTCTTTGCATTGGAATACGCAGATATGGTTTCTGAAGGCCTGTAAGCAGGCTTCTGTCCCGTGCTGCTCTGTTTGAAACGTGAATATTCTGACGTTGCTGTTCACGGCTGTTAAATCCCAATTCATCAGCCCTGACCGCTTTGCATGAACTTTGAATAGTATCTTTCTATCAAGTTTCTATCAAATATGCAAGTTTTTCTTTACAAATGGAAATGATTGTGGTATACATATCAAGGTATATGTTTTATATTATTTATGGAGGAAAAAGATATGAAGACATTTGTAGCAGCTGACATTGAAGTTAAAGAGCTTAGCGAGACAGCATTTGGTATCAACCATCCTGAAGTACCGGACAGCCAGAAGACTGCAGTTTTCGATGAACATGGAAATTTAACTGGATGGAAGACTCAGTATGGAGAAGCTTCTGAAAAATAAATGGAGGTAAAGACAGACGCTATGAAGAAGTTTGAGAAGGCAGAAATCGTTACAATTGAATTGAGTGCTACAGGTTTCGGTCCCACCGAGCCTAATACGGAAGACGGAAAGAAGTATACTGTTGACGGAGGATATGAGCAGCTTTGGGGTGTGCCGAAGCCCAGCGGAGAACAGTAAAAAGTATCTGTATTATCATTTATGTGCGCTGTAGATTTATTTACAGCGCTTTTTTTGGTAGAGGAAAACTTATGGGCAGGTATTATTTATATGGCTGTGTATGCAGCAGCGACATAGAGCTGTATGAATGCCAGGAGGCAGATGCTTCCGGACAGCCGGAGTTTACGATTGAAAAGGCAGAGCTGGAGGGCGAGCTTGCTAAAATTGCCGAAATAAAAAAGAAGTCTGAAGCAGAGGGCTCTAATGACAGGTATTTCCGTCTGAATTATGATGGGCGGAATGTACTGTATATTGAGCAGATGGGGTGCATATGTGTTGAAGCTGATGATAAAATCGGATATAATGTTAAGGATACATCAGATCCGGTTTTCCACCAGTGGCTTTTATGCTGGGCGGCAACGACCATTATCATCAGGAAACAGACACTTGTGCTTCACGGTGCAGGGCTGCTTGTTCCGGGGACGGACGATGCAATAGTACTGAGCGGTGTGAGCGGTGCGGGAAAGTCTACGATCGCAAATGAACTGCTGAAGGCCGGAATGGGCTTTATTTCGGATGATTCGGTACGTATTTCGCCGGTAGACGGGGATATGAAGGTAATAGGCTCCTATAAACAGAGACGCCTCTGCACGGATGTGGTGAATCCCGATGAGTACGATATGTCGAAGCTCAGGTTTTATGAGGAAGGCAAAAAAACAAAATGGATGATGAATGTTGAGGAGGGCTATTTCGGAAATGAGCCCCATCATTTTTCAAAGCTTGTTATTCTTGAACAGGATGATTCCCTTACAGAGCCTGAGATTGTGGAAATAAGGGGTGGGGAGATGCTTCAACAGCTTTTTTCCTGCCTTTACAAGTATAAAACCTATCAGGCCATGGGCTTCTCGAAAAAGCTGTTTATGGAGGGGCTTCAGGCAGCCTCACAGATAGGTATAATTGTGGTCAGGCGAAGCTTCGCGACCTGTACCTCAAAGCAGGTTGCAGAGCTGATTCTGAAGGATGTGCTGCATTTTGAATAAACAGGTTTTACCTGATTTTTATGAGCCCGGAGGGTTATCGCTTAAGCTCACCATCTGTTTTTTATGAGCCCGGAAGCTTGATTATGGAAAGGCATGGTTAGTTCAGTGGGAAAAATAAAGGAACTTTGGAAGGACAGGAGCAATCAGAAACGCTATATGAAATGGCTGTTTCAATACTCAAAGCCCTATGCCTTCAGAATAATTCTTATTTTGGTTTTGGAACTGATTGTCACGGTTATTTCACTGAAGATGGTAACGGTTTCAAAATCGATTATTGATGACGCAACTGCAGGAAATGAATTTATGACAGCCATAGTAGTATATGTTATCCTGACTGTGGCGCTGCAGCTTTTTAATGTTGTGGACGGACTTTTGACGGCCATGCTGGATGAACGGTTTGGCTTTGGAATCCGCAAGCAGATTTACGAAAAAATCATCCGGTCACACTGGCTGGATGTGAAAAAATATCATACAGGGGATCTGATGACGCGCCTGACGAGCGATGCGGGAGCCATTGCCGAGGGAATCATTACGGTCATTCCGAGTATCATCAGGCTGTTTTTTGAGCTTGTACTCGTGTTCTTTACTCTGTTTTCTTATTCACCTGTCCTGGCGCTGTTTGCCCTTGTGGTCGCACCGATATCGGCACTGACCTGCTGGATACTCGGAAGGCGTCTTAAAAAGCTTCAGATAAAGGTGCAGGAATCGGAGGCGGCCTACCGTTCCTTTCTGCAGGAAAGTCTTGCAAACCTTCTGATAGTGAAATCCTTTGCAAATGAAGACTATTCCTCCGACAGGCTGACGCAGCTTCGCGAAAACCGTTTTAAATGGGTTTTCAGGCGTACCAGGATGAGCATGGCAAGCTCGACCATTATGGGACTAAGCTTCCAGCTTGGTTATTTGGCAGCCTTTGCATACGGTGCGGTTCAGATTTCAGTTTCTGCTATTACCTACGGTACTATGTCGGTATTCCTTTCTCTGGTAAACCGCGTTCAAGCCCCGATTATGGGACTTGCAAAAATGATGCCGCAGGTTGTTTCGGTACTTGCTTCTGCAGGCCGGGTAATGGAAATCGAATCGATTCCGCAGGAGGAAAGGCTTGCCGATACACTTGCCACGGAGCAGGAACAGGGAGCGGGTATGCTTCCTTTGGGAATCGGTGTAAGGGTTGCGAACCTTACCTTTGGCTATACGGATGAAACTGTATTTGAAAATATTTCACTTGATATCAGACCGGGCGAATTTGTGGCGCTGATAGGTGAATCGGGAATAGGAAAGACGACGCTTGTACGTATTATCATGTCCTTTACTTCCGCGCTTGAGGGAAACGTCGAGTTCTACAATTCTCTCGGCGATACTGTTCCCGCAAATGCCGGAACCCGTGAATTTATAGCATATGTACCGCAGGGGAATACCCTTTTCAGCGGTACAATACGCGAAAACCTCCGTATGGGAAATCTGCTTGCAACGGAGGAGGAGATGTGGGAGGCCTTAAGGCTTGCCTCGGGAGAGGAATTCGTGCGCGAACTTCCGGGAGAACTTGACTGTGTGATAGGAGAGCGCGGACACGGAATATCGGAGGGACAGGCACAGCGTATAGCTATAGCGCGTGCATTTGTGCGTCACTCACCGTTCCTGATTTTGGATGAGGCAACCTCCTCGCTTGACGAACAGACAGAGCTGAAGGTACTGCAGGGACTTATGCAGCTGAATCCGAAGCCTACCTGTCTTATTATCACGCACCGCCGAAGCATACTTACTATATGTGACAGGGAAATAAAAATAGAAAACAAGCATACGGTCGGTGAATCCATACGACCATAGGCTGTTTATGAAAACCGGAAGGAAAGACGGCATTGCGTCTCTATACTTAGCCTTAAAGGGTAAAAAACGACCGATGGTTCGGAAACGGACCATCGGTCGCAAATTAATATGCTTTTAGCGCAAAATAAGTTTCAGACTGCAGAAGAGGGGTTACCATCGGCACCGTTCTTGAATGCTCCGCAGGTGCATTCACTCTCGGGCAATTCCGGCTGCTTATGTAATACACACCAGCCCTTATGTGCGTTCTTCCAATTGGGTGAAGCTGTAAACTTAATGCTCTTTTCTTTTAATTCTGCCTTAACAAATGTCTTCATTTCTTTTTCTCCTCTTAAAAAACTGTTTAAAAAACAACAATATACTTATACAATATGCAGGCTTATGTGTCAACAGATAAAGGCTTAAATATGCGCAGATTTCGCTATCAATTGTGATAGAAATTCTGAAATGAATATAACACTGTTATCCGTAACCCTGTTATCCTGCAGCTGTCGGGCCGGTATTCTTGACTAATATGCTGTTTGGCGATAAAATAAAAAAAGTGATGTACTTTTATGACGGAAAGGGGAAAGGATGGTTTTTGACGGAAAATGGGCTGCCTTTTGGGCAATGGTTCCAAAGTATGCAAATTCACATAAATATGATATGCTGGTGTATGCCTGTGGCACAGTGGCGCTGATTGTTACATTTTTGTATAAAAATGTAGTAAAGAAATGGAATAAAGGAATAATGCTGAAGCGTTTCGCGGATGAAAGTACAGATACCGCCGTGAAATTTTACAGAAGAAGAAATCTGATTGTGGCTTTGTGTGCGGCGATGCTCAGCGGACTATTTTTTGGAATTGTATCCTTGCTTTCCTATGAACTGCGACTGGATACCTTCTGGACGGTAATAGTGCCCTTGGTTCCGATTGCGGAGTATAGCGTTATTGAAATGCTGCGTAAGGATTCTGCACACCGTCTTCTTTGTATAGCAATACTGCTTGCCGTAGTGGAAATAAACTATATATATTGTATGGTTCAGGAATCTCATCATAAGGCCTGTTATGCCATAAAAATACTGATGCTGGTATATGGTCTGTTTGGTCTTGCCGACCAGTTTTTTGGTTTTACGCTTAAAATAACCGGTACTTCAAAAAAGAAAGAGACGTGAAGCATGCACTGCCCATGCGTTTACATCTTACGGGGCAGCTCGATTGTAAAGGCGGTTCCTTTGCCTGGGGTGCTTTCGCAGCTGATGCTTCCGTTATGCTTTTCAACGATTGCTTTTGCTATGGACAGGCCGAGTCCGCTGCCGCTTCTTTGGCTGTTGGGAGTGCGGGCATCCGATACGGTGTAGGTTCTGGTAAATATATACGGTAATACTTCGGGAGAGATGCCGTTTCCGTTGTCGGAAACGGTTATTTTTATTGTGCTTTCACATTTACATGCGCTTAACCTCAAAACAGGCGTGCTGCTGCCGGTTTTGTTTTTTTTCGGGGTAGAGGTCTTTGTGTCAGCCTCATCCGTGTCGCCCGGAGCAATCGCATATTTTGCCGCATTTGTAAACAGATTGTCAAGAACACGTACCATTTTCTGGACATCAACCTCGATTATGCAGTCAAGATCGGAAGGAACATCAAGCTGAAGGTCAAATATATCGTATTTTGGATCAGCTGCCGCGTCATAAAAGTATTCCTCCAGAAAGGCCGCAGCATTAATGGCCTCGGTTTCCGGCGTGCGTGAGCTGTCTTCAACGGTAAAAAGATAGTACATATCGTTGATTAATGCCTCGAGAGTCCTTGTGCGACGGTCTATAAGTGCAATCGTCCGTTTCATATCCTCTGCGGAAGGGGCTTCTGAACTGCCGATAAGGTCTATTGCCCCACGGATTGCCGTGATAGGAGCCCTAAGGTCATGAGAAATGTTGGCCAGCATGCTTTCGCGCTCCTGCTGAAGCTGGGCAAGCCTTGTGTTTGCGTCCATCAGTTTTTTTGTCAGATTTTCTATTGTATTATCCTCAAGGGAGGCTGTCTGAAATTCCCTGTTAATCATACTGTGCATTCCTCGTGTATTATTTCCTGAATTTATAGCCCTTTGACCATACGGTTTCTATCATGTCGCTTAATGCTGTATCAATGCTCATTTTTTTCCTGAGACGGCTCACATTTACCATTACCAGTCTGCGGTCGGGCTCACTGTAAATACCGAACAGCTTTGTTCCGAGCTCCTCAAAGGTAATGGTGCGGTTTGGATGCTCCGACATGTAAAGCAGCACCTCATACTCACGGTTGGCAAGCAGAAGATCCTCACCCATATAAAAGGCCTTGTGCGCGATGATATCAATAGAAAGCTCTCCTATTGTTATCAGATTTGCTTTTGAGGGGGTGACCGTGAGCATGTTAACACGCCTCAAAAGGACATCAATACGTGCTTTAAGCTCCTTTAGGCTGTAGGGCTTTACGATATAATCATCAGCACCCGTCATCAGACCGTTTATTTTATCCTCCTCTGAACTTCGTCCGGTCAGGAAAATAATCGGTGCGGTTGAAAAGGTGCGCAGCTGTTCGCAAAGCTCAAATCCGTTCATTACCGGCATCATGACATCCAGTATGATGCAGTCGGGGCTTGAATGCTTTGCCGTAGCAACTGCTTTTAGCGGATTTGATACCGCAAGCACCTCATAGCCCTCATTCGTCAGATATTTTCTGTTTATTTCCAAAACCTCGGCGTCATCGTCAACAAGCATTAATGTAGCCATATCGCCAGCTCCTCCCACATACCGGCAGCTGTATTATCTTCAAAAATACAACCTGCAGTGTTTTAAAATTACTCCTGCTTCATTCTGACATAAATAAACGGTTCTGTCAACGTCAGTAGTTTTTATGGTCTGACTGCACTAGTCAACATATTTTGGACACTTAGTTTTGGAAAACAAGTCAATGATTTGTTTTCCAAAACTAAGTTTCCAAAATATTTTGACTAGTGCACAGTTGGGG